>JAAYUF010000157.1 GCA_012517815.1 Clostridiales bacterium
CCCATGATCCTTGAATGGAATGAGGAATCGCTGGATCACCGCAACGCGCTTCTGTACGCGATGGGCGTCAGCGAGGAGGACGCGAAACGCCCGGTGATCGGGCTGATCAACTCCTGGAACGAGATGAACCCCGGCCACTTCCCCCTCCGGGATGTGATCGGGGAAATGAAGGCGGAAATCTACGCCGCGGGCGCGCTGGCGCTGGAACTGCCGAGCCTTGGCATTTGCGACGGCATTTGCAGCAACACCCCCGGCGACCGCTATACCCTGCCCACGCGGGATCTGGTTTCCAGCGAGGGGGAAACGCTGGCGGAGCTTAACATGCTGGAAGGCATGGTGATTATGGCCACGTGCGACAAAATCGTGCCCGGCATGCTCATGGGCGCGCTGCGCGTGAACATCCCCACGGGGATGTTCACCGGCGGCTTCATGGCCCCCGGCGAGTTGGACGGCCGCATGCTCACCCTGACCCACACCAAGCAGGCGTATGCCGCCTACATCGGCGGGGATATCACCCGCGACGCCTACAAGGCGGTGGTGCGCCACGCCTGCCCTACGCCGGGCGCCTGTCCCTTTATGGGCACGGCCAACACCATGTGCGCCACCGCCGAGGTGCTGGGCTTTTCCCCGCACGGCAACGCGAGCGTGCGCAGCCAGACGCCCGAGTGGCACGCGATGGCCCGCGAGGCCGCGCGCGCCGTTGTTCAGGCGGCCCGGGACGGCCGGCGGCCGCTGGACTTCCTCACGCAGGCGAGCTTTGACAACGTGGTGCGCTACATGATGGCAACCGGCGGCTCCACCAACAGCCTCCTGCACATTCCCGCCATCGCGCGGCAGGGCGGGTTTGACATCACGCCCGAAACGTTTGACCGCATCAGCCGCGAGGTGCCCGTGATCAGCGCTATTTACCCCAACCACCCCACCTACACCATGGCGGATTTTTCCAGGGCGGGCGGGCTTGGCGCGGTCGTGGCGGAGCTGGCGAAAGCCAACAAAATCGACACCGCCGCGGGCGGGATGTTTGGCACCATCGGGGAAATGGCCCAAAAGAGCGAAAACCGCAATACCGATGTGATTCGCCCCGTGGCGCGGCCGTTGCACGAGCAGGGCGGGCTGGCCGTGCTGCACGGCAACATCGCCGCGGACAGCGCTATCGTCAAGTTCAGCGCCGTGGAAAAAGCCGCGTGGGAATTTTCCGGTCCGGCCAAGGTGTACGATTCGCAGGACGACGCCTGGCACGCGATCCTGAAAGACGAGATCGTCGCCGGGGACGTGGTGGTCATCCGCTACGAAGGCCCCAAGGGATCGCCCGGCATGCCCCACATGGAAACCTTTATGGCGGCGGTGCTGGGCAAGGGGTTGGGCACGAAGATCGCGCTGGTGAGCGACGGGCGCTTTTCCGGCGCGACCGGCGGGCTGGCCATCGGCCATGTGAGCCCGGAAGCCTACGAGGGCGGAAACATCGCGCTGATTAGGAACGGCGACGTGATCCACATCGACATCGCCGGGCGAAGCCTGACCGTGGATGTGGACGAGGTTGAGTTTGCCCGCCGCCGCGCCGATTTCAAAGCCTTAATGAAGCCCGCGACCGGCTGGCTGGAGCTGTACCGCCGAAACACCACCAGCGCGCACCGCGGCGCGACCGTTTACTGGGACTGCTGAGATGGGCACGCAACGGAAGGGGAACGGCGCTATGGTGAGCCTGAAGGATGTGGCGGAACGCGCGGGCGTATCCGCAAGCACGGTTTCGCGCGTGCTCTCCAATAAGCCCGTGGTGAACGTCAACACGCGCATTCGCGTGATGGACGCGGTACGCCTGCTGGATTACCGGCCCAACGAGCTGGCCAAAAGCCTGAAGCTCGGGCGCAGCAATACCATCGCGCTGATGGTGCCCAGCATCCAGAACCTGATCTTCCCCAGCATCGCGCGCGGCGTGGAGGATACCGCCCGCAAGGCGGGATATACCGTGATCCTGTGCAACACAGACGAGGACGTGGAGGAAGAAAAGCGCTACATCACGCGCCTGCGCACGCGCTTCATCGACGGGCTCATCGTGGCGTCCATGATGCCCGGCTCCGACCACATCCGCAAGCTCTGGCAGGAAGGGTTCCCCGTGGTGCTCACCAGCCGTATCTATGACGATACCATCGACGCCGTAGGCATCGATAACGAGGGCGCGGCCTTTGACGCCACGCAGTACCTCGTCCGTTCCGGGCACAAACGCATCGCCTTCGCCATGGGGCGAGAGGAGATACCCCTGTACATGGACCGCTACAAGGGGTACGTGCGCGCGCTGGCCGAAGGCGGCCTGTCCCTGGACGAGCAGCTGGTGATCCACGAAACCAGCGGCACGGGCAGCTTCTACTACCTGATGCGCAACCTGCTCAAAAAAGGGCTGCAACCGGACGCCGTGCTCGCCAGCAGCGATCCCAAGGCGTTTGTGGTCATGCGCGCGCTGCACGACGCGGGGCTTAAAATTCCCGGAGACGTTTCGGTGATGGGCATCGACAACGTGGAAACCAGCGCGCAGATCGAGCCGCCGCTTTCCACCGTGGCCCAGCCGCTGTACGAAATCGGCGCGCTGGCCGCCACCAAGCTGATTCGCCAGATCCACCACAAGGAGAAGACGGGCAAGCTGGCCCCGCCGCAGGTGGATATCTTGAAAACCGACCTGATCATCCGCAAATCGACACGATAACGGGAGGGTTCCTGATGGCTTCCCATGAAAAATTCCATTTTCCGACTTTGAATGCGCTGCGCGACAAGGTGGCCGCGCTGGGCGTTGAGGTTCAACTCACGGAGGATCTGTCCCCCCTGGGCAAACCGGTGCGCGTGGGGAATCACACGGCCCCCAACGCCTTTGCCGTGCTGCCCATGGAGGGTTGCGACTCCAACCCGGACGGCTCGCCCAGCGAACTGGTGGAGCGCCGCTACCTTCGCTTTGCCGGCGGCGGCGCGGGGCTCCTGTGGTGGGAAGCCTGCGCCGTGGCGGAAGAAGGCCGCGCCAACGAACTGCAGATGATGCTCACGAAGGACAATCTGGGCCGGTTCGCCGCGCTGGTGAAAACGGCCGTCGCCGAAGCCGCCCGCCGCAACGGCGCGGAACACCGGCCGGTGAACGTGCTGCAGCTGACCCATTCCGGCCGCTATTCCCGCCCGCACGGACACAGGGCGGCGCCCATCGTGCCCCAGCACGACCCGGTGCTCGACCCCCGCGTGGGGCTTGCGCCGGACGCGCCGGTGGTGTCCGACGCCTATCTGGACGATCTGATCGGCAAGTACGTGGCGTCCGCCAAACTGGCGCGCGAGGCCGGTTTTGACGGCGTGGATATCAAGAGCTGCCACCGTTATCTCCTGAGCGAACTGCTGGCCAGCCACACCCGCGCCGGCAAGTATGGCGGCAGTTTCGAAAACCGCACCCGCTTCCTCCGGGATACCGTGAACGCCGTACGCGCGGAGATGGGGGAGGACTTCCTCATCGCGTGCCGGTTCAACGTGTTTGACGCGCATCCCTACCCGTTCGGCTTTGGCGAGGACCGGACGGATATGTGGAAGTTCGACCCCGCGGAACCCATGGCCCTGGTGCGGATGCTGCGCGACCTGGGCGTGAACCTGCTGAGCAACTCTGCCGGCAATCCATACTACATCTACCCGCAGGTGACCCGGCCCTTCGACCTGTCCAGCTCGGGCGTTCCCGTGCCGGACGAGCACCCGCTGGAGAGCGTGGCGCGCCTGTTCTCGTTTACCCGCGCCATTCAGGCGGAGGCCGGCCTAGTGCCTGTGGTCGGCAACGGCTACACCTGGCTCAGGCAATACCTGCCCAACGCCGGCGCGGCGAACCTTGCCTCCGGCAGCTGCCGCTTCGTAGGGCTTGGGCGCTCCAGCTTCGCCTACCCCGACGCGCCCCGCGATGTGCTCACCCAGGGCGCTATGGACCCGCAGAAGTGCTGCACCACCTGCTCCAAATGCACGCAGATCATGCGCGACCACGGCCGCACCGGCTGCGTGATGCGCGACGCCAAGGTGTACGCGCCTTTGTACCGGCAATACCGTGAGGAAGCGGAAGCGAGGGAAAAGGCATGAGCGAAGACAGGATCAGCCGCGTGGGCCGCGTGGTGGCCGAGGGCCAGACCGATTTCTTCTCGCGCCCCGTGCCCCCTCCCGCGGCGGACGAGGTAGTCATCCGTATCCGGGCGAGCGCCCTGTGCGGGAGCGACCTGCACATTTTCCGGGCCAAGCACCCCAGCGTCCCGCTGCCCGCGACCATCGGGCACGAGTTTTCCGGCGACATCGTCGCGCTGGGCTCGGCTGTGACGGGCCTCGCGCAAGGCGACCGCGTAACCGTGGAACCCTGCGAGACCTGCGGCGCCTGCGACGCGTGCCGCCGCGGCGACTACGGCTCCTGCGACGCGCTGACCTTCATTTACCGGAGGGGCGACGGCGCGATGGCGGACTACATCACCGTGAAAGCCGCGAGCGTGTTTCCCCTGCCGGAGACGCTCAGCTACGAAGCCGGCGCGCTGATCGAGCCGCTGGCGGTTGCCGTGCACGCGGTGCGCCGGGCGGATATCCGCCTGGGCGAAACGGTGCTGGTGCTGGGCGCGGGCGCGATCGGCCTGCTTGTGGCGGCGCTGTGCCGCCGATCGGGCGCTTCGGAAGTGATCGTATCGGATTATGCGCCCTTCCGGCTGGAGATGGCCCGTGAACTGGGGGCGACCCGCACCGTGAACCCCGGCGCAGGCGAGCGTTTGGAAGACGCCGTGCGCGATGCGACGGGCGGCAAGGGCGCGGATAAAATTCTGGAATGCGTCGGGCGGCAGGAAACCTTTGTGCAGGCCATGACGCTTTTGCGCAAGCAGGGGCTGGCGACGGTGGTGGGCATCTTTGAACAGACGGAGATCACCATCCCCGTGATGAAGCTGGTGAACAACGAAATCCGCGTTCAGGGCTCGCAGGGCTATTGCTGGGATTTCCCCATCGCGCTGCGCATGGCGGAGGAGATCGGCATCGAAAAGCTGATCACCCACCGTTTTCCGCTTACGCAACTGCAGCAGGCTTTGACCACGGCGCTAGACCGTAACCATAACACCGTCAAAGTCGTGCTGAAACCATAACGAGGAGGTTGCCGGGGTGAAAAAGACAGCAATCGTCACGGGAGGCAGCCGTGGCATCGGTCTGGCGGTTGCCAAACAGCTGGCGAGGGACGGCTATAACATCGCCGTGCTGGCCACACGGGATCCGGAAATCTACCGCGGGCACCTCCGGGAAATCGAGACGGAGGGCGCCCAGCTGCTATACGTAAAAGGCAATATCGGCGTGGCCGCCGACCGGGAGCGGCTGCTGAGCGAAACCGTGCGGACGTTTGGCGGCGTGCACCTGCTGGTGAACAACGCGGGCGTCGGCCCCAAGGTGCGCAACGATCTGCTGGAGATGACCGAGGAAAGCTGGGACTATGTGCTGGGCATCAACACCAAGGGCACCATGTTCCTGACCCAGGCGGTCGCCCGTCAGATGATCCGCCAGGAGCCTGTTGGCAAAAAGCGCGGCACCATCATCAACATCAGCTCCTGTTCGGCGGTGGTTTCGTCCACCAACCGGGGGGAATACTGCGTTTCCAAGGCGGGCGTATCGATGCTCACCACGCTGTTTGCCGACCGCCTTTCCCGTGAGGGGATTCTGGTGCACGAGGTGCGCCCCGGCGTGATCGACACCGATATGACCAGCGCCGTCCGTGCCAAGTATGACGCGCTGGTGGAGGCGGGGGTGTTCCCTATCGCGCGGTGGGGCACGCCCGAGGACGTGGCGGGCGCGGTTTCCGCGCTGGCGGGCGACCAATTCCTCTACACCACCGGCGACTACATCGACGTGGACGGCGGCTTCCATATCCAGCGGCTGTAAGGAGTAACGCCAGATGAGGGAAACAAGCGTCACCATCGGCGGGCGTACGCTCCCCGTGTACTCGCTTAACACCGTCGTCGTGGGGACGGGCGCGGCGGGCTACAACGCGGCGGACCGGCTGTACGCATATGGGCAGCGGGACATCGCCATCATCACCGAACACGTGACGGCGGGCACCTCCCGCAACACCGGCAGCGACAAGCAAACGTACTACAAGCTCACCCTCTCCGGCGGTGATCCGGACAGCGTGCGCGAGATGGCGGAAACCCTGTTTTCCGGCCAATGCGTGGACGGCGATCTGGCGCTTTGCGAGGCCGCGCTTTCCACGCAGTGCTTTCTGCGGCTGGTGGAGCTGGGCGTGCCGTTTCCGCAGAACCGGTACGGCGAATACATCGGCTATAAAACCGACCACGATCCGCGCCGCCGGGCAACCAGCGTGGGGCCCTACACCTCCCGCAAGATGACGGAATGCCTGGAGCGGTCGGTGCGGGACAAGGGCATCCGGGTATTGGACCGGATGCAGGTGGTGCGCGTGCTGGGCGACGGCAAGCGGGTCTTCGGCCTGCTCTGCCTGAACACGGCGCGGGAAGCGGAGCCGCGGGACGCGTTTGCGCTGTTTAACTGCCGAAACATCATCTATGCTACGGGCGGCCCCGCGGGCATGTACCGCGACAGTGCCTACCCCTACGGCCATTACGGTGCCACGGGGCTGGCGTTTGAGGCGGGCGCGACCGGCAAGAACCTGACCGAATGGCAGTATGGCCTCGCATCGGTACGCCCGCGGTGGAACGTATCGGGCACGTATATGCAGGCGCTGCCCCGACTGATTTCCACCGACGCGCGGGGCGGGGACGAGCGGGAATTCCTGACAGATTTTTTTGAGGACCGGGGCGAGATGCTCTCCAAGGTGTTCCTGAAGGGGTACCAGTGGCCGTTTGACGTTCGCAGGGTGGCGGGGGGTTCCTCCATCATCGACCTGCTGGTGTATCTGGAAACCGGCAAGGGCCGAAAGGTGTACCTGGATTTCCGCGCCAACCCCGGCGGCGGGGATATCGACTTTGGCAGCCTGTCCGGAGAAGCGAAAGCCTATCTGGAAAGCGCGGGCGCCTGTTTTGGCACGCCGATGGACCGGCTCAGGCACATGAACGCCCCCGCGGCGGATTTTTACCGGGACAGGGGCATCGACCTGAGCAGTGAACCGCTGGAAATCGCCCTGTGCGCGCAGCACAACAACGGCGGGCTGGGCGTGGACTGCTGGTGGCAGACCAATGTGGAGGGCTTCTTCGCCGCGGGCGAGGCGAGCGCCAGCCACGGCGTCTACCGGCCCGGCGGCAGCGCGCTCAACGCCGGTCAGGTGGGCGGCACGCGCGCCGCGCGCTACATCGCGGCCCGGCGCGGAGGCGAACCGATGGCCGAGGACGCCTTTTGCTCGGCTGTTACGGAACAGACGGAGGCGCTGATGCGCCTCGCGGACGAAGTGACGCGCCCCCAACCCGACGACCCCGCCGGGCAGGAGAACGTCTCCGCCCTCTGGGAGGCTGCGGCGAGCCGCATGAGCCGCGTCGGCGCAGCGATCCGCAGCGCGGAAGGCATCCGGGAAGGGCTTACGGAAACGCGGCGAATGCTCAACGATTTCCCGACCCTTGTGCATGCCGCGAAGGGACGCGGGCTTGGGCAGGCTTTACGCCTCCGGGATATGCTCATCTGTCAGGAAGTCTACCTTTCCGCGATGGAGAACTATCTGGCGCTGGGCGGCCGGAGCCGCGGCAGCGCGCTGTACACGGACCCAGACGGCGTGAAGCCTTACCCCGGGCTTCCGGACCGTTTCACGTTTGCGCTGGACGACGCGAGCCGCGGCGACTGGGTGCAGGAGGTTACGCGAACGTCGGAGGGCAATGTGTTCCGCTGGCGTAAGGTGCGCCCGATACCGGAGGATGACGACTTCTTTGAAAACGTCTGGCGGTCCTTCCGCGAAAACGGCAACGTCACCTGAACGTTCCGGGGAGTGAAAACGCCCCGCCTTTTGGGCCTGCGTTGCGGCGTCCGTTCATCGCCAAAGGCTGGCGGCGCATCCCGGCGGTTCCAACGGCGATCGTCGGCGCAAGGAAAGGTCGGGCTTTGCTTTGCGCCCGCCGCCAAACGGAGGCGGCCGGAGAAAAAACGTCAACGGTTAAAAATAGCGCTTTCGCCGGCATCGTCGGCGAAAGCGCTTTCCGTACGTATAGACCTCCCTGGGCTTGTTGCGGCGACGGGCAGGCGATCCCGCTTGCGCCGCTGCCGTTCACTCTTCGCCGCGCATCCGCTCCAGCGCCGCCTGCAGCGCGCGGGACGCTTCGCCGTACCCGTACCCCCGCCGCTGGAAGGCCGCCAACGCTTTTTGCATCGCCTCGCGGGCCGGCAGACGCCCGTAGCGCGCCAGCAGCTTTTCGGCCAGCCGTGCCGCCTGCTCGTCCTGCGCGTCCGTATCCAGCCCGGCCAGCGCGGTCTGGCAAACGTCCTCGGCGATGCCTTTCAGGCGTAATTCCTGCAAAAGCCTCGCCCGCCCAAGCCCTTTGGCGGCGCGGGCCTGCGCCCACTGGGCCGCGAAAGCCGCATCGTCCAGCAGGCCTTCGCCCTGCAATCTGGCGATGACCTGCGCCACCGTCTCCGGCCGGTAGCCCCGGTCCGCGAGTTTGCGCGCGACTTCTCGCCGGCTGCGGGCACGCGCGGCCAGCAAGGCGACTGCCTTGGCGAGGGCCTCCGGGTACTGGCGCTTGAGCAGCGCCGCCCGGTATGCGGGCCAGTCCAGCGCCTGCCCGGCGACGAGCGGCAGCGCCTGATAATCGGCGGCCGAGAGGCGGAAGGTTTCGGTGTCGTTCACGGTCACGCGGTACGCGCCGCGCTCTTCCCGAATCTCCGTTACCAGATCATGCATATCCGTCACCGTTGAGCAGCAGGTCGATCAGGTCCCGGTTGAGCAGGCTCAGGTGACCCAGCCGCTGCTCGCTCGCGCCGCTGTTGAGGGAGGCAAAGCCGCTGCCCCGCTCATCCAGAAAAACGCCGTTGACCGCGCCGTACGCAAAGCCCTGATGGCCGTACAGGCGGTTTTTGCTCACCTTGCGATCGTCCACTTCCAGCAGGCCCATGCCGTGGCGCATGCGCACCTCCGGCTCCGGCCACGCGGTGGACGGCGTTTTCATGTGCGATACGGCTTCGAGGCTGAGGAACACGCCGCGCGCGGCATGGCCGCCGTTGACCACCGGCAGGGCAAGCCTCGCCAACGCCTCGGCGGTCAGGAACAGGCTGCCGGAGGCCAGCAGGTAATGGCGCTGGGGATCGGGCGCAAGGATGGGCCGCGCGTCCCGCAAACGGCGGGGGGCGTCAAAAGCCGGCCGCCGGGAAGGCGGCAGCACGCGGTAGCTGCTGGCGGGCGGCGTGCCGACAAGCGACGCGAGGTCAAATGTGGCGCGCGCTTCCAGCGGGTCAAACAGCTCCCGCTGCGCGAGCGTTGCCAGCGATACGCCGAAGCGGCGTTCCAGCAGGCAGCCGACCAGCCCTGCCGCGAAGTTGCTGTACTGGAACCGCTGACCCGGCTCGCGGGTGGTAAAGCACGCGCCGTCTGCGAGGATCTCGTCCACGGTCACGGCACGGCCGAAGGACTGAAAGTAGAGCGGGGAATCCATGAGGCCCGAGGTATGGCTCAGCAGCGAGCAGAGCGGGATGGGCGTGTCGGGATGCTGCGGGTTGCGGATCGGCGCGCCCCACAGGGCGGAGATATCCTCATGCACATCCAGCAGGCCGCGCGTTTGCAGGCGCATGACCAGCAGCGCGCACGCCATCTTGGCGACCGACGCCGTGCGAAACAGGGTGCCCGGGGTTACGGCCTCCCGCAAGGCGAGATCGGCGTATCCGGCGGCGTAGCGTTCAGCGAGCGTTCCGCCGCGGATGACCTGCACGCAACCGCCCACCACATGGTGGCGGCGAAACACGCGCTCGACGGCCCGGGAAAGATCGCGGGCTGGCGAGGCTGCGCCTTCGCCCGGCTCGCAGCTCACGCCGCGCCACCGGCAGCGCAGGCCGAAGACGGGCAGGGTTAACCGGTACAGGATGTTTTTCCGGTTTCCGACGGGCATGTCAGACCTCCTCGGGGCGCGCCTTCGCGGAAAGCGCCGCGGCGCGCAGGTAAGGGATCGCCAGATAGGGCGGGATGGACAATCCGGCATAGACAAAGTAGGGCGAAAGCCACAGGGCCTGCGCGTGCAGCAAAAGCATCGCAACGTAGATCGCCGCGTCCGTCAGTACCCATATGCGGGCAAAACGCGGCGCCGAACGGTCGGCCCAGAGCAGCGCGGCGGCAGCCGCGTATAACAGCAGCGTGAGCACGATGCCCGGCGTGCCGCCGGCGGCGAGCGGTCGGGCGAGCGCCAACAGGCAACCGCAGACGGACGCGGCGACCGCGCGCCCGCCGCCCTGCCACATCAGCCGCGCGATGAACACGCCGGCCACGGCCGCACACAGCACAAGGCTAAGGTATTGGCTCGCGCGCAGCCCAAACAGATACAGGCTGTCGGTCCGCAGCTGTTCTACCAGAAAACGCCCGCTGCCATACAGCGCCATGTACCACAGGAACAGGTCCCCGCGGCGCTTCACGCGGCGGCGAATGGCCCACAGCACGGCAAAAACCCCCAGGTTCCACATCGATTCGTAGAAAAACGTCGCTACGTGCCAGATTGGCGCGCCGCTTTCCTCAATCAGCACGCCCGCCGGAAAAAACTGCCACCGGGGATCGGTGATCACCGGCCCGAACGCCTCGCGGTTAAAGTAATTGCCCCAGCGCCCGACGGCCTGCGCCAGCGCCAGCCCGGGCGCGGCGATATCCAACAGGGCCGCGAAGCTGCGCTTTTTCACCCTGCAATACGCATAAACGCCCAGCGCGCCGCCGATGATGGAACCGTAGATGGCGATGCCGCCCTCCCACACATAGAAAACCGAGATCGGATCGGCGGCGAACTGATCCAGGCTCATGAGCACATAGTAAAGCCGCGCGCCCACAATGCCGCAGGGCACAGCGACCAGCACCATATCCAGCATCGAATCCCGGGGCAGGCCGATGCGTTTTTCTTCCCGCGTGCCGATCAGGTAGGCGATCAGGATGCCGCCGACCATCAGTACGCTGTACCAGGGCAGGTTGCCGATCAGGTATCGGCTGTACGGGATGGCCAACGGGCCGCCTCCTTCCGCCGCGCGCGCCGCGCGGGCCTGCAAAGCTTCCTGTGCGATGCTTCGATTATAGGGCCCCCTTCCGGGACTGTCAAGAATCCGCGGAACGCGGAACTCGCCGCCAATGGGCGCGCGCTGAAAAAGTTGCAACGTTGTAGGTTTGTCAAACATGTTGGACAGTGTGGTTGCGAAGGAACTCACGGGGCGAGAGCCAGCGAAGCGGTCGCATGGGGAGATCGTTACTGCGATTTTGGTGGGCAGCGAGCTGCCCACCAAAATCGGCGAGCGAGTA
>JAAYUF010000158.1 GCA_012517815.1 Clostridiales bacterium
CGTCTGGCCGTCAGGGTTGCCGCGGGAGGGGTCGTCCATCCGGCCGGTTCGCATCCGCCGCCAGCGCGGCTGCGGCAGCATGCCGGCCTTTGTTCACGCGCGGCCCGGAACCCGTTACCCAGCCGTCAGGGTTGCCGCGGGAGAGGCCGTCCATCCGGCCGATTCGCATCCGCCGCCGCCGCGGCTGCGGCAGTATACCGGCCGTTGTTCACGCGCGGCCCGCTTGCGCCTGGCGCGGCGGCTTCACGCGCAGGGCGATCAGCCACAGCACGTCCCGCAGGATGTCCCCGTCCGTCACCTCGACCATCAGCCAGCGCGACCCGTTGAGCGGCCGCGCGTTGCGGTACAGCGTGCGCACATGGTCCGTGCAGGCGGGCAGTATCGCCTCCGCCTCCGTCGCTTCCGGCGCGCTGACGGAGACCAGCGCGGTGAAAGCGCCTTCGCCCGGGTAGAGCGTGCACAGCGAGCGGCCGCCCTTGCGGTACTTCACGTTCCAGCCAGGCGCCCCCGAACAGCGGCTGTGCTCGACGCGCGGTTGAATGCCGTACCGGCTTTCCAGCTGTTCGCGGCAGGAAGCCCACAGCGGATTGCCAATGTGCGTTTCCATCTCCCGGAGGCTTGGCTGGTAATCTCTGGTAAACCGTTCGTTCCACGTCATCGGGCTTCCTCCCCCGTATCATGCCTACGGCATGCGGCCGCGCGGCAGGAACCGCCGATCCCGTCGCGGTCAGGCTGTAGCCGGCCCGCAGGCGCGGCGATCCGATCCTCTGCGCCTTTCCCGGGCCTGTGGAGCCGGATCGTCCGTCGGCCGGTATCCTCTCGGTTTGCCCTACCCAGGCGCGATCCCCCGCCCGCGCGGCCGCCGTAGGCGAGCGTTCAGGCCTGCTTCCAGCGTTTGAGCGTCGGGAAAAAGCCCTTCATCATTTCCCGCGCGATCGGCTCGGTCATCCCCGGGCTGTTCTCCACCATCGGTTTCACGCAGAAGTCGATCATCTGGTCCATGGTGCAGTCCGCGAGGAACGCGCCGTCCGCGTAGCAGTACCGGCAGTAGTCGGGGCTTTTTGCGCCGTCTTTCTCGGTGCCGTAGAGTTCGTCGGTGTCCCCCATGGGCATTCCGCAGCTTTGACAGAGTTTCCCTTGCATGGTAACGCCTCCTTTGATGCATCGTCAGGCAATCGCCTGATCCTGTTGCCAGTGTACAACATGAAACCGGACATCTGTCTGTCAGGTTTGGTGATGCTCAAACGTTCTTTTTGCCAGCGCGGCCACGCGCTCCCGGACGTCCGCCGGTTCCAGGATATCAACCTCCGCGCCGAAGGTCAGCAGATAGCCGGCAAGCCACTCGTCCGCGGGCAGAGCCGTGCGCACCAGGATGGACCCGTCCGGCTGGGGCGCTACGCTTTCCCGGTCAAACTCGTCATAGACGCGAAACGCCACCGTACGGCCAAACCGCAGCAGGAGGTCCGTCATCGCGGGGGCCGCGCCCGGCTCGCCCTCGGAGGGCGGCGCGTCCTCAAAGGTATCGGCGAATGTCTCGGAGGTGGGCGTCAGCTCCACGATGCGGCTGACCTTGAAAAGCCGGTACGCGTCCGCCCTGAGGCAGTATGCCTGCAGGTACCAGTTGCGGCTCTTGAACACAAGCTTGAAGGGCTTCACGCGCCGCCGGACCAGATCGCCCGACGCCCCGCCGTAGAGGATTTCCGTGACCCGCTTTTCCAGAATCGCGTTGCGCAGGGTTTCAAACGTGCGTTTGTCGGCCTTGCCCAGCCCCCAGCGGGAGAAGTCCACCTCGATCCAGTTGACGTTCCGCCGGTGGAACAGCCCGCCCAGCTTGGTAAGCAGCGGTTCCACCTGCTGGTCGGTCGCCCGCAGGCTCTGAATGGCAAAAAGAATCTGCGACTGTTCCTCGTCGGTCAGCAGCGCCCGTTGCACCGCGTAACCGGGCGTCAGCGAAATCCCGCCGCCCTTCCCGGCCGAGGCGTACACCGGCACGCCCGCCACGGACAGGGTTTCCACGTCCCGGTAGACCGTCCGGACAGATACGCCCAGCATGTCCGCCAGCTGAGGCGCCGTGAGTGCGCCTTTCCCCAGCAGGAGGTAGAGCAGCTGGAACAGTCGATCGTTTTTCAGGAGAGGTCACCTCGGCTTTCCTCCCCACATTATACCATAAATGGCCGACATGCGACAGTCCGGCCGCGCGCGCACGCCGCGCAACCCCCGCCGCCGTCGCCTGACGGGCGCGGCTGCGGCAGCCCCGCCGAGCCGTCGCCCGCATCGCGTCCGCTCCGGTCCGGGGGAGCGTTCCCGTCAGGCGAGTTTTGCACAATCCGATTCGCAATCATGCAACGAAAACGTTCAGCGCAATGTATTTGTGCTGTATTTTGCAGGTTTACCGTTGACTTTATTCATTCAAATACAGTAAAATAACGGTATTCGAAGTGCGATGCGCCGTGCGGAGCAATGGAGCTCTCACGCACGTCGTGCTTTTTCTCATGAGGTCGAGGGAGGGTCACGGTTTGATCGTTTTTGAAGACGTCCACGTTGGCTTTGGAAACCTGGAGGTGCTCAAGGGCATTGATATCGAGTTCGCCTCCGGCTCCAAAACGGTCATCATCGGGCCAAGCGGCAGCGGGAAAAGCACCCTGCTGCGCACCATCAACATGTTCGAGCGCCCCAAGCGCGGCAACGTTTTCATCGACGGGGTCGCCATTTCCAGCATGACCAACCGCATGCTCTGCCAGGCCCGTCAGGATATCGGGATGGTATTCCAGAGCTTTAACCTTTACCCGCACAAGACCGTGCTGGAAAACCTGACCATGGCGCCGATCGTGCTCAAGCACGAAAAAAAGGAGCATGTCATAAAACGTGCGATGGACAACCTGCGCGAAGTGAACATCGCCGAGAAAGCCGACGCCTATCCCAGCCAGCTTTCCGGGGGTCAGCAGCAGCGCGTAGCGATCGCGCGCGCGCTGACCATGCGGCCCAAGATCATGCTGTTTGACGAACCCACCTCGGCGCTTGACCCGGAGATGATCCAGGAAGTGCTGGACATCATGGAGCGCGTGGCGAAGGAAACGCAGATCACCATGCTGTTTGTGACGCACGAAATGAAATTCGCCGAGCATATCGCCGACCGCGTCCTGTTTCTGGACGACGGCATCATCCTTGAAGATGGCACGCCCAAAGAGGTGTTTCATCATCCCAGGAACGAGCGCACCACGGCGTTCCTCGGAAAAATACTACACTAACAGGAGGATGGAGACGAATGAGGAAACTGCTTAGTTTCGTACTGGTTCTGGCGCTGGCGCTGGTTGCTTTCCTGCCCGCCCTGGCGGAAGATTCCGCCGACGTGGCCGCCATCAAGGAACGCGGCAAACTGCTGGTCGGCGTGAAGGCCGACGTGCCCAACTTCGGCTTTCAGGACCTCGGCGGCGAATTCGAGGGGCTTGAAATCGACCTGGCGCACAAGCTGGCCGAAGTGATCCTGGGCGACGCCAACGCCGTCGCTTTCACCCCCGTTACCGCCAAGACCCGCGGGCCCCTGCTGGATACGGGCGAGCTGGATCTGGTCATCGCCACCTTCACCATCAAGCCCGACCGTCTGCTTCAGTATGAGTTCTCCAAGCCCTACTTCATCGACGCCATCGGCCTGTTGGTCACCAAGGAAAGCGGCATCAAGAGCTTTGCGGATCTGGCCGGCAAAACCATCGGCGTGGCGCAGTCCGCTACCACCAAGGACGCCCTGCAGGCCGCCGCGGACAAAGCCGGCATGACGGTTTCCTTCGCCGAGTTCCCGGCGTACCCGGACATCAAGGCCGCGCTGGGCGCGGGCCGCGTGGATTGCTTCTCCGTGGATAAGTCCATCCTCAACGGCTATGTGGACGACACCACCGAAATCCTGCCCGACAGCTTCTCCCCGCAGCCTTACGGCATCGCGGTGAAAAAGGGCAACACCGGCCTGCTGGCCGTCGTGGACGATACCATCGCCGCGATGCGCGCCGACGGCTCGCTGGATACGCTGGTCGCGGGCTGGACGCTGCCCGCCGTGGATTGGGCGGTTGTGGACGAGATGAGCGTAACGCTGTGGGAGGCCGCCGCCGCGCTGGCTGCCAACCCCACCGACACCCCCGCGCCGACCACCAAATAATCAATACGGCACAACGGGATGCGGAGGCTGTTTTCAGCCTCCGCTCCTGTTCCTGCCTGGGGATGTGAAACCGTGACAGGTCCGTTTTCCCTTCACAACTGGCAGGCCTGGTTCAGCGACTGGTCGTACTTCGCGGAAGGTTTTTTGCGTACGGTGTACATCTCGCTTCTGGGCCTTTTCTTTACGCTGATCATCGGCCTGATCGTCGGCATGCTGCTGTGCGGGCGCAACCGCGTGGTCATCTCCATCTGCAAGGGGTACATGTCGTTTTTCCAGAACACCCCGCTGGTCATTCAGATTTTCATCTACTATAACGTACTGCCCAAGCTGGGCATTCGGCTGGGCATCGTCGTACTGGGCGTGATGGGCCTGGCGCTCTATACGGGCGCGTACGCGGCGGATATCGTCCGCAGCGCCATCCGGGCCGTACCGACGGGTCAGATGGAGGCGGCCGGCAGCCAGGGGTTTACCTACCTGCAGGCAATGTATCATGTGGTGCTGCCCCAGGCGGTTAAAATCGGCCTGCCGCCGATGACCAACCAGGCGGTCAACCTGATTAAGAACTCCTCCGTTCTGGCGGTGATCGCCGGCGGGGAGCTGATGTATTGCGCGGATAGCTGGAGCGGCAGCAACCTGATTTACGGGCCCACCTTTGTGATGACCGGCGTGCTGTACCTGTGCATCTGCCTGCCGATCTCGCTTTTAGCCCGCCGATTGGAGAAAAGGAGCACGCGCAATGTTTGAGAAATGGGCGGACGCCTTTTCGGTCGTATTCACACCCAAAATCCTGCTGTTTCTGGGGCAGGGCCTGCTCAACACGCTCTACATCGCGGCGGTTTCCATCGCGCTGAGCCTTGTGTTCGGCACTGTTCTGGGCCTGATGCGCCACGCCAGGGAGAAGCTCGTTTCCACCGTCGCGGCGCTCTATATCGAAATTGTGCGCAACATCCCGCTGACGCTGTTCATCATATCCATGCGGTTTCTGACCAAACTCCCGCCGCTGGAAAGCGGCATCGCCGCCATGACGGTTTTCACCTCGGCCATCGTGGCCGAGATCGTGCGCGGCGGGCTGAACTCCATCGGCAAAGGGCAGTGGGAGGCGGCCTCCTCTCAGGGCTTTTCACGCCTCCAGACGATGTGGCACGTGATCATTCCCCAGGCGATCCGCCGCATCCGTTCCCCGCTGATCTCGCAGTTTGTGACCACCATCAAGGATACGTCGTTTTGCGCCATCGTGGGTACCTACGAGCTTTCCTTCACCAGCAAGATCGTGGCGGCCCACCGCTCCATCGTGACCGCGGAGGATATTCTGGTGCTCTACCTGCTGGTGGCGTTCATCTATTACCTCATTAACCGCGCGTTCTCGGGGCTGGCCCGGCGTGAACGCGGCAACGCCATGAAGGGCGTCGTCCGCTGACCGCGGACGAGGCTTTCGGGCTGCGGCGTCCGGCGCCGCCTGCAGCGCGCTTTCTCATCGTTGCCGCAGAGCGACGCGGCGCGTCTTTTCGGTTCCTATTTTCGAACTGTACGGGTGAAACCGGCGGAGCGTTGCGGAAGGCTCGCCGTGGAACCCGTTTTTCTTCGCCCGCAATCCCTGTGTTCAATCGCGCGGTTTTCGTTTATCCTTCTACCGGCGGCCGCGCCGGGGCGGCGGGCGGGCGTCCATATGAGTGGCGCTCGGCGCTCAGGCGAAACCGCTGTTCCGAACCCCGGGGCACGGGATTCTGCTTGGAACGGATTCCTGCCGCGCGGAGCGGCGGCGTTTGGGGTGCATGGCGCTTGCCCCTCGCGGCGCATGACCCCCTGCGCCTGCGCAACGTCAAGCCGCTTGCGCCTGAGGGCGTGCCATTGCGAAAAGGCGGCCAGTTCCCCGGCCCTTCCTCCCCGCCGCGCCACTTGACGCGGATATCGGAAGTGCGTATGATGCTCGCAGGCGTTGCGGGGAGGGACAGGTATGCGACTGTTTGTGGGTTTTCGGCCGGAGATTGCCGTGCGGGACGCTTTCGCCGATGTCGCCCATGCCCTTGGCGCAACCGTTCAGGCGCGGTTTGTGCCGCCGGAGCTTTACCATATTACGCTGGCCTATCTGGGGGAGCGGAGCGCAAACGCCTTGCCGGGTCTGATGGCCCTGTTGGAGGATACTGCCGCCGTCGCAGCCCCCTTCGCGCTGCCGGCGCTTGGGTTAGGCTTCTTCGGAACGCCCGCCGACGCGATCGTATACGCCGCGTTCCAGCAGACCGAGCCCCTCGCTTCGCTGAACGAGCAGCTGCGTTTCCGGCTTGCGCGGGCGGGCGAATCCTTTGATCCCAGAGCGCTGGTCCCCCACCTGACGCTGGCGCGGAAGGCCGTTCTTCCGGACGGACTGCCCTTGACGCTGGCGCGCGATCTTTCCTGTCCCGTAGAAGCCCTGACGCTTTTTCACAGTACGCGCGAGCAAGGAACGCTGCAATACCTCCCCGTTGGGGAGGCTCCCCTCGCCCGCGAACCAAGGAGGATACCTCACCCATGAAAAAGGTACTGCTGTTTCACTTTGTCGGTTGTCCCTTCTGCCGCGCGGCGGAAAACTACATCCGGGAGGTTGCCGCCGAGCATCCGGAGCTGTCGGCCGTGGAAATCGAGCGCGTGGATGAGCTTCGGCACCGGGACGTTGCGGACCGCTATGATTACTGGTATGTGCCCACCTTCTATGTGGACGGCGTGAAAGCGCACGAGGGCGCTTGTTCCAAGCGGATCGTCGAAAACGTCCTGCGCAGCGCGCTGGACTGACGCCGTTTCCAACCGTGAACGCCTCCCTCCCGCGGCGGTTTTCTCCCGCAATTTCGCCGTAAAAGCCCAACGGAACCACGCTGCGCCTTTCTTCCGCGCCCTGTCACAGAGGAAAACCGTTCGTGAGCTTTATCGCGTTCCTGGATTGAGCGCGCGTGATAACCCGAACCAGCCGTCATCGCCCGCGCCCGTCCGGCGATACGGCCGAGGCGCAAAGCGCGGGGCGTTCCATGCATGGCGCACAGCGTTCCGCGCAAACAAATACCGCCCGGCAGGTTTGAGCCGGGCGGTTCTTCTTCGATCCTTCCGCTTTGCGCCCTCAGCGTGCGGCCGAGGGTTGCCTCCGCGCACCGCCGCATCAGCGGAACATGCGCTCCAGTTCCTCATACTTCTCGTGGGTGATCAACGCGTCGTGCTTGGTGCCCTGCAAGCGCACCACGTATGTCCAGCGGCCGTAAGGCGTGATGTCCCTGATATGGTTGAGGTTGATGATGTAGCTCTTGTGGCAGCGGAAAAACACCTGCTCAGGCAGGCGCTCCTCCATTTCGGTCAGCGAATCGCCCGTCACAAAGCGCCCGTCGTCCTTGGTGTACAGGACGGTCGCCCGATCCTCGCGCTGTACGAGCAGCACGTCGTTGAGGTCGATGAAGCTCACGCCCTCGCGGTGCCTGAGCATCAGCCTGCCATCCACAGGCTTCCGGTCGGCGTTGACGGCCCTGGGCGCTTCCTCCTGGGGGGACACGCGGCAGGTGAGCCGGTCGCGGATGCGGTCGAGCGTTTGCATCACGCGCTCCACCTTGAAGGGCTTCACCAGATAGTCGAACGCGTACACCTCAAAAGCGTCGCTCATGTAATCGTCGTGCGCCGTCGCAAACAGGATGATCGTCGCGGGGTTCATGTCCTGAATGCTGCGCGCGCAGTCCACGCCGGACATTTTGGGCATTTCAACGTCCAGAAAGACGACGTTGGGTTTCATGGTTTCCACCAGACGGAGGGTTTCGAGGCCGTCCTGCGCCTCGCCCGCCAGTTGAAAGCCCTCCGCCTTGTCGATGATGTGCCTGAGCACCGTGCGCATGCCCGCGTCGTCGTCCGCTACCAATACGCGAATCTCATCCATTGTCCTGACTCCATCCCTGCGGCCGGTTCAAAATCTCGTTCATCACGACCGCCCGCACCAGCGCGTTACCGTCCCACTCCAGCGGCAGTATCCGGCTTGTCTCAGCCGGCTGCGCAGACCGGTAGTCTGCCGGCCCGACGATGTATGAGGCTCCCGGTTCGCGCTGCATGCTGGACATGCCCTCCGTCGACGGTGCGCCCTCTTTGGTAGCGCCCCCCAGACTGCCAGTGCCCTCGATGTCCATACGGTTGGTTTCCAGCGAGGACCTGATGGGGCTGTAGTTCGAACGGCCTTCCTCCATCGATGTCAGCTGCGAGCTGCTCAGCGAGCCGCTGGTCGTCGGCTGCCACGGTTTCACTTGCGGTATCGGCGCGACGCGTTTGGGTTTGGTCGCGGCAGGCTGTGCCGCGGTCGTCTGCCTTTTGGCGTTGTTCCAGGACTCCCTGCCCTTTTTGGCGACGGACCGGAAAAGGAAA
>JAAYUF010000159.1 GCA_012517815.1 Clostridiales bacterium
ACCGGAAAGCCCTTTGGTGCGCCCGCAGGCGCATCCCCCTGCCCGCGCCGCACAGGCGCAAAAAAGAAAGCAGTCTAGCTGCAAGGGCCCCGAAGGTTTCCAAAGGGCGAGCGGAAAGCCCTTTGGTGCGCCCGCAGGCGCATCCCCCCTGCCCGCGCCGCACAGGCGCAAAAAAGAGCCCCTCCTGCAAGAGGCTCAAAAGGGGTGCAGGGGCCATTCAGCCCCTGCCCACCACAGGGGGTGGATTCCCCTCTTCCCTGCGGGTTTCCCTTGCCCAGTCGGGCCAACCGGCAGGCCTGCGCGACGGCGCGGCCCACCGCACGGCGTTGAGGAGCACGGTGCGGATTTCCGGTTGGTAGTAAACCGGGAACGTCTCATGCCCGGATGCAAAATAGAAGATCTTCCCCATGCCTCGCCGCCAGCAGCAGCCGCTGCGCAGCACCTCGCCCCCTTCCGACGTGGTCAGGAACACCTGCTCCTCCGGCTGGGGGATTTCAAAATACTCCCCGTAGCTTTCGTCTTTGGGAATCAGGAAGGATTCCCCGTCCAGCCCCTGCGCGATGGGGTGCGACGGCGCCACCAGCCACACGCGCTGCCACTCGCCGTCGTTCACGGGAGCGACGGCCCCGGCGGCGCGCTGGGCGGCGGTAGTGCGGCCCTCGCGCCAGCGCAGGCACTGGGTGCGCGTGCCCATCATGCGGCTGAACAGCTTGCTGGCGTGGGAGGAATGCAATAGCACCAGCCCCATGCCGTCCAGCACCCGGCGCTGCGCGGCGTCCACCCGTTCGTCCGCGACCTCCCGCCAGTGCTTGTGGCTGAAATACACCAGCACGTCCGCCCAGGCGAGGGCTTCGTCGCCCAGGCCCTGCTCCGCATCCTGGAGGGTGGCGGTGCGCACTTGCAGGTCGGCCTGCGTTTGGAACAGCTCCAAAAGCGCGCCGTGGACGCCCCGCGGGTACACCCGGCGCTCTTCCTCCACCGCTTCCGGCAGCGGGCGGTTTTCATACCAGACCAGCACATGGGTCACGGCTGCTCCACCTCCGTCCACGCGCGGGTTTTCGCGCTGCGCACGCACGCCTCCACGAACGCCATGCCGCGGAAACCATCCTCAAAGGTGGCGTAGGGCTGTATAGGGGCGCGGTAGGTGTCCTCGGCGATCGAGGCGTAGTAGCGCGCGAGCGCGTTGCGCAGGGCGTCGGGCCAGCCCATCACGTGCCCCATGGGGGTGGTGATGTAGGCCCGCGTTTCCGGCTGGCAGGTGCGCGGATTCATGTACACGGTTTCAAAGCCGGTTTCCTTCAGGCCCACGGTCAGTCGGTCCGGGTCCTCCTGCGACCATTCCATGCCGTAGGTTTCGCAGGCGACCGCCACGCGCAGGTCGTTCTTGTGGCCGTTGGCGGCTTTGGAGGCGATCAGCGAGCCCGGCGTGCCGTCCGCGAAGCGCACGAGGATCATGGCGGTATCCTCGGTATCCACGGCGTGCGTGCCGCCCTGCGCGTCCGTGCGCACGGGGTGGTGCGTGGTCAGCTCCGCCATCACCGAAACGATCGGGTGGCCCAGCACGCAGCAGGCCGTATCCGTCCAGTGGATGCCGATGTCGTTGATCGTGCGCGCGATGCCGGTATTTTCCATCCGGTGCGACCAATCCGAAGCCCGTGCGGCGGACTCCTGCAGGTAACGGCCCCAGACGAACAGCGGCCGCCCGGCCAGCCCGTTTTGCAGGCGCGCGCGCATCTCCTGCACGGGCGCGTTCAGGCGGTACTGGTGGTTGAGCCCGTGCGCCACGCCGCGCGCCACCGCCAGCCGCCAGATGTCGCGGGCCTGCGCCGCGCTGTCGGAAAGCGGCTTTTCGCAGTAGACGTGCTTGCCCGCGAGGATGGCGGCGCGGTTGATCTCGTCGTGCAGGGCGTTGGGGGTGCAGTTGTGCACCACGTCGATATCCGGATCGGCGATCATCTCCCGCCAGTCGCGGTAAGCGCGGGGCACGTCGAAACGCTCCGCCACCGCGGCGGGGTTGTCTTCCTCCCGGCCGCAGACGGCCAGCACGTCCGCGCCCGGCACGCGCCGGATGCCGTCGATGTGCTGCGGGCCGATGAAACCCAGACCGATCACGCCCGCGTGCAGTTTTCTCATAGGCTGTTCCTCCTTGTGTGGGGGAGTCGTTCCGCTTTGACCCGGCTTCATTATAGCGCGCGGGCCGCGGGCCGCAATATAGCGATTTGTGGATTTTGCTTATAAAATCATGAATCTGGAGTATAGACGCTTTTTCTCCCATTGACTACAATGAAGCCACCAGTTTCCCGACCTTACGGAAAGAAGGCAGCAGCATGCTTACGTATCAGCTCCGGCTTGGCCTGGCGCCCATGCGCCGCGACGTGACGCCCCGCCCCGGCATCTTCAACTGGGAAAAAGCCGAGGAACGCGGCCGCCGCGCGGTCCGTTACATCAAGGAACACTTCGCCGAGGACAACGTGACCTTCGTGGATCTGGAAGGCGTCAACCCCGTGGGCGTAATGTATTCCGAGGCCGACGCCGGGCGCGTGGTCGAGCGTTTCACCACAGAGAAGGTAGACGCCGTGCTCCTCATCAACTGCAACTTCGGCAACGAGGAAGTCGCGGCGATGGTGGCGCGCGGCGTGGGCAAGCCCGTGTGCCTCTGGGCCCTTGCCGACGACGAATTCCTGCCGGACGGCACCCGCTTTACCGACAGCCAGTGCGGCATCTTCGGCATCAGCCGTCAGTTGCAGCGTTTCAATATCCCGTTCAGCTTCATCGAAACCAGCGCCGTGGACAGCCCCATTTTCGCGCGCGGGCTTGCCAGGTTCCTGTCGGTTGCGTGCATGGTTAAAAACTTTACCGGCATGCGCATCGCGCAGGTCGGCATGCGACCCAAGCCCTTCTGCTCGGTCATCTTCAACGAAGGGGAGCTGATGCAGCG
Source organism: Clostridiales bacterium (assembly GCA_012517815.1). Taxonomy (GTDB): domain Bacteria; phylum Bacillota; class Clostridia; order Christensenellales; family Aristaeellaceae; genus CAXXOK01. The sequence continues at coordinate 2,939 of JAAYUF010000159.1, forward strand.
CTTCGGGTTGCAAATCGTGCCGGTGAACCTTGCCGTGATCATCGACCGGTACAACAAAATCCTCGCAGAAAACGACGCGGAGCTGGAAAAGGGCCGCGAGTTGCTCCTGTCCCGCTACGAGATGGACGATTTCACCCCGCCGCTGCTTAAGAAGATGTACGCCTTTGTGCTGCTTTACCAGTGGGTGTTTGAAACCTACCGGGTGCAGGCCGTGTCCGCCGAGTGCTGGACGGCCATGCAGCTGGCCGTGGGAGCGATGCCCTGCACCGCCTACAGCATCCTGGCGGATATGGGCTACATCGTCTCCTGCGAAAGCGACCTGCACGGGGCCATCACCATGGCGCTGCTCGCCTGCGCCAGCCGCGGCCGCAAGGTGCCCTTCTTCGGCGAGTTTACCGTGCGCCACCCGGACGATCCCAACGGGGAGCTGCTGTGGCACTGCGGCCCCTTCGCCTACAGCCTCAAAAAGGACGGTTGCCCCTGCAAAAACGTGAACATGCGCGAGTGGTTCCAGGTGAAGGACGGCTCCTATACCGTCGCCCGGTTCGATCAGGACGACGGCCGCTACCGCCTGCTGGCGGGTACCTGCGCCTCCATGGAAGGGCCGTACACCTTCGGCACCTACCTGTGGGCGAAGTTCAAAAACCTGCCCGCGTGGGAGCGCAAGCTCGTCGAAGGCCCCTACATCCACCACATGGCGGAAATCGAGGGCGATTACACCGAGGAACTGCGCGAGTTTTGCAAATTCGTGCCCGCGCTTTCGCCGGATTCCGTGGACGAGTAAGGCTGCGCGAAGGGAAACCGCGGGCTTGGGGAACGCGGACGAGGGTTGGCCGAACGCGGAGGGGTCGGAGGCCGGGGCGCGGCCGTTGGTTGCTCCAACGCACGCTGTACGCTGCTGCCGCTCGCCTCATCGCCCTTCGGGCTGTTCGCTCGCT
>JAAYUF010000160.1 GCA_012517815.1 Clostridiales bacterium
AGTGTCGGCTGCGCGTAGGCTTGCGCCGGCGGCGCATAGCCCGGATTGGGCTGCGCGTAGGCTTGCGCCGGCTGCGCGTAGCCCGGATTGGGCTGCGCATAGGCTTGCGCCGGCTGCGCGTAGCCCGGATTGGGCTGCGCGTAGGCTTGCGCCGGCTGCGCGTATCCCGGATTGGGCTGCGCGTAGGCTTGCGCCGGCTGCGCGTAGCCCGGATTGGGCTGGGCGTAGCCCGGTGTCGGCTGCGCATAGGCCGGGGAAGGTTGCGGGTAAACCGGATTCGGCTGCGGATAGGTTTGCACCGGCTGCGCGTAGGCATGTGAAGGCTGCGCATGGGCATGAACCGGCTGGGCGATCGTCTGCGCCGGCTGCACGTAGGCAGGCGCCGCCTGTGCATAGGGCTGAACCGGTTGAGCAAAGCTCTGCGCCGGCAGCGCATACGTTTGAACCGGCTGGGCGTAGGTCTGCGCCGGCTGCGCATAGGCCGGATTGGGCTGCGCCAGTCCCGGACCGGCCTTCGCGTAGGCGATTTCGTTGTTCGCGCCGGCGGCGTAGCCGGGCATGGTCTGTCGGCCCGGCGCAGACCGCGCCCGCGACGGCGCACGCTGCGCGGCGTACGGGTCGCCCGGCTGCCCGTAGGGCGAGACTTGCTGTGCGTAAACGGGATAACCCTCCCCGCGGACGGTGCTTTCCTTTCCAGCTTGCCATGGGGCAACGGGCGCGGGCTGTTCTCTCGGGGGTTCCGTCGCAACGGCGTACGCTCGGCCAGGCACGCCGGCCGGCCCGTTGGGCGAGGGGTTGGCTCCCGCCGATCCGGGCGCGGTGTGACGCATGCTCTGCACGGCCATGCCGGGGCCCGTGGCGGGCATGGCTGAGGGCGCGTCGGCCCGGGCCTGCTCCCCCACCCAAACCCAACCGCCCTACAGCTCGGCAGGCGCGCCCGGCGCGGGCGCCGCCCCCCGACCCGAAGCGGGAGGCTCGAAGCCCTGTGACGGCTGGGCTTTGCGCTGAACCGGAGCCGACGCGGCGGGGGTTGCGCCGGCGCTCATGCTGCCGTCGGCGACGGGTCCCGTCTGCGTGCCCACGGCGCGCGACGCGTCCGCCTGATGTTGCGCCGCCGCGCCGTTGTGCGCTGCCGCGATGCCGGGGGGCGGCGCGGTCGGCCGGGGCGGGTTCGCGTTATGGCTCTCCGCGCCGTCCCCCGGCACCCCTTCCGCCGGGATGTGGCCGGGCGTCTGGTGCTGCTGCGCATAAAGCAAATAAACCTGCGCGGACAGGTACATCTCGCAATTTTCAGATATGGGCATGTGCTCAAGACGCAAAGCCAGTTGATCGAATACCTGCGCGGCCAGCGAATGGGCTTCCTCGGGCGAATGCGTCAGTTCCAGCGCCTTGGAGTACACGGTGAGGTAACGTTCACGGCGGAACGTTTCCAACGCCAGCGGCGTGTCCAGCTTCAGCCAGCCATTCGCCTGCATGGTATGGTTCCCTCCCCTTCCGTGTTGTTCGCGTTCCCGGTACGTGGTCGGCCGGCAAGGTGGATCGGCGTGATCGGAAAGCGCCGATTTGCCGCCTCCGCCCCGATACCGGGATTCCGGGACGCCGCCGTGTCGCTTGCGGCGGCGCAAGCGCGAACACCCTTACGCCTCCGTACATGCGTCGTTCCGTATTCGCCGGGCACCCGCAGCACCGCGGCCGGCAGGTTTCTGGCGCGAACGCCAGGCTCCGAAAGAATAGACACGTGTCCTCAACACAAATTTCGGATAACTGACTATATTGTAATACATTCCTAACATGTTTACAAGGGGAGAATCAGCGCCCCCGGCTAAAACCGGTTCGTTTCGGGCCCGGTTTTCGAAATTTTCGGAATTTGAACCGCTCCGGCCCCGTGCGGGGCCGTCCGACTGTCGAAAAACCCCGCCGCAGCGGCATTGGGTCAAGGGTGAAACCCTTGCGGGGTTTGGGGCGGACTCCCAAACCCACCTGCGATGCATTTTGCCAAAGCGAGCGAACAGCCCGAAAGCCGATGAAGCGAGCGGCACTGCCTATTGCAGAGGTTTTTTGACAGCCGTCCGGCCCCGTGCGGGGCCGTTTTATCCCAACGGCAGGCCGTCGCTCTTCCCCGTGCCGCCGTCGGCCGCGGGGCAAAATGGCCGAAGCGTTCCCGCCCTTTCGGGCGGGAACGCTTCGGCGGCAGGCTATTCGAACGCCACGATGGCTTTGGCTCTGCGGATCCGCGGGATCACGGTTTCCACCAGCCGGAAGTGGTGGTTGAGGTCGCGCTGCTCCAGATAGGAGGCGGCCAGATCCTGCCCGACGACCAGATCCATGTTCTCCGGCTGGGCGCACAGCAGCACCGCCTGATCCTTGCCCAGCGCGGGGGTTTTGTAGAGCTGCCCGCCGACCAGTTTGGCCAGGCGGTCGATCTCCAGAAGCCCGGTTCCGGGTTGCAGCCGCTGCAGCTGGGTGTGCAGGGCGGGGCTCAGCACCAGCGTGTAAGCGCCGTAGACACCCTTCAAAACCAGCGTGTCGATCGCTGCGGCCACATCGCTGAACGCGTTTTCGCCGGCGGACCAGTCCGTCTTTTTCTGCCTGTTTACGCCGGGCGCCGACAATAGCCCGTCCACGCCTAGCTTGACGTTGCCCAGAAAGATCAGCCGATCCTCCCGGAGCGCGGCGGTTTGCGCCGCCGTCATCACCGGTGTCAGATCGGGCGGAAAGCCCGCCTGCTCGGCGGCGGCCAGGTCGCGCGCCAGCAGGGAGAAATCCTCGTACAGCGTGGGGATCGCCGTGAGCTTGCGGCCCTGTGTGACCACAAAGCCGTCCTTGAGCACCTCGGACTTCGTCTCAAGGTCGTCAATCTGCACGCTGGTTACGCCGATGCCCAGCGGGCCCGTCAGCCGCAGGAAACGGCGGCCGGTCAGAACGTTGCGCGCAACGCCGACGGCTGCGGCGTCCAACTGCGCCCAGAGCGCATCCGAAATCGGTGAGCCGGTACGGGATAAATAATCCATAGGATTGCCTCCTTCAGTCGCGGCAGGCTTACTGATCCAGCAGGCTGCCGACGGTCGGTTTGGCGTCGCCTTCCCTGTTGGCGGCGGGGTGCAGGCCAAGTTCCGCCATCATCTCCTGCACCTCCGCGCGGCCGGAAGCGAAGTGCTCGGCCTCCTTGGGGTCCAGCGCGTGCAGCAGCGTCATCAGCTCGCCCACGTGCGCCTTTTCCTCGTCACGGATATCGCCGATCACGCGCTTGGCCAGTTCGATATCCGTAGCCTGCACATGGGCGTCGTACAGGAAAATCGCCTCCAGCTCGCCCGCGATATCCAGTCGGATGGATTGAATGAGTTCTTCCTTGGTCATCTTGCGGGGCACGTTTCCCTGAAACGGATTGGCAAAACTTGGCATTCCATTCTCCTCCTTCGTTCAGTCGGGCATCGTTCGCCTGCCTAGTGTATAAACGCTTCCCCCTCGGGTGAAACGACTTACGGCGCCGCCCCTTCCTCGCCGGACAGGGAGGTAAAGCCGTCGCTGCGCACCAGCTCGCCCGTGAGCGTTACCCACAGCGCCTCCGTGCCGGGGAACGCTTTCAGGAGTTCCCTGCCCCGGTCGATCGGAAGCGTGAACAGCGCCGTGGACAGCGCGTCCGCAATGCCGGAGTCCACCGTGACCACCGAAACCGCCCAGACAAATTCCGCCGGCATCAGCGTATCGGGATCGATGATGTGGTGATAGGTCTTGCCGCCCACCGTGTAGTAACGCTGGTAGCTGCCGCTGGTCACCAGCGACAGGTCGCGGAGGTCCAGCGTTGCGATGGTCTGGTCGGCCGCCGTGAGATCCGGGTTTTGCACGCTGACGCGCCAGCTGGTGCCGTCCCCGTGCGCGCCGATGGCGCGAACGTTGCCCCCGATGCTCAGCAGCGCGTTGGTTACGCCCTCCGCGATCATCTGCTGGGCGACCTGTTCCACCGCGTAGCCCTTGGCGACCGCGCCCACGTCCAGCAGCAGGTCCGGGTCCGCCAGGTACAGGGTGCCGGCGGCCTCGTCCACCACCACCTTGTCGATATCGGTGTGCGCGGAGGCGGCCGCCAGATCGGCCATCGGCGGCAGAGCTGCGTTGGCCGGATCGTCGACGCCGGCGGTGCGGTACGCGTGCCAGATGGACAGCACGCTCCCCATCGCGATATTCATGCGGCCTCCGGTCCGATTTTCCATTTCCTTGGCGAAACGCACCAGGTCGATCAGCCGCGCGTCGACCGCCACGGGCGCCTCGCCGGCGTTGTCGTTCACGGTTTTCAGGTTGTTCAGGCCCTCATAGGTATGGTAGATATCGTACAGCCGGTGGTAGGCGAGCAGTTCGGCGTGCGCCTTGTTCAGCGTCGTCTGGGCGGAAGCTTCGTCCGCCGCGTAGACGGTGATTTCGGAATAGGTATCAAACACGTCCAAAAAGCTGGCCTTGAACCGCTGGGTTGTCTGCTGCGCGGCTGCCGGCCCCGTAAGGCAGCCCGCGCAGACCGCCGCCGCGAGGAACAGCGCCGCGGCCTTCGGAAGCGCGCTGCGAATGGCTGGCGTACGCAAGGCGTTCTCCCCTTTCTCCTGTTGGAACGAGGCCCGGCGCGAACACGCCGGGCCTCGATTGTATTGTATCACATCAGCGGGCGTTTGCAACGGCTTTGAGCACGCTTGCCTTGAACGGGCCGACCGGGAGGGTCACCCCGGCGACCAGGTCGACGTCGGTGGCCTTGCCGGCCGTATCCATCGCGATTCCGTTGAGCTGGTCCGCGGTTTTCCCCACGGCGTACGCGGCGAAGGCATCGGCCTGCTCGAACCATTCCTTGCCGATGGAGGACGCGGCCCGCATGCCGTAGCCCTCGCCGATCGCCTGTTTGGTCTGCACCGCCGCGCTCAGGTCGGTAGTGATCCGCCCGGTCGCGTCGAAGCGGACCGTGCCCTGGGTGCTGTCCAGCAGGCAGTCGGTCACGACGCCCGCGGCGTTCACGGTTACGACGGCATAGTAGGAGTAGGCTTCGCACAGGCCGTCCGAGCCGGCCTGCGATTCCGCGGAGCGGTCGGTGCCGGTTACGATGCCGACGCCCAGCGTATCGGTGGCGGCGGCGGCCGTGGGCACAGCCTTGCCAAGCGCCGCGACGATCCCGCTGATGTACGTGCCCACGGACATCGTGCACCCGGCCGTCAGGTCGGCACCGGTGGGCCGGGTCGCCGCGTCCACCGCGATGCCCTGCACCTCAGCGGCCGTTTTCCCCAGCACATAGGCGCGCAGGCCCTGAATCTGGTGGTCCCACTCGCCCACCTTGCTGACCGCGGACATGCCGTACCCGGCGCCCAGCTCCAGCTTGGTGCGGGGCTGGGTCGGGAAATCGGCCCCCAGCTTGCCGGTCGCGGTGAAGGGCAGTTTGGTTTGCGCTTCGTCGATGAATACGTTCACGATCCGGCCGTCCGCGTCGGCTAAAACGGCGACGACGGTGGCGTCGATCTGGGCCAGGCCGTCGGTGTCGGCGGCGTCGCGGGAGTTGCTCAGCGATACGGTGATATCCAATCCCAGTTTAAGTCCGGCGTCCGATTCGGCTGAGGCATAAAGCAGCCCGGCGCTCAGCGTCAGGGTGAGGGCCAACAGCAGCGCAAGCATCTTCTTCATGGCGGTACCTCCTTGCGTCGTGGTCTTTGGGGACTGACAGGCAAGATTGCGATTAATTTCACAATCACATGTATACCATACCACACCGATAGGTTTACGTCAATACCCTTCTGCTCACTTTCCGGACGATCAGGCTACGCCCCGGGGCTAAAATCTCCTCCTTTCCCAAACCTGTTCGATTTCCCCGCGCCCTCGCCGCGAGCCGCCGTGAGGCGCGCGTTCCGGCGGGGCGTCAATCTGTGCATTGAAACCTTTTCGCACGGGTGGTATAATAAGCGGGACACTTTCGGGCCAAGGGCGAAAGGGATGGCGCATGAAACGCAGGGATTGGCTGATTTTGGGCATTGTGCTGCTGGCAAGCCTGACGCTTTTTCTGCTGCGCCCCAGCGCGAGCACGGGCGGCGACGCCGCTGCCGCCTACCTCCGCATCAGCGTGCCGGGTCAGACGTTCGCGCCGGTGCCGCTGACCGGGTCTCAGGAGATCGTGATCGATCAGGCGGACGGCTCGCACAATGTCGTGGAAGTGTTTCCCGGCGGCTTTCGCATGAAGGAGTCCAACTGCCAGAATCATGATTGCGTCAAGCAGGGGGACGTCACGCTGGACAATCTGCAAACGCGCGTCCTGGCCAACGAAGTCATTTGCCTGCCGCATCAGGTGGTGCTGGAACTGGTGACCGGAGACGAGCAAACGCTGGAGATTACGCCATGAAGCGCACGCGTCGGCTGACGATGGCCGCCATTCTGGTAAGCGTGATGCTGGTATTGGGCTATCTGGAAAGCCTGCTGCCCGTTTCCTCGGTGCCGGGTATCAAACTGGGGCTTTCCAACTGCGTGTTGCTGATATCGCTGTACTGGCTGGGCGTCTGGCTCAGCTTTGAGATGATGCTGGTCAAGGTGGTCTTGCTGGGCCTTTTGATGGGTAACCCCATGATGATCGTCTACAGCCTCGCCGGCGGAACGCTGAGCCTGACGCTGATGAGCATCCTTTCAGGCCGCAAAGGGGTAAGCGCCATCGGCGCAGGCATCGCGGGGGGCGTGGCCCACAACGTGGGGCAGATCGCCGTGGCGATGCTCATTTTGCAAACCCCCTCGCTGGTTTACTACCTGGGGGTGCTCATGCCGGTAGGCGCGGGCATGGGCTTCCTGACCGGCACGGTGGCGCGGACGCTGATGCGCGTTCTGCCGCCCCCCGTGCGTCTGCAAAACAAACAGGAACACGAACCGCAAATGGAGGAGAATGCCCCGTGAAGAAGCAAGCATGGCTGATCCTTAGCCTGATCACCGTCGTGGCCGGCCTCGCGCTGAGCCTGACGAACCTGGTGACCGCCGGCCCCATCGCGGAACAGAAACTGCTGGCCAGCAACGCCGCGCGCGCGGCGGTTTTCCATGACGCGGACGGTTTTGAGGCAATGCCGGTGGAAGAAGGCAGCAAGGTGGACAGCGTGTATGCCGCCACCAAGGGCGGGCAAACGGTCGGCCATGTGTTGCAGACGACCGTGACCGGCTACGGCGGGCCCATCGAGATTGTCATGGGCATTGATACGCAAGGCGCGATCACCGGCCTTTCGGTAGGGGGCAGCAGCTTCGCCGAAACCGCGGGGCTTGGCACGCGCACGCGCGATCCGGAGTTTACCGACCAGTTCGTCGGTCTGAAAGCCGCCCCCAAGCTTAAGCAGAACATCGATGCCATCAGCGGCGCCACCATCAGTTCCACCGCCGTCGCCAACGGCGCGAACCGGCTGTACCAGTACTGGCAGCGCCTCACGGGCGCCGCGCAGGCAACGGAAGCCCCGCAGGAAACCGTCGCCCCCGCCAGCGTGAAAACCGTGACGGTCGCCGGCTACGGCGGTGATTTTGACGTGACCGTCAGCCTGGACGCGGACGGCGCCGTTCGGAACGTGCAGATCGGCGGGGCCGGCTTCAACGAAACCGAGGGGTTTGGCGCGCAGGCGCTCGAAGCGGATTTCCGCAACCAGTTCAGGGGCAAGCGCGGCCCGCTGGCTTACGGGGACGGGATCGACGCCATCGCCGGCGCGACCATCACCTCCAACGCCGTGCTCAAGGCCATCAACGAAGCGTTGGGCGGCACGCCCGCCGCAGACACGCAGCAGGATGAGGCCGCTAAAACCGGCGAAACCGGGGACGGCGCCGCAGGAACCGCCGCGACAGCCGCGCCGGCCGCCGGGGACGGGCTGGTCCTGCTGGATGCGCCCGACGCGAACGGCGCGGTGATGATCTACACCGAAACCGTGCGGGGATTCGCCGACGAGATCGTCGTGAAAGTCGGGCTGGATGGCGACGACGCCATCGTTTCGCTCGTCATCGGCGGCCCGCGGTTTGCGGAAACGGAGTATTTGGGGGCGCAGGTGCAAACCAACCAGTTCCGCAACCAGTTTCTGGGCAAATCCGGCCAGCTGGCTTACGGGACTGATGTGGACGCCGTCGCAGGCGCAACCGTTACCTCCGACGCCGTGCTCGGCGCCATCAACAACGCCCTGCGGCACGGCAAGACCGAAACCGACGCGGCGCTTAATACCGTCAGCGTCCAGCGGCTGGATACGCCCGACGCGAACGGCGCCGTTACAATCTGCACCGATACCGTGAAGGGCTTTGCCAACGAGATCGTCGTCACCGTCGGGCTGGACGCCGCCAACACCGTCGTATCCCTGACCGTCGGCGGCCCGCATTTTTCCGAAACGGAGTATTACGGCGCGCAGGCGCAGACCAACGCGTTCCGGAGCCAGTTCATCGGCAAGACGGGCCCGTTTGTGTACGGCGAAGGCGTGGACGCCATCGCGGGCGCGACCGTCACCTCCAACGCCGTCTTGCAGGCGGTCAACGACTGTCTGGCGCAGGCCCTGCAGCCCTGACCGGCGACCTTGCCGGCTTTGAGCTTGGGCCGGGAGTGCTCCCGGCGGCCCTGACCGGCGAGCGCCGCGGAAACCAGCTTCCCGGAGCACGGGCTTGCGGCCTGCCCCTGCGGGGACGAGCGGCCGGTTCCTTCGGGATGCCTTCAACGGCGCCCGAAGCATTCGGCATACGGCGATCGGTTCCTTGCCGGAGGAGGCGCATGCCGTAACCCGGCCTGGGACGGGGCTGGGTTGGTGCGGCTTGACAACCGCACGAACGCTCCCGGGCGGTTGCGAGGCTGTCGCCGTGCCGAGCCTCCGTTTACCGGCGGCGCAATTCTGGATTTGGGGATGCCCGGTTACCGCGCAGCCCGACAATGCCGCCGGGATCCCGGCCGTGCGCGGAAAACCGGAATGGCGCGGGGCGCGCCGCGCCCAGGGCGGGATGGCCGGGCCTGTGGAAATCGGGCGCCCGGAGCCGGCAGCCGTCGCGGGCGCGCCGCGACGGCGGAGCGCGCAGGACAAGCATTCCGTGCGCGCCCGAAGCATTCGGCGGAAAACGAAAAAGCCTCCGGCTGAAACGCCGCACGCGGATCGGGTGCTTTCGGTCGCGGCGGGTCAGTCCTGGGCTTTGAGGAGCGTTGAACCCATCACCTCGTTGATGGTTCTCAGGCTTTCGTCCACAGCCCTGAGTTGGGTCGTGCTCAGGTCGGAAGCCCATTCCCCCACCAGCAGGCGCATTTTTTCGCGGATCTCCCGCAGCCGCTCCGTGCCGGAGGGGCAGATGCTTACGTTGACCATCCGCCGGTCGCTGTCGTCCCGCTTGCGTTCCACAAAGCCGTCCGCAATCAGCCGGTCGATCAGCGGCGTCAGGTTCGGTTTGGCAATTCCCAGCTTGTGAGAGATTTCGCTGACGTTCATGCTGCCGTTGTCCTGCAGCATCGCCATCACCTGCACGTGCGAAAGCGGCACGTTGAACTCCCGCTGGATCACATCCATGTGCAGCAGGCGCTTGCGGAAAACGGGCAGCACCAAGAACAGGTTGTGCGCCACGCTGTCGATCAGGGTTTCCTTGGCGACGTGGCTGCGCGGCATCCGACATCCCCCCCTCACGCAAGTCAAGTTCTGTTCACTTCTCAAACGCTCGGGCCGATATGGGAATAAGATACAATACATATTATAAACATTGTACGGGTGTTTAGCAAGAGAAATCTAATAAGTAACCGTCGCCAGGGAAAATATTTTCATTTCGATGCGGGCTCAGCTGTAAAATCCGAAGGAATCGTGGCGGGAAGTTTACAAGGTGTGAAAAAAGTGTTAAGATGAAGATCAAAATCATCGCAGGAACAGGTGGTGCTGGGGTATGACAAACGAGCTGGTGGCACGCGTGGTCGACGGGTTATCCGGCACGCTGGTATACGCGGCGATTGCGCTGGTATCGCTGGCGGGCATTCTCAAATGCATCTATCCCGTGTTGCGCAACAGCGCGCTGCTCAACCGCGCGGTGATGAAGCTGGAGCGCAGCGCCGTGAACAGTGAGCGCCCGATCTGGCGGGAGGCGCGTTTTTTAGGCCGCGCGCTCCGGCCGGACTGGCAGCATTTCCTGCTCAACGCCGGGCAGCTTGATCTGCGCGGCATGCCCTGCAACACGCAGGAATACATCAACGAGGACACCGTCATCTACAATCCCGGCCACGCGCAGCTTGCGGAGCTGATCCCAAGCCTGCTGACGTCGCTTGGCATCCTGGGCACGTTCATCGGCCTGATGGGCGGCCTGACCAACCTGGACCTGACCGACGCCGCCAAAACCATCGGGAGCATCCCAACGCTCCTGTCCGGCATGCGTTTCGCATTTGCCACCTCGGTGGCGGGCATTTCGTGTTCGCTTGCGTTCAACATGGTCAACCGCATCGCCATCGGCCACGCGTTCAAGGCGCTGGACTCCTTTGACGAGGCGTTTTACGAGCTGGCCATGCCGCGCCCCCTCGACCCGGAAGTGCAGATGATCTGCCAAAAGCAGGACGACGAGCTCAACATCCAGCGCGCCGCCGACCAGGTGAGCAGCCAGATGGCGGGCGCGGTGGAGATGGCGGTCAGCCGGGCGGTGCACCCGCTGACGATGTCGCTGGATAACTTCATTCAGGGCGTATCCCGGGAACAGGTGGAGGGCGTGCAACGCATCGTCGGGCAGTTCCTCCACCAGATGAACGCCGCCATGAACGGACAGCTGAGCGCGCTGGCGGACACGCTGGCCGTGCTCAACCAGAATCAGGCGGCCACGCAGCAGAATCTCCAACGGACGCTCAAGGTGGCCGAGTCGCTGGCGGAGGACGCCAAGCGGATTCAGCGCAGCAGCCAGGAGTACGCCAACTCGCTGGACAGCGAAGCGCAAACCATATCCCGGCAAAAACAGGACGAACTGCTCCTGCTGCTCAAGGAATCGGTTCATCAGCAGGAAGCGCTTGCCCGCAGCATGAACGGCATGCAGGCCAGCATGCTGGATACCCTGCGCGAAGTGGAAAGCCGCACGCGCCTGATGGGCGCGCAGGGCGATTTTTCCGCCCGTGCCCAGGAGCTGACCGAGGCCCTCCGCCAGACCCGCGAAACGCTGGAAAAGCTGGGCGACAAGCTGGAGGTTTCAAGGGATGAGCCTGGCCTGCGCCTGAAAAACAAGGGTCGCAAGCTGGCCGGGACGACGGGAGGCGCGTAACATGACGACGCGCAGGGCGGCATCCCGGCGACGCTCCGGACGTGTGGACAGCGGCGCGGCATGGATATCCTACTCGGACATGATGGCCGCGCTGCTGCTGGTGTTCGTGCTGGTGCTGTGCTACAGCGTGTTCCAGTATTTTGCCATGCTGGAATCCAAAACCGCCGAGCTGGAGGAAAAAGGCCAACTGCTGAGCACCCAGGAGCAGCAGCTGGCCCAGCAGAAGGATCAGCTGGACGCGCAGCAGTCCCAGCTTCAGTCCAAACAGAACGATCTCAACAACGCCCTTACCGCGCTGCAGGAGCAGCAATCCCTGCTCAACACGCAAAGCACGACGCTTTCCGAGCAGGAGGCGACCATCAGCGCGGCGCAATCGACGCTGCAGGAGAAAGAAAACGCGCTGGCCGCGGCGCAAAGCCAGCTGGCGGATCAGCAGGTGCGGCTGTTCGCGGCGACCGAGCTTCTGCGTACCCAGCAAACCGCGATGGACACGCAGCAGCAGAAGCTGGACGAGCTGGTGGGCGTGCGCACGCAGATCATCCGGGAACTGGGCGACGCGCTTACCTCCGCCAACCTCAAGGCGTCCGTGGATAAAAACACCGGCGACATCGTGCTGGAAAGCTCCGTCTTTTTCGACGTAGGCAAGTACGATATCAAGGAGACGGGCAAGAAACTCCTCAACGAGTTCATCCCGCTGTACCTCTCGGTGCTGCTTCGGGACGAGTACGCCAGCTATCTGGGCGAGATCATCATCGAAGGCCACACGGACACGCAGGGCACCTACCTGAACAATCTGGAGCTGTCGCAGGATCGCGCGCTGTCGGTCGCCACCTACTGCCTCCAGATGGACGGGCTGACCCAAAAACAGCGCGATCAGCTCCGCGAGCTGCTGACCGCCAAGGGGCGCAGCTATTCCGACCCGATTTACAACAGCGACGGAAGCATCGATATGGATAACTCCCGCCGCGTGGAATTCAAGTTCCGCCTGAAGGACAGCGAAATGATCGACGAACTGCGCACGGTGCTCAACGCCGGCGCGCAGTAGCACGGGGAGGTCGAACGGTTTGCGCATCCTCAAGGGCCTGATGTTTATCATGCTGGCGCTGGTGGTGCTGGCGCTGGGCATCTTCGCGTACTTTTTCGCCACGGCGAAGGTGACCGTCGAGCGCTACGACGCGCAGGGCGTGCCGGCCAGCGCTTATCCGGAGCAGTTTGCACAGATACAGCAGCAGGTGGCGCAGCAGACCTTCGAAGGCACGCTGTTCCAGACCAGGGTATCCGGCTCCGCCGACGCGTACGCCTTCATCACCTTCACGCTGGAAGTGAACAACCAGTGCCTGGTGCCCATCGATATGGTGGAGGTGCAGGTGGTGCCGGATCCCAGCGACGTGCTGCAGCTGGGGGACCGCGAGGTTCACTCGCTGGGCGTGAAAACCAAAGGCTACATCAACGCCACCATCCTGACCGCGAAGGACAGCCATTCCATCCGCGAGCTCATCCTGACCTACTATGTCTGGGGCGTGAGTTTTTCCTTGCGCAGGACGTTCGGCGCGTAGCAGGCAACCGGGTTCACCCTGTCCGGCGGGGCTTTTGCCGCCAGGTCACGGACGCCCACGGGAACGGTTCGCGCTTGGCCAGGGGAAGCCAGCGCGCGCCCGGCAGACCGGAGCATTGGGCCCTGAGATGCGCCCGACAACCTATCGCAGCGTAGCCCGCGCCTATCGGGAGCATAGCCGGGCGACAGCCGGAAGAATCGCCGGGCAGCAGAAAAGGCGCCGCAGTCGCGGCGCCTTTTGGCCGTCCAAGAACCCATGCAATCCGTAGTGTCGCTCGCCTCATAGCCCTTCGGGCTGTTCGCTCGCTTTGGCATAAGGCTTTGCCCCTAACCCCGCAAGGGTTTCGCCCTTGACCCATTCCGCTGCGGCGAGGGTTTTTCGACAGTCTGAGGCGCCGCAGTCGCGGCGCCTGATTCCGTATCCGAGGAACCGCGAAACCCCGTTCAGGCAGGGCGCGCGTATCCTGTCAGAAGACGCGCGCGCCCTGCCTCCAATACGGCAGGCAAGACGCCGGGCAGCCCGCCCGCTTCCGTTCCGGTTCAGCCGCGAAGCACCGGCTTTTCCAGCAGGTAAAACAGGCCTTTGCGCCACGTCGCCTCGCCGCGTTTTTCGTAGCCGAGCCGCTCGTACATCCGAAGCGCGTGCGGGTTTTGGGAAAACGCATCCAGCCGGATGCCGGCGTATCCCTTTTCCCGCGCCAGCGCTTCCACCTCGGCCATCAGACCGCGGCCCACGCCCTGCCCTTGCGCCGCCGGGCTCACGCAAAGCCGGTGGACAATCAGCGCCGGTTCGCCGTGCCGCCATTGGGCGGAGGCGTAATCGGGGTGGCATTCCTCGTTGAGGGTTACGGCCGCGAGCGGAACCTCTTCTTCGCCCACAGCCACATGAAGCTGTCCCTTGCGCTGATCGTCCGACAGAATCGCGGGCGTGGGATAGATATCGTCCCACTGGGGAATGCCGCGGGCGTTCATATCGTCGATCGCGTTCTGAAAAATTCCGTACACCGCCGGCAGGTCCGCAGGCGTCGCCGGCCGCAACCGCATCCGTGCCATAGTCACCTCAAAAAAGCCCGGCGGGGGAAGCGTTTCCCTCGCCGGACGAAGTGGGATCAGAAGTTTTCGACCAGGTCGATGTCCTTGTAACGCTTCATGCCGGTGCCGGCCGGGATCAGCTTGCCGATAATCACGTTCTCCTTCAGCCCCAGCAGCGGGTCGACCTTGCCCTTGATGGCGGCGTCGGTCAGCACGCGCGTGGTCTCCTGGAAGGAGGCCGCCGAGAGGAAGCTCTCCGTGGCCAGCGAAGCCTTGGTGATGCCCAGCAGGATCCGCTTGGCGATGGCGGGCCGCCCGCCGTTTTCGATGGTATCGCGGTTGGCTTCCTCAAAGCGGAAGATGTCCACCAGGGCGCCGGGCAGCAGGGCGGTATCGCCGCTGTCCTCCACGCGCACCTTGCGCAGCATCTGGCGCACGATGATCTCGATGTGCTTGTCGCTGATGTTAACGCCCTGCTGGCGGTAAACGCTGAGCACCTCGCGCAGCAGGTAATCCTGCACGGCCTTCACGCCCAGGATGCGCAGCAGGTCGTGGGGGTTGATGGAGCCCTCGATCAGCTCGTCGCCGGCTTCCACGTTCTGGCCGTCCGCCACCTTGAGGCGGCTGCCGTAGTTGATCTGGTAGGTTTTCTGCTCGTGGCCGTCCTCGTCGTTGGTGACGACCACTTCGCGCTTCTTCTTGTTTTCGCCGAGGCTCACGCGGCCGCTGATTTCGCTGAGGATCGCATCGCGCTTGGGCTTGCGGGCTTCGAACAGCTCCTCCACGCGGGGAAGACCCTGCGTGATATCGTCGCCGCCGGCCACGCCGCCTGTGTGGAAGGTACGCATCGTCAGCTGCGTGCCGGGCTCGCCGATGGCCTGCGCGGCCACGATGCCCACGGCCTCGCCCACGTCCACCGGCTCGCCGGTGGCAAGGTTGGCGCCGTAGCAGCGCGCGCAGACGCCGGTTTCGTTGCGGCAGGTAAGGACGCTTCGCACCTGCGCCTTCCTGAGGCCGGCGCCCGCGATGGTTTTCGCCTTCTGGTTGGTGATGGTTTCGTTCAGCGCCACGATAATCTCGCCCGTCTCGGGATGCACGATATCCTCGGCGGCCACGCGGCCCACCAGGCGGTCTTCCAGGCTCTCGATCACCTGGTTGCCGATACTGATCTCCGAAAGCGTGATGCCGCGCACCTTTTCCCCGCGCTTGGCAAAGCAGTCCGGCTCACGCACGATCACTTCCTGGGAAACGTCCACCAGGCGGCGGGTGAGGTAACCGGAGTCCGCGGTGCGCAGCGCCGTATCGGCCAGCGACTTGCGGCTACCGTGGGAGGAGAGGAAGAACTCCAGCACCGAGAGGCCCTCGCGGAAATTCGCGCGGATGGGCAGCTCGATGGTTTTGCCGGAGGGCGAGGCCATCAGGCCGCGCATGCCCGCCAGCTGGGCCACCTGGCTCGCGCTGCCGCGCGCGCCGGAGTCCGTCATCATGCGGATGGGGTTGCGCTCATCAAGCCCCGGGAGGATCATGTTGCGCAGCTTGTTGGTGGTGCCCGACCAGATCTCGATGATCTTGCCGTAGCGCTCGTCCTCGCTCAACATACCCATGTTGAACATGTCGTTGATCTCGTTAACCTGCTCGTCCGCCTCGGCCAGCATTTCGGGCTTCTGCGGCGGCACGACGATATCGTCCACCGACACGGTTATCGCGCCGCGCGTGGAATACTTGAAGCCCAGCGCCTTGATGGCGTCCAGCACCAGCGCGGTGTCATGGATGCCGTGCTTCTGGTACACCTGGTCCACGATCTTGCCCAGGTCCTTCTTGCCGCAGAGGGTGTCCACTTCCAGGGCGAACATGTCGTCCAGGCACTTGCGGGGTTTGCGCCCGATGTCCTGAGGGATCACCTCGTTGAAGATCAGCATGCCCAGCGTGCAGTCGATGATGCGGGTGGCCGTCTCGCCCTCGAAGGTGCGGGTCAGCCGGACGCGGATGGGTTGCTGCAGGGTGATGTTGCCGGTCTGGTAGGCCATCATGGCCTCGTTGTAGTTGGAATATACGGGAATCTGGGCGGGGGTGAGGCTCTCGCGCTTGGGATGGGTCATGGTCAGGTAGTAGCAGCCGATGACCATGTCCTGCGAAGGGCTCATGACGGGCTTGCCGTCCTGGGGCTTGAGGATGTTGTTGTGCGCCAGCATCAGGAAGCGGGCTTCCGCCTGCGCCTCCATGGACAGCGGCACGTGCACGGCCATCTGGTCGCCGTCAAAGTCCGCGTTGTAGGCGGTGCAGACCAGCGGGTGCAGCTTGATGGCGCGGCCTTCCACCAGGATCGGCTCAAACGCCTGAATGCCCAGCCTGTGCAGCGTAGGCGCGCGGTTGAGGAGCACGGGGTGTTCCTTGATCACGCTCTCCAGAATGTCCCACACCTCGGGCTTGCCCTTTTCCACCATGCGCTTGGCGTTCTTGCCGTGGTGGGCGTACTTGAGGGCCACCAGCCGCTCGATGACAAACGGCTTGAACAGCTCCAGCGCCATCTCCTTGGGCAGGCCGCACTGGTAGAGCTTGAGCTCCGGGCCCACGACGATAACCGAACGCCCGGAATAGTCCACGCGCTTGCCCAGCAGGTTTTGGCGGAAACGGCCCTGTTTGCCGCGCAGCAGATCGGACAGGGATTTGAGCGCCCGGTTGCCGGGGCCGGTTACGGCGCGGCCGCGGCGGCCGTTGTCGATCAGGGCGTCCACGGCTTCCTGGAGCATGCGCTTTTCATTGCGCACGATGATGTCCGGCGCGCCCAGCTCCAGAAGGCGCTTCAGGCGGTTGTTGCGGTTGATCACGCGGCGGTAGAGGTCGTTTAGGTCGCTGGTGGCGAAACGGCCGCCGTCCAGCTGCACCATGGGGCGCAGGTCCGGCGGGATCACCGGGATCACGTCCAGGATCATCCACTCGGGCTTGTTGCCGCTCTGGCGGAAGGCTTCCACCACTTCCAGGCGTTTGACGGCGCGCGCGCGCTTCTGGCCTTCGCTGTCGCGCTCGCGCTCCTTTTCGGCAAGGTCGGCGATTTCCTTCTTAAGCTTCTCGCTGATCTCGTCCAGGTTCAGCGCCAGAAGCATCTCCTTGACCGCTTCCGCGCCCATGCCGGCTCGGAACGCGCCTTTGCCCAACTGGGCTTCCAGCTCGCGGTACTTGGCGTCGGTGATCAGCTCATGGCGCTTGAGGCCCGTCACCCGGCTGTCGCCGGGGTCCAGCACGATAAAGTTGGCAAAGTAAAGCACCTTTTCCAGCGCCCGGGGGCTCACGTCCAAAAGCATGCCCATCCGGCTGGGAATGCCCTTGAAATACCAGATGTGGCTGACCGGCGCGGCCAGCTGGATGTGCCCCATGCGCTCGCGGCGCACCTTGGCGCGCGTGACCTGCACGCCGCACTTGTCGCAGATCTTGTTCTTATCCTTGAACTTGATGCGTTTATATTTGCCGCAGTTGCACTCCCAGTCCTTGGTGGGCCCGAAGATGCGCTCGCAGAACAGGCCGTCCCGTTCCGGCTTGAGGGTGCGGTAGTTGATGGTTTCGGGTTTGCAGACTTCGCCGAAGCTCCACTCGAGGATCTTCTCCGGCGACGCCATGCTGATCTGGATGGAATCAAGGTTCGTCAGTTCAAACAAAGTTGACCGCTCCTTTCGCAAGGGCACTGCCCCTGGCTCCCCTCCCGGCCGGGCTCCGGCCATGCGGCGCGTCGGCTGCGGAGAGGGGCTGAATCAGACAATCGCTGGGATGCGCGCGCAGCCGGGCTGCCGCGTGCGGCGGAATCCCGCGCCCCGCGGGGCGCGGGAAACGAACGCCGCCTTACTCGTCCCCGGGTTTGGGTCCGGCTTCCTCTTCGTCGTCCAGGTTGATGCCCAGATCGTCGCCCAAATCCATGTTGAAGTCGTCCAGATCGTCGTCTTCGAGGTTGAAGTCCACATCCAGCGTCTCGCCCTCCAAATCGGCTGCCGCTTCGCCCTCCATGGGCTCCTCGGCCTCCTCCTCCAGGGAGAAACGCTCGCTGACCGGCGCTTCGTCGACTTCGTCGTCGTCCAGCTCGCGGATGATAATCTCGTTCTTCTCCGTATCCAGCACGCGGATGTCCAGGGCCAGGGACTGCAGTTCCTTGAGCAGCACCTTGAAGCTCTCCGGCACGCCCGGCGCGGGGATATTGGTGCCCTTGACGATGGCTTCGTAGGTTTTCACGCGGCCCACGATATCGTCGGACTTCACGGTGAGGATTTCCTGCAGGGTGTTAGCCGCGCCGTAGGCTTCCAGCGCCCACACTTCCATTTCGCCGAAGCGCTGGCCGCCGAACTGCGCCTTGCCGCCCAACGGCTGCTGGGTCACCAGCGAGTACGGGCCCACGGAGCGCGCGTGCATCTTGTCATCCACCAGATGGTGGAGCTTGAGGAAGTACATGATGCCAACCGTCACGCGGTTTTCGAAGGCTTCGCCGGTGCGGCCGTCGTAGAGCACCGTCTTGCCGTCCGGGTCCTTGCCGGCATTCACCAGGCATTCCTTGATCTCTTCAAAGGTCGCGCCGTCAAACACCGGCGTGGCCACGTGCCAGCCCAGCGCCTTGGCGGCCATGCCCAGGTGGACTTCCAGCACCTGCCCGATGTTCATACGGGAAGGCACGCCCATGGGGTTCAGGACAATCTGCAGCGGCGTGCCGTCGGGCATGAAGGGCATATCCTCTTCGCGGAGGATGCGGCTGACCACGCCCTTGTTGCCGTGGCGGCCGGCCATCTTGTCGCCGACGCTGATCTTGCGCTTCTGGGCGATGTACACGCGCACCATCTCGTTGACGCCGGGGCTCAGCTCGTCCTTGTTCTCACGGGTGAAGGTTTTCACGTCCACCACGATGCCGCCCTCGCCGTGGGGCACGCGCAGGGAGGTGTCGCGCACCTCGCGCGCCTTTTCGCCGAAGATGGCGCGCAGCAGGCGTTCCTCGGCGGTCAGGTCGGTTTCGCCCTTGGGCGTCACCTTGCCCACGAGGATGTCCCCGGCGTGCACTTCCGCGCCGATGCGCACAATGCCGAACTCGTCCAGGTCCTTGACGGCGTCGTCGCCGATGTTGGGAATGTCGCGGGTAATTTCCTCCGGCCCCAGCTTGGTTTCGCGGGCTTCGCTCTCGAACTCCTCGATGTGGATGGAGGTGTAGAAATCCTCCTTGACCAGCTTTTCGCTGATCAGGATAGCGTCTTCGTAGTTGTAGCCCTCCCAGGTCATAAACCCGATGAGGACGTTGCGGCCCAGGCCGATCTCGCCCATTTCGGTGGAGGGGCCGTCGGCGATCAGGTCGCCCTTTTCGATGGGCTGGCCGGCCTTCACGCGCGGGCGCTGGTTGATGCAGGTGCCCTGGTTGCTGCGGCTGAACTTTTGCAGATGGTAGCGGTGCCGTTCCTTATGGTCGTCCAGCACCACCACTTCGTCGCCCGCGACCTTCTCCACGGTGCCGTTTTGCTTGGAGAGCACCACGGCGCCGCTGTCCTGCGCGGCCTTGTATTCCATGCCGGTGCCGATGATGGGCGCTTCCGGCACCAGCAGCGGCACGGCCTGGCGCTGCATGTTGGAGCCCATCAGCGCGCGGTTTGCGTCGTCGTTTTCCAGGAAGGGGATCATGGCCGTCGCCACGGAGACCACCTGCCGGGGGCTCACGTCGATGAAGTCCACCTGATCCACCGGCACTTCGATGATCTCGGCCCTGTCGCGCACGGTGATGCGGTCGTGCACGAAGGAGCCGTCCGGCAGGAGGTCCTCGTTGGCCTGCGCGACCTTGTAAAAGTCCTCCTCGTCGGCCGTCATGTAGACGATCTCGCCGGAAACCTTATGGGTTTTCTTATCCACGCGGCGGTACGGGGCCTCGATGAAGCCGTACTCGTTGATGCGCGCGTAGGTCGCCAGCGAGCCGATCAGGCCGATGTTGGGACCTTCGGGCGTCTCGATGGGGCAGATGCGCGCGTAGTGGCTGTAGTGCACGTCGCGCACTTCAAAGGAAGCGCGGTCGCGGTTGAGGCCGCCGGGACCCAAGGCCGAGAGGCGGCGCTTGTTGGTCAGCTCCGCCAGAGGGTTGGGCTGATCCATGAACTGCGACAGCTGCGAGGAGCCGAAGAACTCCTTGATGGCGGCGCTTACGGGCCGGATGTTGATCAGCTCGCCGGGGCGCACGTCGTTGGCGTCCTGAATGGCCATGCGTTCGCGCACCACGCGCTCCAGCCTGGACAGGCCGATGCGGATCTGGTTTTGCAGAAGCTCGCCCACGCGGCGCAGGCGGCGGTTGCCCAGATGGTCGATATCGTCGGTCGTGCCCACGCCGTAGGGCAGGCCCAGTAGGTAATTGATGGAGGCGACGATGTCGTCGGTGAGGATGTGCTTGGGCGAGAGGCTGTGGGCGTTGTCCATCAGCGCCTGTTTGAGCTGCGCCTCGTCTTTGCCGTACGCGTCCAGGATGGTCTTGAGCGTGGGATAGTGCACCATCTCCAGAATGCCGCAGAGCTTGGGGTCAAAGGGCAGGTACTGCCTTGCGTCCACAAAGTGGTTGCCCACCACCTTGTGGGTATGGTCCTCCAGCTGAATGCGCACGGAATTGATGCCGCTGTTCTGAATGGCGCGCGCCACGGGTTTTTCGATTTTCGCGCCGGCTTTGACGAACACCTCGCCCGTCAGCGGATTGACGACGTCGTCGGCGGCGATGCGATCCTGAATCCGGGTTGCCAGAGAGAGCTTCTTGTTGAACTTGTAGCGGCCCACACGCATCAGATCGTAGCGCTTGGGGTCGAAAAACAGGGAGTTGAGCAGGTTCTGGGCGCTGTCCCGCGTGGGCGGCTCGCCCGGCTTCTGCCGCTTGTAAATCTCAATCAGGCCGTCTTCCTGGCTCTGGGCATTGTCGCCTCGCTGCAGCGTGGCGCGCAGGCGCTCGTCCTCGCCCATCAGCTCGACGATTTCGTTATCGGTGCCGTAGCCCAGGGCGCGCAGGATCACGGTGATGGGCAGCTTGCGCGCGCGGTCGATCCGCACCCAGAGCACGTCGTTGGAATCGGTTTCGTACTCGAGCCAGGCGCCGCGGTTGGGGATCACGGTGGTGGAATAGAGGTGTTTGCCGGCCTTGTCGATGGCGTCGCCATAATAGACGCCCGGCGAGCGCACCAGCTGGCTGACGATGACGCGTTCCGCGCCGTTGATGATAAAGGTGCCGTGTTCGGTCATCAGGGGGAAATCACCCATGAAGACGTCGGACTCCTTGATTTCGCCCGTTTCGCGGTTTTTCAGCCGCGCGAACACTTTCAGCGGGGCCGCATAGGTCATGTCGCGTTCCTTGCAGCGCTCCACGCTGTTCTTGGGCTCGTCGAGGGTATAGTCGACAAACTCCAGCACCAGATTATCGGTGTAGTCGGTGATCGGCGAAACGTCGGCAAGAACCTCCCGGAGGTCTTCCTCCAGGAAGCGCTTGTAGCTGTTCTTCTGCACCTCGATGAGATCGGGCATGTCCAATACTTCGTCGATGCGCGAGAAGCTCATGCGTTTTCTCAGCTTCCCCATTTGTACCTCATGCACCATTATGCTATCACCCCTTATGTTCTCGCAGCGCACCGTACCCGCAGCGCCCCGCCCGCCAACAAGAAAGTTCCTGTTGATTTTTTACCGCCCAGCATGTACAATACTGAATAACGGACAGGCATGGGTCTGCATAGTAACGATACTGATGCAAGTTTATATTTTAGCACTTGCGGTGAATGGTGTCAAGCACCATACCCTATTTTGGGCGGCAGTATTTACCGTGCGCGCCAGACAAGCAAGGAGATTCCGGTATCATGACAAAATTTGGCCAGGTCATCGAATATCATGCGGCCACGCGGCAGGCGACGATCCGTTTCGACCGTCCCGACGCCTGCAAGAAGTGCGGCGCCTGCGGCGGGCAATCCAGCACCGGCACCATCGTTCTCAAGGCGGATTGCGCCGTGGGCAACTGGGTGCGCGTGGAAATGCCCGAAGGGCGTTTTCTGGGCGCCACCGCCATCACCTACGTGATTCCCCTGGGCGGGCTGTTTCTGGGCATCGCCCTTGGCTGGCTGCTGGGCCGGGGCAACGATCTGCTTGTGCTGGCAGGCGCGGTGGCGGGCATCGCCGTTTCGGTGGGCATCCTGTATCTGGTGGACAGGCGCCTGTCCGGCCGGCCCGATTGGACGCCCCATGTGGCCGAAGTGTACGACGAGCTGCCCACGCAGGACGAAATCGGCTGCAACATCGGCTGAAGCTTCCCGTCGCCGGATGCATCCGTCGGGCGGGAACGTTGAACGTTTCCGGCCGCGCCGTCGCCTGCCCGGTGTGAAAGCCGGAGCGGCGCAGGGTCGCTTGCCGGGCTGAAGGCGGTTCGTCGCCGTTCCCGCGGCGGTCTGTTGCCTGTATCGCGCGGGCGGTTACTCTCCGGCAGCGTGTTTTCGGAAAGCGCGTGACCCCTCCCCGACCGCGAGGCCCCGCAAAGGCGCGCGGGGCGCAACCGTTCAGGTTACAGCACTTTTTTCGTATGCTTTGTCGATGTTTCTGCCAGCAGAACCATCCGAAGCTCCGTAAGCCTTATGCAATAAGGCTTTCCCGCTTTCCATGCGGCATGGGTCGCCGGAAAACTTCCACCGGCGCGGCTCTGTTCAACAGGCCGCTTTTGTGGTATACTGTTCGCGTTATAGGGATCGTTAGCCGATAACGTGCGAAAAGTGCATTCCCATTACGGAATCGCTCGGCGGGATCGAAGCCGGCACGAAGGTGCCTCCGCCATCCTATACATGCGTTACTCTCGCAGATGAAAGCGGGTTTCCGCTTTTTCACGATTGAGACGACCCACATCAGAGCGTCGCCCTGCGTCGCATCTTCCAAAAGGAGGTTCCCCAATGTCGGAAAACGAACAACCGAAACTTCGCGTCATCCCTCTGGGCGGCGTGGACGAGTTCGGCAAGAATATCACGGTAGTGGAATGCGGCGATGATATCCTTGTCGTCGACTGCGGCTCCATCTTCCCCGAAGCGGACATGCTGGGGGTGGATCTGGTCATCCCGGACGTCACCTACCTGATCAAGAACAAGGACCGCATCCGCGGCCTGCTGCTGACCCACGGGCACGAGGATCATATCGGCGCCACGCCCTATGTCCTCCGGCAGGTACCCATGCCCCTGTACGGCACCAAGCTCACGTTGGCGCTGGTCGACCTGAAGCTCAAGGAGCACCGCATCCCCGGCATCCAGCTCAATGTGGTCAAGCCCCGGGATGTGATCCAGCTGGGCTGCTTCTCGGTGGAGTTCATCCACGTGAACCATTCCATCGCGGGCGCGGTGGCCCTGGCCATCACCTCGCCGGCCGGCACGCTGGTAGTCAGCGGCGATTTCAAGATCGACTACACCCCCATCGAGGGCGAGGTGGCGGATCTGGGCGAGTTCGCCGCCATCGGCCGAAAAGGCGTGCTGGCGTTCCTGTGCGAATCCACCAACGTGGACCGCAAAGGCCAGACCATGAGCGAAACCAAAATCGGGCAGACGTTCATCGATCTGTTCCAGCAGGCGAAGGGCCGCGTGATCGTGGCGATGTTCGCCAGCAACATCCACCGCGTCCAAATGGTGGTGGACAGCGCCGCCATGTACGGGCGCAAGGTCTGTTTCGTGGGCCGCAGCATGGTCAACGTATCGCGCGTGGCCCTGTCCATCGGAGAACTGACCATCCCCGAGGAAAACATGGTGGATATCGACGATATCGACAACTATCCGGACGAGGAACTGCTGGTGGTAACCACGGGCAGCCAGGGCGAGGCCATGGCAGGCCTTACGCGCATGGCCTACAGCGAGCACCGCAAGCTCCAGATTAAGCCCAGCGACATGGTCATCATCTCCGCCAACCCCATCCCCGGCAACGAAAAACCGATCAGCCGCGTGATCAACCAGCTCTACCGTTGCGGCGCGAACATCATCTACGGGCAGATCGCGGACGTGCACGTATCCGGCCATGCCTGCCAGGACGAGATGAAGCTGATGCACGTGCTCCTCAAGCCGAAATACTTTATCCCCGTCCACGGCGATTACAGCAAGCTCTGGCAACACGCGGAGCTGGCCGAGAGCCTGGGCATGCCCAGCCAGAACATCGTGATTCCCGAGGTCGGTCAGGTGATTGAGATGAGCCAGGACAGCCTGGCCATCACCGGCGTGGTGCCCACCGGCGGCGTGCTGGTGGACGGCCTTGGCATCGGCGACGTGGGCAACGTGGTGCTGCGCGACCGCAAGCACCTGAGCCAGGACGGCCTGATCATCGTGGTGATGGCGATCGACCGGGACAACGGCACGCTGGTCAGCGGCCCGGATATCATCAGCCGCGGCTTTGTATACGTGCGGGAGAACGAGGACATCATCGAAAGCAGCCGCGACCTGACGCGCAACATCATCATGAGCTACGGCCGCATCGACGGCAGCGAGTGGCAGAACATGAAAAACCGCATCAAGGACGAACTGCACCGCTACATTTTCGAGAAGATCAAACGCAACCCGATGGTTTTGCCCATCATCATGGAAATCTGACGGCGGAACCGGACCGTCGGACGCCTGTCGCCGCCAGAACCCGAAGCCCCGCCGGGGCTTCTTTTTTTAGGCCGGAAGGGGCGCCCGCGCATTGCCGCGCGTTTGCCCGGTAGGTCGAGGCGGATGCTTTGCGCGACTCGTCCGGCAACGGAAACGCGGTCTTGCGCACCGTGCCGCAAACGGCGGCCGGTCAGCGACGGATGCGAGCAGGGCGGCTTCCCCCGCGCGGCGGCTGAGGCGGCCCGTCCCCGGAAACGCTTCGGGGGGCTCCGTTTCTCCGTTTTCTTTCGATTCCGCTCTTGCAAATTGGCCGGATGTATGCTATGATAATTGACGTCGCCCGGGAAACCGGCATGGGATTATAGCTCAGTTGGTTAGAGCGCCACGTTGACATCGTGGAGGTCATAGGTTCGAGCCCTACTAATCCCACCACAACATCCCGCTTGCATGGGTACGATGCGAGGGGGATGTTTGTTGTTGAGTGGAAGCTCTCCCGCCCTGCGCAGGGCGATTTCCGCCGCGAGCTGGAAACCGGCCCGCGCGTGGCGGCGCTTTCCGGCGGCAACGGCCGGGGCGAGGCGGACGCGCGGCCCGCGCGCAACCACGGGCTGATCGCAAGTTACTGCCGCGCGCAGTCGGGGATCGCTTCGCCGGGAAGCGTGCAGGGGCAGGAAAAGCTCAGATGATAAGGAAATGGGCCTTGACCTCAGGGCGAAAAAGGACAGGCGCTTGCCGGGCAAAACCGGCAGGCGCCTGTTCCCATCGAAGACAGGTCGATTATTCGTAACTGACCTTGAGCATTTTCACCTTTGGGCGGCCCTTGACGCTGTCACTGACGGTCGTCGTCCCGTTGGCGATATCGATCTTGATCTGCGCGTAGTCGTCCAGCGTGAAGCTCGCAAAGCGCCAGGACGCATCGTCCGTCGGCAGGCCGACGGTCCCTTCCGCCAGCGACAGGCAAATGCTGCTGCCGGTGAGATAGGAAGGCCAGCATTGAATCTCCGCGTTATACAGGTTCAGCATATAGATCACGGCCTGATCAAAGAGCTTGCACGCCGAGGTCACGATGGTATCGGAAAGCGAGCTCTGATCCTGATCGACGCCGACCACCTTTGCGTTGTTGTTTTGTGCGGCCTGAATGCAGCTTTCGATGATGCTTCCACCGCAGGAGAAGACAATCTCGGTCCCCTTGGCGTACCACGTTTCCATTCTGGCCTGAATCTCCGCACTGGGCGAATAGGAGCCGCAGTACCAGTATTTCATGGCGACCGGCGTATTCAGGCGGGTTGCCGCTTCATTGGCGCCCTGAACAAACCCGTATCCATAGCGGATGACGGAGGCATTCTTCTTATCGCCGCCCAGGAAACCCAACTGACGGTACCCATCCATCACAACCGCGTACCCTGCCATGAAACCGCTGATTTCTTCGGCAAAGGTCAGGTTGATCATATTGTCGGGATAGCTTTTCGCCGTCCATTCGAAGCTGAGGAAACGGACGTTCGGGTATTTGGCAACGATTTTCACATCCTCTTTAAACCATAGATAGCCGACAAGGATGATCACCGTGGCGCCGTCCTCAATCGCCTGCTTGATCTTGCTCTCTTTCTGCCCCGAGCCTGGGCCGTCCGACAGGTACATGCCGTAGGCGTCTTTGCCCAGCCCTTTGTGCTGCGCAAAGGCTTCCAACCCGTTTTGCACTGCCTCAATGAAGCGGTTGCCGTCGATGTTGCTGCCGTCGGTGACAATCACATACTTCCCTTGTTGGGTTTGGCTTTGCGCGATTGCCGCGGGTCCCATGACGAATACCGTCAGGCACAGCGCCATAACCAGAACCATGAAACGAGCCCATCGATGATTCATGTCATAACCTCCATCCATAACAGTTGAACTATGGTATCGCCTTACAGGCGGTATCACGATCCGGCCATTCGGTTGTGTTCGGTCAGAAAATCAGCGCCTGATAAACCTCTTCTACCAGCACATTACAGGTTCCAACAAAATTTGTCAAGAAAAAATCGACGGATTTCATCCGGATTTTACACAACGGCGCCTTTTACCCAGAAGCATTCCTGCTGTTTCCCATTAGGAAACGCGGGGGGCCGCGACGCCGGGGAGGGCCAAAGCGCACCCTGCGGGATGGCACATTCGGCCCGGCTGAGCACGGTTATCGCCCAACGAAGCCCGCTCCGGCCGGCAAGCAAGGCTTGCCGGCCGGAGCGGGCTTCGCGTCGGCGCGAAGATCAGCATGGTTTGCGGTTGGGGGTCTCATCGGATGGCCCGGCCCTGCCAATCGTCATCTGTGCGGTCTTCTCAGAATCAGCACGCCGTGAGGCGGGCTCTGCACGGGCAAACAAAACCTGACTTGGCCATATCTCCTTGCATGTTCAGGTGACCGGATTGCCCGCTGCCCAAACACGAAGACAGCCGGCCCGCCGCTCCCCCGCTCACGTCCGGTCCCGGTACCGGGTAATCAGCACCACGGACACAATGATCACCGCGGCCGCGATCAGCGCGTTCACGCCGTGGCGTTCCCCCGCGATCAGCCACCCCAGCAGGATCGCCACCACGGGATTGACGTAGGCGTAGGTCGCCACCACCGAGGGCTCCGCGTTTTTCAGGAGCCATACAAAGGCCGTGAAGCCCGTCAGGGAACCGAACAGGATCAGGTAGCCCATCGCCAGCCATGAGGACCCCGATACCTGCGCGAAGGAAAATCCCTGAAAATCCCCGTGAAACGCGGCCAGGATCAGCAACAGCGTGCCGCCCACGATCATCTGCACGCTGGTGGACAATAGCGGCGAATGCGGCATGTTCGCCTTGGCGGAGTACAGCGAGCCGGCCGACCACGAAAGCGTCGCCAGCAGCAGCGCCAGTATGCCCAGCAGATTCACCGTCTGCGACGCGGCCCCGGGGTTCCACACCAGCGCCGCGATGCCGCACAGGCCCAGCACGATGCCCACCGCCGTGCCCACGCTGGGCTTTTTACGCTCGGTGATAAACTGAATCAGCGTAATCCACAACGGCACCGTCGCCACCAGCAGCGACGCGATGGAGGAAGGCACCGTCTGCTCCGCCATCGCCACGATGCCGTTGCCGCCCACCAGCAGCAGCGCGCCCACAATGCCGGCGTTCTTCAGCTGCGCGCCGGTCGGCCGTTTCTCCCCCTTCAGCCGGAGCACGGCGTAAAGGATCCAGCCCGCCACGCAAAACCGCAGGCCCGCCATTAAAAAAGGCGGGATCGTCTGGATGGCATATTTCATGCCCAGGTAGGTGCCGCCCCAGAACAGGTAGACCGCCGCCAGCGCAAGCGGAACCCGATAACGCTCCCGACCCTGACCGCCCGCCTGTTCCCGCACCATCGAAATCGCCTTCTTTCCCATCGTATCCCGCCGCACGGCGGCAGGCCCCGGTTTTCCATGCTGCGATGCTTGACGAGCGAACCGGCGTCGCCGCTTCCGCCAGCCCGCGCCGACCGTCGGATTCCGGCCGCCCATCCCCCGCCGTCGGGTTCATCCGCCCGCGCCGGTCATGCGGCTCCGTCCGCGCTGGTCCGGGCGCAGGGCTCCGTTCGCCAAGCCCCTGCATCTTGGGCGCATCTCATGCCGTTTGGCCGGCACAGGGCGGAAAACCGCCGCAGCGCGCCCTTTCCGCCCTGCCGGCGCCGGGCCGCTCCGCGCGGGTTATTCGTACAGCTTCAGCCAGCCGCCGCTCACGTTGTTCCAGGAATACTTCTCCCGGAGCATGGCGCGGTTGGCCTTTTCTTGCGGGCTTAGCGCCCGGCCCAGCGCCGCGGTGAGCAGGCCCGGCACCTCCTCCAGCCTGGAGAAGGGCGTGGTCTGGATGTTGAGCTCCTCCAGCTGCGGGTAGCGCAGCCATTGGGCGCGCAGCACCTGCGCGCCGGCGTAGAGGTACTCCTGCAGGCTGGCCGAAAACGCGTCCGTCGGGATCGCCAGCACAAACGCGTCCGCCGCGAGGCGCAGGTAGGCGCTCTCGGTGCCGTCCATGAACTCGGTGAGCACCAGCGTCTGGCAGGGCAGCGCCTCCGCCGCCTCGCGCACGGTGCCAAAGTAGCTGTCGTTCAAGCTGCCGTAGGTCATTTGCAGGACCAACGACCAGCCCTCCAGCGTTTCCCGGGGCAGCGCCTTGAGGCCGCGCAGCAGCTCCAGGTGCTGGTGTGTCGGCGAGGCGTTGTACCCGAGGCAAATCACGGGCCTGTCCGTGGGCAGCCCGAAATGCGCCTTGCAGGCGGCCTTGTCCGCCGTCGCGCGCACGCGGTCGATATCCGCAAAGATCGTCTGCCCGAAATAGACCAGCGCGGTTTTGCGCGCCACCGACTCGCCGAACACATCGCGCACACGGCTCACATGCAGCGCCGAGTGCACGGTCACGTGATCGCACCGCCGCAGGTAGCGGCCCATGCGCTTGAGCTCCAGCCCCGTGGAGCGCAGCAGGTCGCTGCCCCATAAGCTGCACACCCAGCGCGCTGCGGGGAACGCCTTGTGCAGGTTGTACCCCAGCGCCAGATCCCGCTGGGACAGGTAATGGTTATGGATCGCGTCAAACGGGCCCAGCTTTCGCAGTGCGCGCGCGTTCGCCCATACGCGCGCCCACATCCGAAGCCGCGGAATTCTGCGCACCAGGGGCAGGCGGTGGGTGTCGGTGTACACGGTCACGCCGTTTTCGCGGTAATACTCCTCAAACCGCGTTTCCCGGCCCCAGATGGGGAACAGCACAACCTCCCAGCCGTTTGGCAGCAGCAGGTTTTCGATATAGCGCTTCGTCCAGAAGCCGGCGGCATCGGCAATCATCAGGATGCGTTTGCTCATGTGCGATCTCCTTTGTTTTCGGTGGGGGCCGCCGCGCGGCGGAGCGCGCCCATGCCCTCGCCCGCCGCCTGACGGGCCGTGCGCCACAGCGTGGCGATCTCCGCGCGGAAAAGGAACAGCATCAGCGCGTACAGGCCCGCCAGCACAAGGTACTTGGGCAGCGGCGCGCCGCGCAGCGCGTAGTTGGCGACCGAGGCGGCCGCCATCAGGCCCACGGTGTAGGCCAGGTACCGGTAGCGGGTGATGGCCTTATAGTAGCGCTCCCCCGCCGCGGTGCGGGCCAGCAGCGCCACAATCGCCGCGCCGGCGGCGGCCATCGCCGCGCCCGCGTCCTGCCAGCGCGGGATCAGCACATAGCACAGCCCGATGTTCACCGCCGCCGACAGCAGAAAGATGACCGTGTTCCAGTAGCTTTTCTTCGCGATGCCGATGCCCATGCCGGTCGTCTCGCTCAGGCAGTAGCAGATGGGCGTGAGGAACAGGAAGGGAAAGTAGATCACCGAGCCGCGAAACCGCGGGCCCAGCAGCAGGTACACGGGCGCCTGCAACAGCGTGATCGTCAGCCCGAAACCCGCCAGCAGCGCCGCCATCAGCCGGTGTACGGTATAAAAGCTGCCCTTGTCGTCCCGCTGGTAATGCTCGTACACGTAGGGCGCCCAGTAGGTGTTGAAGCCCGTCTGGATCACGTTGACGGTGGAGGCCAGCACCAGCGCCGAGGTGTACACGCCCACAGCCGAAACGTCCATCAGGCGGCTGAGCACCACCAGCGATACCGAGGAGTTCAGCCACGACATGACCGCCAGCGGGATCAGCGGCGCGGCGTACGCGCCCATCGCCCGAAGGAAGGTTCTGTCCGCCTGCCGCGCAAAGCTCAGCGTGAACTGCCGGCGCTGCATGAGCGTAAACACCAGCGTAAACGCGCCCATGAGCACCGTCAAGAGCACGATCGAGGGCTTGGCCTCCGCCCTGTCCAGCGCCGCCGCCAGATAGGCGATTTTGGTAAGGATCACCTGCAACACGCCCTGAACCGTGTAAAGCTTCGCGTTTTGTTCCATGCGGTAGCTCAGCGACAGGTACCGAAACAGGATCTGGCACAGGCCGTACACCGCGAGGCACACGTACACGCCGAAATCCGGCCCCGTCATCACCAGCCCGCTGATCCCGCGCCAGGCGGGCAGGGCCAGGAGTGCAACCAGCGTGCCAAACCCCAGCGACGTCGCCATGCAAAAGGCGAGCATCCCCCCGCGCGTGCCGCGGCCCGGCGGCTCCCGAAAAAACCGCACATACGCCTGATCCAGCCCCAGGTAGCACGTGGCGGAAAAAAGCGCCGCGTAGGTGCTGAACAGGTTGAGCTTCCCCATTTCCGCCGTGGTGTACAGCCGCGTGGCGATGGGCGAGGCAATCAGCCCGATGGCGAAGGCGATCCACGTGGTCATCGAAAACCCGACCATGTTCTTGAGGAACTTTTTCTTGGATGGCTCCATGCGCCGAGGGCCCCTTTACGCTTTATTTGGGCACCGTCACGCTGAAGGTCGTCTCCTGCGCGTTGCTCTCGCACGCGACCGACCCGCCATGCGCGCTAAGCGTCTGGCGGACGATGGACAGCCCCATGCCGCGCCCCTCGCCCTTGGTGCTCACGCCCGCCTCGAAGATGCTTTCCCGGAGCGCCTCCGGGATGGCGGGGCCGTTGTTGGCAATGGTGAAGGTAAACGCGCGCAGATCCTCCGCGATGGTCAGGCGGATGGTCGGCTGCTGGACGTTTTTCAGCGCGTCCGTGGCGTTGTCGATCAGGTTGCCCAAAACCCGGCACATTTCCCAGCCGGGGATGGTCAGCCCTTCCAGCGCACTTTTGATATCCATCTGCAGATCAATCCCCCGGTCGGCGCAGGCGCCGGCCTTCACCTTGAGCAGGGCGTTGACCGCCGTGGATTTGGTGCGCAGGAAGCTCGCCACCGAGCGGATCTCTCCGTAGACCTTTTCCAGGTAGTCCGTCGCCTCGCCGTACTCCCGCATCTCCATCAGGCTGTACACCACCTGCAGGTGGTTGAGGAAGTCGTGCCGCTGGGCGCGCAGCGTATGGTTCAGGGTATCCATCTGCGTGTTGGACTCTTCCAGGTCCTCGATCAATCGTACGCGGCGGCGCGACAGCAGCGCCTCGCGGATATCCAGAAACGCGCCCCATCCGGCCATCAGGCCGCCGATGATGGCCATCGTCTGGATGGCGCGGTGGTTGTCCGCCGTTATGTCGCTGAACGCCACATACAGCACAAACGCCAGCAACACGGCAATTTCCGATACGTTCACAATCACCGCGTACAGGGAAGCTTTTCCCACGTCGACAGTCCTGCTCGGCCTTCGGCTCACGGTTTTTCCGCCCCTCCAAATCTGCGCTCCATGCGTGCCCTGAGCTTGATCTCGTTGCCCTGATCGCTGGGATGGTAATAGACACGGTCCTCAAACCCCTCGGGCAGGTACGTCTGCCGCACAAAATGCCCGGGATAGTCGTGCGGGTAGAGGTACTGGGGCGTGTCCTTATGCTTGACCGCGTAGCTTTGATCCCGCAGGTATTCCGGCACTGCGGAAAAGCCGCCCTGTTCCGCGTCGGCCATGGCCGCGCCCAGCGCCTTGACCACGCTGTTGCTCTTTTCCGCCGTGCAGATGGCGATGATCGCCTGCGCGATGGGGATGCGCGCCTCGGGCATGCCTACCACTTCCAGGGCCTTGGCGGCGGCGTGCGCCTGCAGCATCGCCACGGGATCGGCCAGCCCCACATCCTCGCTGGCGTGCACAATCACGCGGCGCACGATCAGCTTGGGGTCCACCCCGGCGTAGAGCAGCCGCGCGTACCACAGCAGCGCCGCGTTTACGTCGCTGCCGCGCATGCTCTTGATCAGCGCGGAGAGCATATCGTAATACAGGTCCTCGTCCAGCTTGAGGATGGGCTTTTGCACGCTTTCCTGCGCGGCCGCAAGGCTGAGGTAACGGTACGGCTTCGGGTGCTGCCCGTCGGCAGTTTCCGGCGTGGTCAGAAACGCGAGCTCCAGCGCGGACAGCGCCGTGCGCACGTCCCCGTCGGCCACGCGCGCGATGTAGCGCAGCGCGCCTTCCTCGCATTCCACCGGGAAGCGCCCGTACCCGCGCTCCCGGTCCGCGAGGGCGCGGGTCAGGGCAAGCAGCACGTCGTCCACGCTCAGGGGTTGAAACGCAAACACCCGGCACCGGCTTACGATGGCCGGGGTCATGCTGGCCATGGGGTTTTCGGTGGTGGAGCCGATGAAGCGCACCAGCCCGCTTTCGATGGCGGGCAGGATGCTGTCGCTTTGCGCCTTGCTCCAGCGGTGGCACTCGTCCAGGAGCAGGTACGTCGCCTTGCCAAGCCGGGTGCGGCGCTCCTGCGCGTCCTTTAAAACCTTGCGCACATCCGCCACGCCGCTGGTGACGGCGTTGAGCTTCTCAAACGCGCAGCCCGTGAGGTTGGCGATGATGCCGGCCAGCGTGGTCTTGCCGCATCCCGGCGGGCCCCAGAAAATGCTGCTTTGCAGCTTGTCCGCCAGGATCGCGCGCCGCAGCAGCCGGCCTTCGCCGACGAGCGTTTCCTGCCCGATGAACTCGTCCAGCGTCCGGGGCCGCATCCGGTCGGCCAGCGGAGCCTGCGTCGGATGCCCGTCCACCGCGCTCCAGAGCGTCTGCTGGTCCAAGTCGCTCATAGCTGCCGGACGGTGGCGGAAAGCGCGTTCTCGCCCAGCGAGAACTGCGCGGGCGTGCTGCCCAGCGCCAGCAGCGCGTGGCACAGCCCGATGCCCAGATCCAGCCGCTGGCCGGGCGTGCCCACGGAGATCGTCAGCTCCGAAGGGCCGGCCGGGCTGATGCGCCAGGGCTGCAGGTTGATCGCGCTGGGCGCGATCTGCACATACTGCACGATTTCCTGCTGCGCGGAGTTCAGGCTGTCAAACGCGGGGCACAGCGCGGTGATTTCCTTGCGCCTGCGCCGGATGGGCAGGTCGGGCAGCCTCTTTGGGATGCCCAGCGCAAGCAGCGCGACGATGCGCTCGTCCGCCTCCAGCCGCAACCCGACCTGCCCGCGCTTGTAGGTGCCCGATACCCAGCAGGCGCCCAGGCCCAGCTCCACCGCGCGCAGCAGGAACATCTCCCCGCTGACGCCGGCGTCCACCACGGTCTGGGGCTCCCTGTCCCGGACGATCACCGCGGCAAAGCGCTGCACGTTTTCAAACTTAATCACCAGGCCCGCCAGTAAAGGCTTAAACAGCGACGTATCGCACAGGCCCAGCGCGATGCGCACGCCGGGGAGCGCCAGCTCGTCCGCGGCATGCGTCAGGGCGTTCCACTGCTCGGTCGACGGCGCCGCGGCGAACGAACGGCAGCTTTCCCGGCGCTGCGCCGCCTCAAAAAGACCCGTCAGCTTTGTGACGTCGTAAAAACCGTTGATCCTCCAATGCCCGGCCATCATGGCGCCTCCCTGCCCGCAAACGCGGGCGTCCCTTTCGGTTCAAAGCGAATCTACTATACACTTTTTCGCGTTGCTTGGCAAGCCGCACCTTCCCCGGAGCCGCGCGGCCCGCATCGGCCCTGGTTTGCGGCGCGATGAAAATTGTGCGAAAAAGGGGCTTGACAAACGCAGATTTTCGGCTATCATTGGACCATAAAATACATCAGACGTCTGATGAATATGGCAGGGAGACTGGAGGGAAGGGGTGATATGGATCATCACCAGATGAGGCTTCCGGAGATCGTCGCGCAGCAGATTCGAAGCATGATCATCGAACTGCAACTCAATGAGGGCGAAAAGATGCCCACCGAGAGCGCGCTCACATCCCATTTCAAGGTGAGCCGCTCCTCCGTGCGCGAGGCCGTGAAGCTTCTTGAGGCGGAAAACGTGGTGGAGATCCGGCACGGCCGGGGCACCTACATCGCCCGGAAAACCGGCATCGGCAAGGATCCTCTGGGCTTGAGCTTCTCAAACCGGGAAACGCTTCTGCCCAACCTTCTGGAAGCGCGCAAGCTCATGGAGCCGGGTATCGCCTTTCTGGCGGCGCAGCGGCGCACGCAGGCCAACCTGACCGCCATGCTCGCCTCCATCAACGATATGGAGGCCGCGCACGACCGGGGCGAGGATTACACGGCGCACGACTACCGCTTCCACTGCATCATGGCGGAATGCACACAAAACGACGTGCTCAAGCGCATGCTGCCGCTGATCTGCGATTCCATCCACGCCGGCTATATGCAGACCGCGCGGGTCAAGGGCAGCTATCAGAAAGCCATCCACTGGCACCGGCAGATCTACGAAGCGATCCTCGCGCAAAAACCTCTGGAAGCGGAACGGGCGCTTACCCAACATTTAAGCCAGACACTGATCGACGCGGAACACAACGCGGAAGGAGAAACAAGATGAAAAAGATTCTCAGCACTCTTCTGGCCCTGATGATGGTCCTCTCGCTGGCGTCCGTCGCCACTGCCGAGGGCGTGACCATCAAATACTGGTTCTGGGCGGATAACGACGCTTATGCCGCCACCATGCAGGAAATGATCGCGGACTTCAACGCCACCAACGGCCAGGGCATTACCGTGGTGGGCGAACAGATCCCCTGGGACGGCGGCGGGTACAGCAATACCGTATTCACCGCGGCCATGGGCGGCGGCGGCCCCGATGTGGCCAGCTGGAAGCTCACGGCGACGCCCTCCTTTGTGGCCAACGACCTGCTGGCGCCGCTGGACGACTATCTGGCCGCGTGGAGCGATTCCAGCCAGATCGAAACCAGCCTGTGGGACGTGATGCGCACCGCCGGCGGCGGCGACAAGGTGTACGTGATGCCCTGGAACACCCAGGTGCTCTACGTGTACTACCGGCCCTCCCTGTTCGCGGCGGCCGGGGTAAGCGTGCCCACCACGTATCAGGAGTTCCTGGATGCGTGCGCGGCGCTGACCAAGGACGGCGTCTACGGCTTTGGCATGCGCGGCGCCAAGGGCGGCCAGGAGCCGTGGGGCAGCTTCATCCACGCCCGCGGCGGCTCCTTTGCCGACCTGACCACCCCCGAAGCCGTGCAGGGCATGCAGGACTTCATCGACCTCTTCCAGAAGGGCTACACGCCCCCCACCGCCCCCTCGGACGGGTTCAGCCAGATCATCGATAACTTCAAGAGCGGCCTGACCGCGATGACCATCCACCACATCGGCTCCTCCGCGGGCATGGTGGAAACCTTCGGCGACGACGTGGGCGCGTTCGTGTTCCCCGCGGGCGTAGGCCAGTGGACCTCCATGGGCGATACCGAGAACGTGATGTTCGCCTCCTGCGCCAATAAGGACGCCGCCTTCGCGTGGCTGAGCTACCTTGCCACCGGCAAGGGCCAGGAGACCTGGTGCAAGGTGACCGGCAACGTGCCCGTCGCCGCCAGCGTCAAAGCCTTGGACGAGTTCCAGCAGAACCCCTTCATGAAAGTGTCCATCCAGGGCGCGCCCTACGCGGGCATCCTGCCGATTCTGGACACCACCACCGAGTGGATCAGCACCGTGTGGCCCTCCACCGTGCAGCAGGCGCTGCTGGGCGAGATCACGGCCCAGGAGTGCATGGACACCCTGCAGGCGGAACTGTACAAGTAACCGGTTAACCGCGCGGGGGCAGGAAACCGCGGTTTCCTGCCCCCGCGCCGCTGAAAACGCAGTCTCCGCCGGCCCGACTACGACAAAAAGGGGCGTAACCCTGATGGAATTCATCCGCAAGCGAGGGCGCAGGACGAATCTCTGGCCGTATCTGCTGGTGTTGCCGGCGCTTACGGTCGTGGTCTGCGTGGTGTTCGTCCCCATCCTCAACGCCGTTTCCATGAGCCTGCAAAACTACGACCTGCGCAGGCCCAAGCTGATCAGCTTCATCGGTCTGGAGAACTACATAAAGCTCTTCGCCGACCGGCAGTTTATCGCCAGCCTCTACCGCACCGCGCTGTGGGTGGTATTCGGCGTCGGGTTTCAGTTTGTGTTCGGCTTCGCGCTGGCGCTGCTGCTTAACCAGGAGTTCCGCGGGCGCGCGCTGGCGCGTTCGGTCAGCCTGATCCCGTGGGTGACGCCCGGCGTGCTCATCGCGCTGATGTGGCGGTGGCTTTTGGACGGCAACTACGGCGTGATCAACGATCTGTTGCAGAAAACCGGCATCACGGACGGCAACATCGCCTTTTTGGCCGCTAGGGCCACGGCGCTGCCCTCGGTGATCCTGACGATCGTTTGGCAGGGCATTCCGTTTTTCGCCCTGATGCTGCTGGCGGGTTTGCAGGGCATTGCGCACGAACTGTACGAGGCGGCGGATATCGACGGCGCGAAAAGCCTGCAAAAGCTGCGCTTTATCACCATCCCGTCGCTGAAAAACACCATTTTCGTAACCACCATGCTGCGCGTGATCTGGGTGGCCAACTCCGTGGACGTCATCTTCAACATGACGGAAGGCGGCCCCGCCTACGCCACGCAGACGCTGAGCGTCTACATTTACCTAAAAGCCAACACGCTCAACATGGGCTACGCCTCCGCCATGGCGCTGATCATGACGGTGCTGCTGCTGGGCGTATCTATCCCGTACCTGCGCAGCATGTTCCGGGATCAGGGGGTGTAACGCATGCCAAACAGCCTCTGCCGTGCCAAGCGCTCCGTTTCCCGATTCCTGATCGTGGGGCTTCCGCTCCTGCTGATCCTGATTTTCCTGCTGTTTCCGTATTACTGGACGCTGATTACCAGCCTCAAGCCCAACCGGGAACTGTACAGCACGCAGGTGGTGTACTGGCCGGCCGAGCCCACGCTTGCCGCCTACGGGCAGCTTTTCGGGCAGTTCAACTTCCTCAAGCCCATGGGTAACAGCTTTGTGGTGGCGATGATCACCACCGCGCTGTCGCTCACGGTGTCGATGCTGGCGGCCTACTCCTTTTCCCGTTTCCGTTTCAGGGGCCGCAAGCTGCTGATGGTTCTGTTCCTGACCAACAACATGTTCCCCACGGTGCTTTTGCTGATCCCGCTGTTTACCATCATGCGGCAGATGAACCTGCTGTATACGCCCGCGTCGCTGGTGCTTTCCTACACCACGTTTACCATCCCGTTTTCGGTGTGGCTGCTCAACGGCTACCTAAACGACCTGCCGATGTCGCTGGAAGAGGCCGCCATGGTGGACGGGGCCAACCGCGCGCAGGCGTTTACGCGCATCATCCTGCCGGTGCTGGTACCCTGCCTGCTGGCGACGGGCGTTTACATCTTCATGCAATCGTGGAACGAGTACACCTTTGCCGTGCTGTTCACCAACGACCGCAACCGCACCGTGCCCGTGGCGCTCAAAAGCCTCATCGGCCAGTTCGGCGTGCAGTGGGAACTGCTGACGGCCGGCGGCATCATCACCGTGATCCCCGTCTGCGTGATGTTCTTCTTCGCGCAGAAGCGGCTGGTCGCGGGCCTCACCTCGGGCGCTGTCAAAGGGTGACGCGCGGCGGGCCAATGCCAACCGCGCGCCGGTCCCCCGCCGAAACCCGCCATAGGGTGCGGCGGGGGCAACCCATGGCATACATTGGATAAAGAAGGCTGGGACAATGACACAGATTCAGGAAAACAAGGCTCGCCAGATCCGCGCGGACATCTTGAGGATGCTTTTCGCCTGCCAGTCGGGGCACCCCGGCGGCTCCCTTTCCAGCGTGGAAATCCTGTTGGCGCTGTACGACAACGTGCTGCGCTACGATCCGCAAAACCGCGACTGGCCGGAGCGCGACCGGCTGGTGCTCAGCAAGGGGCACGGCTGCCCGACGCTGTACGCCGTGCTCGCGGACAAGGGCTTCTTCCCGCGTGAAAAGCTGTGGACGCTGCGCCAGTTGGGCAGCATCCTGCAAGGCCACCCCGACATGCGCAAGACCCCCGGCGTGGACGCGAGCACCGGCTCGCTCGGGCAGGGGCTTTCCATCTCGCTGGGGTACGCGCTGGCGGGCAAGCGGCCGGAGCATCATTTCCGGGTGTTTTGCATCGTGGGCGACGGCGAGCTGCAGGAGGGCCTCATCTGGGAGGCCGCGATGGCCGCGTCGCATTACCGCCTCCATAACCTCACGGTGATCCTGGACTACAACGGGCTGCAGATCGACGGCGCCAACGAACAGGTGATGTCGCTGGGCGATATTTCCGAGAAGTTCCGCGCCTTTGGCTGGGAGACGCTGACCGCCGACGGCCACGACGTGGACGCCATCACCGCCGCGCTCAACGCCCCCGTGGGCGAGAAGCCGCGCTTTGTGCTCTGCCCCACCGTGAAGGGCAAGGGCGTATCCTTTATGGAAAACGCCTGCTGCTGGCACGGCCGGCCCATGACCCAGGAACAATATGACGACGCGATGCGCGAAATGGGGTGCTGAGGATGGCGGAGAAGCAATCGACCCGGGTGGCTTACGGCGAAGCGCTCGCGGAGCTGGGCGCAAAGGATGCGCGCGTGCTGGTGGCGGACGCCGACCTGGCGCACGCGACGATGACCGTCGACTTTGCCACGAAATTTCCCGACCGGTTTTACAATTTCGGCATCGCGGAAGCCAACATGATGTGCGCGTCCTCGGGGCTGGCGCACTGCGGCTACACGGTGTTTGCCAGCACCTTCGCGCTGTTTGGCGCGGGGCGCGCGTATGAGCAGATCCGCAACGCCATCTGCTACACCGGGGCCAACGTCAAGCTGGGCCTGTCCCACGCCGGCCCCAGCGCGGGCGAGGACGGCGGCAGCCATCAGGCGGTGGAGGATATCGCGCTGATGCGCGTGCTCCCCGGCATGAAGGTGCTGGTGCCCTGCGACGCCATCGAAATGAAGAAGGCCGTGTTCGCCGCGGCCGAGATCGACGGCCCCGCGTTTATCCGCACCGGCCGCCTGCCCACGGATATTTGCACCGAAGCCTCCACGCCGTTTGAAATCGGCAAGGCGGTGGTGCTGCGCGAAGGCGCGGACGTGGCGATCATCGCGTGCGGTATCATGGTGGCGCAGGCGCTCTACGCCGCGGCCGCGCTGGAAGCGCAGGGGATATCGGCGGCGGTGGTCAACATGCACACCATCAAGCCCCTGGACGAAGCCTGCGTGCTGGAGATGGCCCGGCGCTGCGGCGCGATCGTAACGGCGGAAGAACACTCCGTCATCGGCGGTCTGGGCGGCGCGGTCGCCGAGACGCTGGCCGGCAACGCCTGCGTTCCGTTTGAACGCGTGGGCATTCAGGACCGTTTTGGCCAAAGCGGCAAGCCGCAGGACCTGTTCCGGGAATACGGGCTGACCGCCGAGGCCGTTCAGGCGGCCTGCCGGCACGTGATCGACCGCAAAAGCGCAGCCCCGGCGCAGGGCTGAAACAGTAAGGAAGGAACGCACGACGATGGACATTCTGCAATACGCCTACGAGGGCAAGGGCCTCGCGCGGGTGTTTGAAAACGCCAAATGGATGGTGGGCCTGAAAAACTGGAAGCCGGAAAACGACATCACGGGCATCGACTGCCTGGAGCGCCACAACGAGACGGACGAGCTGTTTATCCTGCTGACGGGCAGCTGCACGCTGCTTTTCGCCAACGAGGGCGAAAACGGCCTGGAGATTGGCAAAGTGGAGATGGAGCCGCTCAGGGTGTATAACATTCCGGCGACGCTGTGGCACAACACCGTCACCCGGAAGGACACCAAGCTGGCGCTGATCGAGGATTCCGCCACCGGCGCGGCCAACAGCGAGGTGATCCGGCTCACCCAGAGCCAGATCGCCACGGTGCGGGCGATGATGGCCTGAAACGCTCTGGAGTCATGAACGCCTTCCCCCCACGGCGTTGGTCTGCCGAAACGTACGCGAAAGCCCGACGCAGCGCCGCGGCGCCTGCGCTTCCGCTCCTCGCCGCAGGCAAAAACCGCCCGTAAGCCTGAACGCATTCGCGCATTGATATCGCGTGAACCGGCAAACGGAACGCGCGGCGCGCCCCCTTCGGGTTCGCAGCCCGAGGGAAGGCAGGGCAGCGGATCAAAAAACCACCGGCCATGTCGGTGGTTTTTTGATCCGCGCCGAGCGTATTTGGGCGCGCGTATCGCTTGCCGGATGCCGAGGCGGGTGCGACGCGACGCTTGCGCCTCTCCTTTGGTTTCCGCCGATCAGGAATA
The DNA here is from genome assembly GCA_012517815.1 of Clostridiales bacterium. Lineage (GTDB taxonomy): Bacteria > Bacillota > Clostridia > Christensenellales > Aristaeellaceae > CAXXOK01. Next base: position 40,318 of record JAAYUF010000160.1, read on the forward strand.
TTCGCCAAAGTGGCGCGCATAAGCGGCTTCCATTGACTGCCGGCACTCCGCCTCGAACGCGCGGTACCGGGTCAGCAGCGTTTCGGCCTGCGCCGTCAGCGCCGCGCCGCCGCCCCGGCGACCGCCGGTGGCGGTGTCCAGCAGGGAGAACCCCATGCCTTCCTCGGCCGCCTTGATGACTTTCCACGCCTTGGAATAGGCCATGTCCATGCGCATGGCCGCCGAGCGCAGGCTGTGCGTTTCGCGCACGGTTTCCAGCAGCACGGCCACGCCGGGGCCAAAAACCTTCTCCTCCCTGTACAGCCGCAGGGACAGTCCGCAGTGCAGGGGCTTTTTCACTATGGCCGTCGCCTCCTTTCGATGGAGCCGGG
>JAAYUF010000161.1 GCA_012517815.1 Clostridiales bacterium
AGGCTAAGGACGGCCGCCTGCTGGCTTGCCGCGTCCAGGCCAAAATGACGCAGCAGCTCGGGGAGCGTCCCCGCGGTGCCGAAGGTCGTGAGCCCCAGCCGTTTGAAGCGGCGCGGGCTGAGCCCCTGATCCGCAAGCGTTTCGGCGACGGCACCGCCAAACCCGCCGCAGAGGCATCCGTCTTCCACCGTAAGCAGGTTTCGGCACTCGTCGCACGCTTCCGCCACAGCCGCCTCGTCCAGCGGTTTGATGGTGTGCATGTCCAGCACGCGCCCACGCATGCCCATTTCCCGCAGCCGGTCCGCCGCCTGCATCGCTTCCCCCACGCAGGGGCCGACGGTCAGGATGGCGAAATCCGTGCCGTCATCCCTCGCCCGGATCGCCTTGCCCAGCTCAAAGCGCTGGTCCCCGGGGTAGACAACCGGCGTCGCGCCCCGCCCCAGGCGCAGGTAAACCGGCGTGGACAGCCTGGCGGCCATGCCTACAAATGCCCGCGCGGCAACCGCATCGGCGGGGCAAAGCACCGTCATGTTGGGAATCGTGCGCAGAATGCCGATATCTTCCGTGCCCTGGTGCGTCACGCCGTCGGTATCGCCGCTGAGCCCGCCCAGGCCGGCCACGATTTTCACGTTCTGGTTCGGGTAGGCGATGAAGGTGCGTATCTGTTCCAGCGCCCGCATTGAGAGAAACGGGCTGTACCCCACCGAAAACACGGCATATCCCTCTCCGGCCATGGCCCCGGCCGCCGCCAGCATGTTCTGCTCGGCAATGCCAAACTCGAAATAACGGTCCGGAAAGCGCCGGACAAAATCGTTGAGCGCAAACGAACGGTACGTGTCCGCGCTGGTCACCAGCACATCCGCGCGCTCGCAGGCCAGTTCCATGAGCCCCTGCCCAAAGCCGGTTCGGGTGGATATCCTCTCATGCATACCGCTTCACCGCGCTTTCCAGCTCCGCCATCGCCTGTGCGTACTCCTGATCGGAGGGCGCCTTCATATGCCACAGGTACTGGTTTTCCATGAAGGATACGCCCTTGCCCTTGACGGTATCGGCGATGATGACCGACGGCGCGCCCGCTCGGCGTTTGGCGGTTTCCACGGCGGCCAGCACGGCGGGGATATCGTGGCCGTCGATGGTTTGGGTATCCCACCGGTTCAGGCGGAATTTCTCCGCCAGGTCGCCCAGCTCCTGTATTTCGCTGACGCTTCCGCCGCTTTGCAGGCGGTTGCGGTCCACGATCAGGATCAGGTGATCCAGCCCGGCGTTGCCCGCGTACAGGGCCGCCTCCCAGGCGATGCCCTCCTGCAGTTCGCCGTCGCCGGCCAACGCGTACACATAGTGCGCCCGCCGATCCTTCCGGCCGATCAGCGCCATGCCCAGCGCGCACGCGATGCCGTTGCCCAGCGAGCCGGTGGTCATATCCACCCCAGGGCATTTGCGCATGTCGGGGTGTCCCGGAAGCTTGGAGTTGAGCATTCTGTATTCCATCAGGTCCGCCTCGGGGAAATAGCCGCGTTTCGCCAGCGCCGCGTAATACAGCGGGCAGGCATGCCCTTTGGAGAGCACGAACCGGTCGCGGTCCGCCCACCGGGGCTCGTCGGGATTCAGCCGCAGAAGGCTGAAGTACAGGGCGGCGATGATCTCCGCCATCGAAAAACCGGGCGCGATATGGCCGGTTTTGGCGTGGTAGACCATCTCCACGGCTTTTTGGCGCAGCTGATAGCTGATGCGGTACAGGGTCCGGATCTCCTCGGTCATCCCCTCGCCCCCTTTTTTCGGGCTACGGTCTGGCGCACGGCGTCCGCGATGGCGTCCACGCCCAGCCCGAAAGCCTCCACCAACTGAGGGTAGGAGCCGCTTTCGGTGTACCGGTCGCGGATGCCCACCCGGCGGAAGGGAACGGCCAGCCCGCTTTCGGCCAGCACCTCGGCCACCGCTGTGCCCAGGCCACCCAGAACCGAGTGCTCCTCGACCGCGACGATCGCGCCGGTTTCCCGGGCGGCGTCGCGGACGGCTTCCTCGTCCAGGGGCTTGAGGGTGAACATATCCCACAGCGCGATGGAGAGCCCCTCCTGCCGCAGCCGGTCGACGGCCTCCAGCGCCCGGGGAACCGACAGGCCGCAGGCGAACACGGTCGCGTCCGCGCCGGCGCAGACCCGCTTGGCTTTGCCCAGCGTGAAGCGCTCCCCGGCTTTGTACACCGGCCCCGCGCCCATGCGGGAGATGCTCACGTAGGCGGGGCCCCGGTAGTCGTCGATCAGGGTTTGCACAAGCCAGTCCATCTGTACCGGATCGCACGGGGAGGTGACCAGCATGCCGGGGATGCCGCGCATGACGTTGATATCGTCCAAACAGTGATGGGTCGCACCGTCGTAGCCGCCGGTCAGGCCGTTGTTGCCCCCCATCAGGCGCACGTTTAGGTGGGAATAGCCGATGAGGCACTTGGCGCTCACCGCGCCGATGCTGGCGATAAAGGTGGCAAAGGTGTTCACAAAGGGGATGTAGCCGCAGGCGGCAAAGCCGGCCGCCATCGAAACCATGTTGGCCTCGGCGATCCCCACGTCAAAAAAGCGATCCGGACACGCTTTGCCAAAAAGCACCGATTTGGTGCTGGTCGCCAGATCGGCATCCAGCACGACGACCCGGTCGTTCGCCAGGCCGTACCTGCGCAGGCTTTCGCCGTAGACATCCCGCAGCGCTTCAGGCATTTTCGGCTCCCTCCAGTTCCAGCATGGCGCGGGAAAACTCGTCGTCGTCGATCGCCTTGCCATGGTACAGGTTCGTGTTTTCCATGAAGGAAACCCCTTTGCCCTTGACGGTGTTGGCCAGGATCACGCAGGGTTTCCCGTCGGCCAGCCCTTTGGCCGTCTGGATGGCGTCGTAGAGCTGCGCGATGTCGTGGCCGTCGCATTCCAGCACGTTCCAGCCGAAGGTGCTCCATTTTCCGCGCAGATCGCCCATGGGCATCACATCCCGCGTCATGCCGTCCAGCTGCACCTTGTTCCAGTCCACGATGGCGATCAGGCGGTCGCAGCGGAATTTGGCGGCGGCCATGGCGGCCTCCCACACGGTGCCCTCGTCCAGCTCGCCGTCGCCCAGTACGACAAACACACAGGCGCCGTTGCCCTGCAGGCGGTTGGCGCAGGCCATCCCGACGCCGGCTGAAAGCCCCAGCCCCAGCGGGCCGGTGGAAAGCTCCACCCCCGGGGTTTTGCCCATGGAGGGATGTCCCTGCAGGCGGCTGCCCGGCTGGCGGAGGGTCTCCAGTTCCTCCAAAGGAAAGAAGCCTTTTTCGCTGAGGCACCGGTACAGCATGGGCGCGGCGTGGCCTTTGGAAAGCACGACGCGGTCCCGGTCCGGCGCGCAGCGGTTGTCCACGGAGATGTTGGCGCATTCCATATAAAGCACCGTCAGTATTTCGCATACCGACAGTGAACCGCCGGCATGGCCCGTCTGCAGCCGGTGCAGCAGGGCGATGGTGTCGGTACGGAACCGACGGCACAGGGTTTCCAGTTCCATCACGCGGTCTTTTGTCAGTGACATATCGGCGATTACTCCCTCCGATGGTGGATTCCTGTCGCTCAGCCCCGCGCGGCGTGGAAGCGCAGCACGATTTTGCCGGTGGTCGGCTTGCGCTGGCAGGCGTACGCGAAGGCCTCCTGAACGTCGTGAAAGTCGAAGATATCGGTGATCATCCGCTGCGCGTTTTGCTGGTAGAGCCCGAAACGCGCGATCACCGGAACAAACTGGTGCATTTGCAACCGGGAGGCGACGACGGTCAGCTGTTTGCGCATGGCGAGGTAACCGTCGCAGGTGAAAGGTACCCCGGCGACGGGCACAAACCGGCCCGCCGGCGACAGGATGCGGAACGCCTCCTCGGCCATCTGCGGCAGGCCCGCGCAGTCGCACACGATGTTGGGGCCCTCGCCCTTTGTGATGCGAAGCGCCGCCTCGCCGACGTTTTCCTCCCGGGGATTGAGGACGTGCGGCACGCCAAGGGCGCGCGCCAGCGCCAGCCGGCCTTCGCTTACCTCGCTCACCATCACCGTAAGCCCCATGTGCATCGCGGTATCCGCAAGCATCAGGCCGATCGGGCCGGCGCCGTGGATCAGCATCACGTCCCCGGGGCGGGCATCGGCTCTGGCGCAGACCTGCGCGGCAATCGTATACGGCTCAATCAGCGCCGCCTGATCCCAGGTGATCCAGTCCGGCAGGCGGTGCCACTGGCGCTGCGGCGCCACGAAAAGCTCCTCCATGCCGCCGCTCCTGTTGCAGCCGGTTACCTGTAAGCTCCCGCACACGTTTCCCTGCCCGTTGCGGCAGGCGTAGCACCGGCCGCAGTACGCGATGGGCTCGTGCACCACCCGGTCGCCGGGCGTAAGCCCCTCGACCGCGGCGCCGACCGCAACGACGACGCCGGCAAACTCGTGGCCGGGAATCCGTTTCTGCCCGATGGACTGGGTGTGCTTCCCTTCCATGATTTTGAGATCCGTCCCGCAGATCCCGCAGGACTCTACCTGTACCTTGACGGAATGCTCGTCCGTCAGCGCCGGTTCGGGAATGTCGATGACCCCGGACCGGTCCTTGCCTTCGATCATGAACGCTTTCATGGGGTTGCTCCTTCTGCCTTACAGACGTTCCAAAGCGGATCGGACGGCCATCGCGCAGGGCTTGGGGCTGGCCAGCACCGGCACGGGCACCCGTTGGCGAAGCGGCGCTTCCAGCCGGGCCATCGATCCCTGCGCCAGCAGGATCACATCCACGTCGGGGGACATCGCCACCGCCGCCCGGGTAACGAGTTCATCATGCAACCCCTCGTCTCCGGCGCTTAAGGCTTCGTACGCCCCTTCCGCCACCGCGGAGAGGATCGTCGGGTTCATGCCCCGCTCGGCGGCCTTTTCCCGAAGGAAACTCACGGTGGGGCCTACGGTGGTGGCAAGGCTCGCGATCACGCCGATGCGGGGGCCCGTTTCCAGCGCCCGGTCCATCATGGCTTCGTCGATGCGGATCACCGGCACGGGAAAGGCGGCCTGCGCCGCTTTGGCAACCTCGCCCACCGACGAGCAGGCGATCACGATCAGTTCCGCCCCGGCCAACAGGGCGCTTTCCAGGTGCAGGAATGTGCGCTTGCGAAGGTTATCGTCCGTCGCCCCGCGAAGTTTCACATCCCGGATCAGGCTGTCGTCGGCGATGCGGATGATCCGGCACGGGCCCAGCGTTTCCGCAAGCGTCTCGGCAAAGCTGGCGACCAGCGGCCCCAGCGAGGTAAACAGCACGGCGATCTGATGCATGCCCTTCATCTCCCGATCAGGCGTCCTCGTGCCGGAAGCGTTCTTCTTCCAGCACGAAGGTGCTGCCGGCGGAGGAGCCGCCGTCCACATAGATGGCCTGCCCCGTCAGGTGAACGCTGCCGGGGGAGAGCAGGCTGACGACCGGGCCGACCAGCCACTCGGTGCGGCCGGGCACGCCGCGGGGGATGCTTGCCACCCGCCGGGCGAAATTTTCGGGGTTTTGTTCCAGCTGGGCGCGGTTGATATCCGTCACGATCAGGCTGGGGCAGAGGGCGTTGACGTTTATGCCCTTTTGGGCCCACTCGATGGCCAGCGCGCGGGTAAAGCTGTTGATGGCGGCCTTGCTGGAGGCGTAGGCGGTATAATACGCCTTGGCCTGCGTGGCGCTCAGCGAGGAGATGTTGACCACCCGCCCTTTGCGGGCCCGCAGCAGATACCGGCCCACCGATTTGCAGCAGATGACCGTGCCGGTGAAGTTGACGTTCATCACGCGGTTGAAGTCCTCTATCGTTATATGGGCCAGGCTGTCGATCACGTTGATGCCGGCGCAGTTGATCAGGCCGTCGATCCTGCCGAAGCGGGCGTAGATGCGGTCGACGGCTTCGTTCACCATGGCCTCGTCGGTCACGTCCGCCACCGCCGCCAGCACCGGGGCGCCGGGGAACTCGGCCTGCAGTTTGGCCGCAGCCCTGTCGCAGTCCTCTTGCGAGATCCCCAGTATCCCCACCTTCGCGCCCAGCGCGATCATGCCGCGGCAAAGCTCCAGACCGATGGTGCCCGTACCGCCGGACACCACGAAAACCTCATCCCGGATGCCAAACAGATGTTCCAGAGTGTAGTCCATCAGCGCCTTCTCCTTTCGTCTCTCACGGGCGCGAACCGCCCTTTCGGGGTCGCCCGTGCCCCTCGCAGGCCCGGCTGTCCGCCCTGTGCCGCCCTCGTCGGCGGAAAGCGCATCGCGCCGTCACGCGTACAGGATCAGCGCGATCATCTCGATGGGCTCGTCTCCGACAGCCGTCAAGGCATGGCCCTGACCGTCGCCCGTGCAGGTCACATCGCCCGGCCCCACCTCGGCTTGGACGCCGTTGTCGTTAAACAGGCCGTGCCCGCTCAGGATATAGTAGGTTTCGGATTCGCCCCGGTGCACGTGATAGCCGATGCCGCCGCCGGGGTGCACCGTGGTATGCGCGAAAACGCGGCCTTTGCGGCTCAGTTCCTCCGGGCTGTTGAGCAGGCTGCGGATGGTAATTTCACCGGTTCCCTCAAAGGGCGCGGGTTTGCGCTCAATGTTCCGTTCCGACGCTCTCCTGATCATAGGATTCATCCTCTCTGTCGATAGACTGAAATCGATATCACCCTAAAAGCAGCTAGAGAATAGCATACAAATCCTGCAAAAGCAAGCCTATTCGAAAAATTTCGGAATAGAAAGGCTTGCGACAGGCTATTCTGATACCTTTCCGCGCCTCCGGCAGACGTTTGGGAGGCGGTCACGGCGGAGCATTGTCTGCAATCGAATTCGCTTACCGTTGCAATTTGAAGGAAAAACAGGTAGAATGTTCGTAGATTCGGTGTGGCAAGGAAAGGGGTCATTGTCAGTGACGATTTACGACATCGCCAAGATGGCGGGCGTATCCCCCAGCTCGGTTTCCCGGGTGATCAACCAGCGGCCGGGCGTGAATACGGAAACGCGGCAACTGATCCTCAAGCTTCTGGAAAAACTGAATTACTCCCCCAACGCGCTGGCGCGGGGGCTTGTGTATCAGTCTTCCAAGACCATCGGCATTCTGGTGGCGGATATCCGCAACATCCACCACACCGACGGCGCCTACCACATCGAGCGCGAACTGATTACCCAGGGGTACTGCTGCATCATCCTCAACACCGGCATTGACGACGCCGAAAAGGTCCATTCCATCGAAATCCTGAGCCACCGCCGGGTGGAGGGCGTGGTGATGATGGGCTCGGTGTTCCAGTCGGACGCCGTGAAGGCGGCCATCAGCCAATCCCTCAAGGATGTGCCCGTGGCCATCGTGAACGGATGGCTGGATCTGCCCAATGTGTACGGCATCCTGTCCGACGAGCAGGGCGGCGTTTCCGCCTGCGTGGAGCATTTGGTTTCCAAGGGCCGCAGGCATATCGCCTTCATCTGCGACCAGCCCTACAACCCCAGCAACACGCTTAAGGAAAGCGGCTACCTCAACAGCATGCGCCAGTGGGAAAAAGACCCCAAAGCCTGGAGCTACCGCACCGAAAACTCCCTGGAGGGCGGGTATCAGGCGACGCTGAAGGTGCTCGGCGAGCACCCCTCGGTAGACGGCATCATCTACTCCGTCGATCTGCTGGCCGCCGGGGGCCTGCAGGCGCTCCACGCCAAACGGATCGCCGTTCCGGGCAGGCTGTCCATCATCGGCATCAACAACTCCACCTATGCGGAGATTTGCAGCCCCACCCTTACGTCGCTGGACAACAAGCGGATGGATGCCAGCATTCTGGCCGCCCGCATGGTGATCGACCACATCAACGGGAAGTCCAACACGCGGCGCATCATGCTGTTGCCCGACCTGATCGTCCGCAAAAGCACCTGAGTGCCCGACGCAGGTTTTGCGCCATCTTTATGGTGAAATCGATTTCTTCCAGAGCGCCGGGCCGCCAGTCCATGAAGGCGTCCCCCGGCGCTCCATTATTGTGCAATATTGCTGATTTACTCGCTTATGTTTTGTGTGTTTCGGAAAAATTGACGGATTGTCTTGCAAACAGAGGTTGATGCTGCTATGATTGTCTCAACAAAGCTGACATCGATTTCACCCTTATGCGGCCTTTCGAACCTTCGGGGGAAAATCGCGTGGCAACTGGGTTTCAGTCATAGTAAACAGCGAACTGGAGGATGCGAGTTTTGAAAATCGCGGTCCTGGGCGCCGGCGCCATGGGAATGCTCATCGGCGGCTACCTTTCCAGGGGCAACAACGTCACGCTGATCGACGTGGACGCGGGCAAGGCGGAGGCGATCAACCGGGAGGGTATCCGCATCATCGAACCGGACGGGAGCGTCACGCATGCCCATCCCCGGGCGGCAACAGGCAGCGAAGGCATGGAACCGGCGGAACTGCTGATTGTGTTTGTCAAAGCCATGTATACCGAAAGCGCGCTGGCGGCCAACCGCCGCCTGATCGGCCCCGGCACCCGGGTGCTCACGCTGCAAAACGGCGCGGGCCATGAGGCATTGCTGGCGCGCTTTGTCGCCAGGGCGCAGATTGTGATCGGCACCACCCAGCACAACAGCTCCGTGGTGGACCGGACCACCGTCCACCACGGGGCCGGCGGGCCGACCTTCATCGGCGTGCCGGAAGGCAGCCTGGAGGGCCTCCGCCCGATCGTGGAAAGTTTTCGGGCCTGCGGCCTGGCGTGCGAGCCTTCCGCCGAAATTCAGAGGATGATCTGGAGAAAGCTGTTTACCAACGCGTCCGCCAGCGTGCTGACCGGCGTTTTACAAACGCCGATGGGCTTTCTGCTGGACAGCGCGGATGCCTGGGCGATGACGGAAACGCTGCTCCGGGAAGCCGTGGACGTGGCCAACGGAGACGGCATGGGCTTTGAATACGCCCAGATCGCGGCGGAATTGCAGCAGCATCTGGCGCACGCCCGGGAGGGGAAAACCTCCATCTACGCCGACCTGCGCGCGGGGCGCAAAACGGAGGTGGACACCATCAACGGCAGCGTGGCGCGGGCCAGCCGCCGCAACGGCGTTCCCGCCCCCAGCCACGAATTCATGGTGCATCTGGTACACGCGCTGGAAAGCCGGCAAGCGCCGGATAAGGAGGAATCGCACGCATGAACACCTACCAAATGGGCCCGCTGAAAATTGTGGATCTGACCAAGCCCCTGAACCCCAGGACGGAAACCCGCCGCTGCCACCTGTTCCGGTTCAACACGGGCGGGCCGATTCCCGACTTTCATACCATCATGGATTTGACCAGCCACCTGGGCACGCACTGCGAATGCCCCTACCACCATCACGAGGACTGGCCCAGCGTTGCGGAGCTGCCGCTGGACACCTTCCTGGGCCGCGCGATCTATGTGAAGTTCGAACACCTGCCGCCCAGGGCCCATATCCGGGGCGAGGATCTGGAAGCCGCCTGCCGGGGGCTGCTGCGGCCGGGCGATATCGTGCTTTTGGACAGCAACCACCCGCTGGCCCCGTTCACCCCCGATACCAACACGGAAAAAGACCATCGCCTGAAGGTAGGCCGGGAAACCGCGGTATGGCTCAGGGATCACAAGGTGAAGTGCGTGGGGTTTGGCGACGGCGTTTCCATCGAGAGCAGCGAGGAGGACGTCAAACCGTTCCACGACGTGCTGATGGCCGAAAACATCGTGTTTCTGGAAGTGCTGCAAAACCTGGATCAGCTGACCTCCCGCGTGTTTTTCATGTCCTACGCGCCGCTGCCGATTCTGGGGCTGGACTCCTGCCCCATCCGCGCCTACGCGATCGAGGGCCTGAGCGAGTTTCGGGAGTGAGCGCGACCGCGCGCCACAACGGGGATGACTATTGCGCTGCAATAGACGATAGTACCAAATTCGAGGGAGAGTGAAAACCATGCAAAAGACCTTGTGGAAACTGCTGAGTCTGACCCTGGTGATCCTGATGACGCTATCCGTGGTGGTATCTTCCGCCTCCGCCGAACCCATCACCCTGCGCCTGGGCCACACCCAGCCCGCGGAACACATGATTAACATCAGCGCCATGGCCTTTGCCGATATGGTAAAGGAAAAGACCAACGGCGAGGTTGTCATCGACGTGTACCCCACCGAAACGCTTGGCACCAACACCGAACTTTCGGAAGCCTGCTCCCGCGGGGACGTGGATTTCTACGTATCCGCCACCGGCCAGTACACCCAGCGCTACGCGCCCTTTACGATTGTGGAAGCGTTCTACATGTTCCGGGATCAGGAGCATATGTTCAAGTTTTACCAGAGCGCGGCCCATGACAAGCTGGTGGAAGGTCTCGCCCAGGCGTGCAGCGTGCACATCCTGGCGGACCTGTACTACGGCGCGCGCCAGATGACGACTTCCGGCAAGCCGCTCAACACGGCCGACGACCTCAACGGGCTGAAGATGCGCGCCGCTAACGAACCGCTGCCCATCGCGGCCTTCACCCAGCTGGGCGCGGTGCCCACGCCGATCGCGTACAACGAAACCTATCTGGCGCTGCAGCAGCACACCGTGGACGGGCAGGAAAACCCCCCCGCGTCCATCTACGCCATGAAATTTTTCGAAGTTCAGGATTACCTGAACCTGACCTACCACCAGTTCCAGATGCTGAGCATCTTCATGAGCGACGCCGCGATGAAGAAGCTCAGCCAGGAGCAGATCGACATCGTCTACGAGTGCGCCAGGGCCGTCGCCGCGGAGCATAACCCCAAGGCCGTGGAACTGGAGCAGGGCTTCATCGAGCAGATCGGCCAAACGTGCCAGATCATCCAGCCCGACATCGAATCCTTCCGCCAGAAGATCGCCCCGATGTACGACCAGTTCAAGGACAAGTGGCTGGAAGGCATGTACGAGGAAATCCAGGCCATGTGACGCCTGGCCCGGGACTCATCCCAAATCAAACCGGGCGCGACGCGCCTTCCGGGGTGCCGGAAGGCGTTTCGCGCTGCCGGCTGAGGAAGGTGAAAGCGTGTGCTGAAAAAACTGGAGAACCTGCTGCTCACCCTTGAGAAAATTTTCTTTTCCACCATCATGGCGGCGATGATCCTGATTCTGTCCGTCCATGTCGTTTTGCGCTTCGTGTTCAAAAGCCCGCTGATCTGGTCGGACGAAGTGGTGACCATGCTTCAGGGGGTCATCGCCTTTCTGGGAATCGGCTACTGTTTTCACCGGGGCAAGCATACGGAGCTGACCCTGCTGTACGACCGCGTGCCGCGCCCCGTCCAACAGGCGATGGACGTCGTCACAAACGTGGTGATGCTTGGCTGCGTGGCTTACATGATCAAGTACAGCATCGACTACACGATTTTCCAGAACATCCCGCTGGGCACCATTGCCTGGCTCAAGCGCAGCTACTTCTACGGCTGGATCGCCGTGGGCTTCGTCATCGCGGAGGGCTATATCCTGGTGCGACTGATCCGGGTGATTGGCGATATCCTCCGCAAAACTCCGGCTCAGGGAAAGGAGTGATCGGCCTTGCTGCTGCTGTTCGGTAGTTTTTTTGCGTTTCTGCTGATGCGCATGCCCGTGGGGTTTTGCATGCTGTGCAGTTCCGTGATCTACTCGGTGGTCAACGACGAAAGCCTCAACATGATCCTCTCCCGCGCGGTGACCGGCTCCAGCTCGTTTACGCTTTTGGCGCTCGGGTTTTTCATCCTGGCGGGCAACATCATGAACCGCGGCGGGGTGACCGACAGCATTTTTGGCTTCTGCAAAAAGCTGGTGGGGTGGATCCCCGGCGGGCTGGGGCACGCCAACGTCGCGGCCTCGGTGATCTTCGCGGGCATGTCCGGCTCCGCCGTGGCGGATGCCGGCGGGCTGGGCGCCATTGAGATCAAGGCCATGAAGGACGACGGGTACGACGAGGACTTCGCCGTAGCCGTCACCGGCGCGTCCGCCTGCATCGGCCCGATCATCCCGCCCAGCATCTCGGCTGTGGTGTTCGCGGTCGCCAGCGGCGTATCGGTCGGGAAAATGTTCCTGGGCGGCGTGCTGCCGGGGCTCGCGATGGCTCTCACGCAGATGATCTACATCTACTTTGTCGCCAAGAAGCGCCACTACCCGCGCACCGCGTTCGCCGGCTTTGCGGACCTGGGTCGCTCGTTCGTGCGGTCCTTTCCCGCGCTGCTCACGCCCGTGATCATCCTGGGCAGCATCCTGACCGGCTTTTGCACCCCCACCGAGGCGTCCGTCATCGCCGTGCTGTACGCGATGGCGCTGGGCTTCGTCACCCGGCAGCTCAAGTGGAAGGACCTGCCCCACCTGCTGGATGAGACGATCACCCTGACCATGAGCGTGCTGTTCATCGTCAGCTGCGCCAACTCCTTTGGCTACCTCATCACCGCCCAGCAGGTGCCCATCAAGCTGGCGGAAGCCTTCCTGGGCCTGGTAGCCAATAAATATGTCGCGATTCTGCTGATCAACGTGTTCCTGCTATTGGTGGGCATGGTCATGGAAAGCCTGGCCGCGCTGGTCATTCTGGTGCCCATTCTGATGCCCGTGGTTACCAGCTTCGGCATCGATCCCCTGCACTTTGGCATCATTTGCATTCTCAACATCACCATCGGCATGATCACCCCGCCGGTCGGCATGGTGCTGTTCACCCTGACGGGGGTCAGCAAGCTGTCCCTTGAGCGGATCACCCGGGCGATGGTGCCGTTCATCATCATCAATATCATCGCGCTGCTGATTGTCAGCTACTGCCCGCCTCTGGTAACCCTGCTGCCCAACTGGCTGATCTAGCCGGCGGCTGAATGGAAAGGATCGATGGATATGCTACCCGTAGCCCTGAAACCCGAAATCCGCGACGGTGTGGTGCGGACGCTCCCCCAGGTGCTGGAGATTGAGCAGGAAGCCCTGCGCAACAAGGTGATCGACGCGTGGGCGCTCGCGCTGCAGCTCAACGGCTATGAGCGCATCGAGGAAATGCCCGGCTCCGGCATGCCGGAAGCCAGCGTTCTGGGGGACCAGAGCATGCACATCCGCGTCGTCGGCTACAGCGCGGTCAGCCTGTACGAAAACCTGTGCAAAGCCTATCGGATGGAGATGGGCCTGGACAGAGATCTGCTGATCGCCTGCGCGCTTTTGCACGACGTGGGCAAGCCCTACGAGTTCAACCCGCAAAACCGCGAACGCTGGGCCGCGAACCATAAGACGACCGGAGCGCCCAACGTGCGCCACCCGGCCTACGGCGCCTACATTGCCATCACCTGCGGCCTGCCCGAGGAAGTGGTGCACGTGTGCGCCAGCCACTCGCCGGAAGGGCGCTTTGTAACCCGCAGCGCCTACGCCACGCTCGTTCACTACGCCGACGACGGCTCGTGGTTCTCGCTGGCCAGCCTGTTCGACCTGAACATCCCCAAGCTGTAGCCCGGGAAACATTCGCCGGGCCTGTCGCGCGGGAGCCGCCTGGGGTGGCGGGGCGCGGGGCATGCCCCACACGCGACGCCGTCGGCCCCAGCCCCCGCGCGGGGGCGCCCGCTCCGCCGCGGCGCGCGGAAACGCCTCGCGCGGGCCGCTTTGCGCCGAGGCTGGCTGCCAGAAAGCCCCGTAGCCGATCCCACGGCCACGGCAGGGTGATGGGAAAATCAAACAAGCTCATCAGCCGGGATTCGGTACGCCGATTCCCGGCTTTGGCGCATCAGGCCAGCCGTTTCATGCGATTTTCATTCATGAGCCGTCGAAGCGCACGCGTGCCTTTTATGGCGCGAAGCGGAAGAAAGCCGCCCGCGCGCTTTGCCGCGCCCAAGCATGAGAAAGCGCCGCAGAAGGCGCGGGGGCAGGCGCATCGGCAACATCCGAATCGGTTTTTTTACAGCCCGAGCGCCCGGCTTCCTGAAAGCCGGGCGCTTGGGCCTGTTGGAGCCGTTGCGGTACCCAGCGGGGAACCGCGTTTTCGCTTCCGGCCCCGCCGGCGAATCGGTGAGGTTTCCCCGCGTTGGGTCGGCTCCGCGCCTCATGCGCAGGGAAGGCGATGCGCGTGCACGGCCCGTTCCGCGAAGGGCGGGTCGCCCGCCCACGTCCGCGACAACGCTGGTCGCCGGGGGCCTTGGCAGGGTAACGGCCCCGTCCGAAGGGCTTACTGGAAAGCCACTTCCCACGGCACGATATTGCTGACGCATACGTCGTTTTCATCCACAAGGTAGAAGTAGACGAAGCCTTCGCCGGTCAGATGCTTGTCGTTGCTTAAGAAAAACTCCACATCGGCCGTTTCCTGGTTCTCCTCCCACTGTGCGACACTGCTGAAGACGGACGTCGATTTAACCTGATAGTTGCCTTCCACATAGCTGAGGATCATCGCGCGCTTGAAGGCGGGCCTTGCGTCGCCCGCAGGTTTGCAGGTGAAGAAGAAGCTGTGGGACCCGGGCCAGGCGACCGTGACCTTGGCGTAATCGACGGGTTGCAGCGCCAACGCGTCGCCCGCTACGACATCGTCGACATTGGGCGTGTTCTGCCACGCCGCTTCGGTTGCGGCGGCCGTGACGGATGCGGCCGGCGCTTCGGTTGCGGCGGCCGTGACATCCGAAGCCTTCACGCCGGCCGGATGGAACATCAGACCGGCAAGCAGCACGACAAGAAGGTACACCAGTGGCTGATACATTTTCAATTCTCCTTTGGTTTTGTAGTTACAATAGTACTTCGTTCCTCCATTGTCAATATCATCCTTCCGCATCACAATCTGGCATGCGCGGCTGACCGCCGCCGGATAAACCGCGCCGGGAAGGCGCGCGGCGGCGGGGTTTTACCGCCTGTGCCGGTGGACTCGCAAGCGAAAACCGGCCGGCCGGCGCTTCGCGTTGCTTTTCAACGTCGCGGGGCTCGGTTTCGAAGGAAGCTTCTGCGGGCGCGCGGGCCTACATTGTAAGGATTGGGGCGCTGGGCAGCGCCGCCACGCCGCGCATGGCCCGCGCCGCGCCGGAGCGCCAGCGGCCCGGCCGTCGCTTTCCGGCGGTGATAATATCACGCCCCCTGCATGCTTCCCATGCCGTACAAGGCCATCGGCGCCGCCTTCAGGCGATTCCTGCCGGATTGCGCGGCCCCTCCGCCGGGAGCAAAAAAAAGGACGCGATCACGGCGGCGTTCCGCCCCGTTTGCATGGCAACCGCCCGCCAAGCCACGGAGGGAATCGCCGCGCAGGGCGGCTGAGGGCATCGGACGGCCGACAAGCCGCAAAAGAGCGCGCGCAGGCTTTCAAGCCGCGCGCACGCCAGAAAGGGCGTCCGGATTCCGGATCGTTACAGCAGGCCGCGATCCGCGCGCGGGGAAATACCCCGCAAGCGGATCGCGGCCACAGACTGCCGAAAAAAACCCCGCCGCAGCGGAATGGGGTTCAGGGTGAAACCCTTGCGGGGTTTGGGACGGAGCCCCAAAGCCTAATGTCGATGCCTTTTGCCGGGGCGAGCAAACCGCCCGAAGGGCGATGAGGCGAGCGGCCCTGCCTATGGCATGGGTTCCTGAACAGCCAGAGGCCGCGATCCGCGCGCGGGGAAATACCCCGCAAGCGGATCGCGGCCACGGTTGACCGGCCCTTGGACCCGGGCGCGGCGCAACGGGCCGACGCCCGAACCCCGCGCATGTATGCGCTTCAACCTGCGGCTTGGCTTGCGCGCGCCGGGGGCCGGGCTCGCGCCCGAGGGAGCCGCGTTTGCCTGCGCCTGAGGCGGTGCGCGCGCGCCGGCCGGCCATCGGGCCCGCGAGCGGCCGCGTTACGCCTCCGTTGTCGTGCCGCGCCCCTGCCCCGGCCGGCGCGTGATCGCCTTCATCCGGGTGAACCGGGCGGCTTTCACTCCAGACGTTCGAACACCGGCATGGCCTCCAGCGGAGCGTCCGCCGTGACCCATCGGCCGCCCTCGTGCACCTGCCCGCTTCGCCCGTCCAGCCAGCTTGCGCCTTTAGGCAGGTACACGCGGCGCGCGCGCGCGCCCGCCTCCAGCACCGGCGCCACCAGATACCGGGGCCCGAACAGATACTGATCCCTGAGCGTCGCGCAGGTTTCGTCCTTGGGGAACTCGTAGAACATCGGGCGCATGACGGGCTTGCCCTGCGTGTGCGCTTCCTCCATCAGCCCGCGCGTATAGTCGCGCAGCGCCTCGCGGCGGAGCAGGCACCCTTTCAGGATGTCGTAGACGGCGTCGCCGAAACTCCAGATTTCGTTATCCGCGCCTTCGTCCTGCATCCGCTCGCCATCCGGCGCGTACACCTCGCGGTGGGGTACCCGGTCGCCGTGCAGGCGCATCACGGGGCAATAGACCGCCCACTGGAACCAGCGGACCAGCAGCTCGCGGAAGGCTTCGTCATCCGGGTTTCCGCCGTAGAAGCCGCCGATGTCGGTCGTCCACCACGGGATGCCGGCCACGCCCATGCTCAGGCCCGCGCATACCTGCCGGCGGAAATCCTCCCAGTTGGACTGGATATCGCCGCTCCACACCAGCGCGCCGTAGCGCTGGCTGCCCGCCCACGCGCACCGCAGCAGGCTGACCACCCGTTCCTCCCCGGCGCTTTGCAGCCCTTCGTAGAAGCCGCGCGCGTACATCTGCGGGTACAGGTTGCCGATCTGCGCGTTGGGCCCCAGATAGTAGCGGTAATTTTCAAAATCGTACTCGCCGTATTCCGGCTCGGCCTCGTCCAGCCAGAACACGCGCACGCCCTTGTCGTAGTAATTGCGTTTGCATTTTTCCCACACATAGGCGCGTGCGCGGGGGTTTGTGGCGTCGTAGAACATGCTGTCGCCCTGGTAGCGCATGCCCACCTGCTCGCCCAGCTCGCTTCGCACCAGCAGGCCCTGCTGGCGCATGTCCTCATAATTTTCGCTCACCAGCGACACCTGCGGCCACACCGATACCATCAGCTCGATGCCCAGCGCTTTCAGCTCCGCGCACATGGCGTCGGGGTCGGGGAAGAAGCGCGGGTCAAACCGGTAGTCGCCCATTTTGGGCCAGTGGAAAAAATCGCACACGATCAGGTCGATGGGCAGCCCGCGGCGCCTGTATTCGCGCGCGACCGAGAGCAGCTGCTCCTGATTCCAGTAGCGCAGCTTGCACTGCCAGAAGCCCAGCCCGTATTCCGGCATCACGGGGGCAAACCCGGTTGCTTTGGCGTAGGCGAGGCTCAGCGCGGCGGGCGTGTCCCCGGCGCAGATCCAGTAATCCATCTGGCGGGTGGAAACCGCCTTCCACTCGCTGCGGTTGCCGCCAAAGTACGCCTCCCCCACGGCGGGGTTGTGCCACAGGAAGCCGTACCCGAGGCTGGACATCACAAACGGCACGCTCGCCTGCGAATTGCGCTGCGCCAGCTCGAAGGCGCAGTTTTTCACATCCAGCGATTCCAGCTGGTACTGGCCCATGCCGTAGAGGTGTTCGCCCTCGCGGCCGTCAAAGGCGACGCACAGGCGATGGTCGCCGCCCAGGATCGGCTGGAAGCGCCGCGCGCGGAGGTTCAGCGCGCCGCCGCAGGCGATTTCCCGCAGCAACAGATCGCCGCGGGCGTTATAGTACGCGATGCGCGCCACCCGGTGCCACGGGTCCACGGTCAATTCCGCCGTGAGCCCGCCCACGCGGATGCTGGCCCGCATGTCGTCGATCCGGATCTCGGCCGGGGTTTCCTCGGGCGTGAGCAGCGCGAAGCGGGGGTCCTCGATATCGTGCATCAGGGCCGCTCGCACGCGCAGGCTGTTTTGCCCCCAGGGGGTCAGCATCAGGGTTTCACCGTGGTTGCGCCAGACCAGGCTGCCGTTTTCCTCGCTGAAATACCGCATGGCAGGTAGCTCCTCTCTCTCGCATCCGTCGGGACTGCCTCAGCCTTTGACCGCGCCGGCTGTCAGTCCGCTGATGATGTACTTTTGCATGAACAGGAAAATGAGCGCGACGGGGATGATGGTCACGATGGCAAATGCCGTCAGGTAACTCCACTTGGTGCCGTACTGCCCCAGAAAGTTGAAGATGCCCGCCGTGATGGGCCTCAGCGCCTGTTTCTGGATCAGCGTCATGCCGTAGGCCAGGTCGCCCCACGCGTACAGGAAGGAGAAGATCGCGCACACCACGATGCCGGGGATGCAGATGATCACGAACACGCGGAAAAACGCGCCCAGCCGGTTGCAGCCGTCGATGGCCGCCGCGTCCTCCAGCTCGCGGGGGATGGAGGCAAAGTAGTTTTTCAGGATCAGGATGGAAAACGGGATGCCGATGGTCGCGTCCGCGAGGATCACCGAAAGCCAGTTGCTGATTAGCTTGAGGTTTTTAAAGATGATGAACATGGGCGTAAGCAGCACGGAAACCGGGAGCATCTGCGTGAGCAGAAAGCCCAGAATGATGAGCTTTTTCCCGCGGAAGCGGTAGCGGCCGATGGCAAAGGAGGCGGGCACCGCCAGCACCACCGCGATGCCCATGGCGCACAGCGCGATCACCAGGCTGTTGCCAAACGAGCGGAACATGTTAAAATCGCCCATTTCCAGCTGCACGGCGTAGGAAGCGGTGTTAAGCGTCTTTGGCCACAGCGTGGGCGGGATGCGGAAAATTTCCGTCTCGGTTTTCAGCGAGGTGACCAGCGTCCAGTACAGGGGCAGCAGAAACAGGATGAGCAGCACGACGGCGATGGCGCTCAGGGTCAAGTCCTTCCTGCGCCGGAGCGGGGAGTGACTGCGCACTTACATCCCCTCCTCTTCGGTGTAGGTATACTTGAGGTAGACAAGGCTGGCGGCCAGCAGGATCACAAACAGGACGTTGGCCACGGCGGAGCCTTCGCTGTACTTGAACAGGCTGAAGGAGAGCTTGTAGCTGTAGGTGGATAAAAGCTGCGTGGCGTTGACCGGTCCGCAGTTGGTCATTACAAACACCAGATCAAACACCTTGAACGTATAGATGAAACCCAGTACCAGCACCGACTCGATGGTGGGCCGGAGCAGCGGAAGGGTGATATGGCGGAAGCTTTGCCACCTGCCCGCGCCGTCAATGGAGGCGCTCTCGTACAGCTCGGCGGGGATCGTGGTCAGGCCCACGGACAGGAGAATCATGTTAAAGGGGATGCCGATCCACACATTGGCGGCGATCACGGCGATCATGGCGCTCACGGGGCTGGTGAGCCAGTCGATCGGCGAGGCGATGAGCCCGGCCGCCAGCAGCGCCTGGTTGACGATGCCCACGTTGGTGCTGAACATGAATTTGAACATCAGCGCGGTGACCGTCATGGGAATCATCCAGGGCATCATCATCATACCGCGCACGAATCGGGCGGCGCGAAACGCGCGGTTGAAAAACAGCGCCAGCAGAAAGCCGATCAGGAACTGCGCGATGATGCAGGCGACCGTGAACACCAGCGTGTTGACGATGGAGGTCGTGAGCACGTCGTTGGTAAACAGGCGCACGTAGTTGTCCAGGCCGATATAGGAAAACCTGCCGTTGTTGATATTCTTGACCGTCACATCCTGCACGCTCAGCAGCAGGTTGTACAGGATCGGGTAGCCCACCAGCAGCAGCATGTAGCACAGGGCGGGCGCCACAAACAGGTATGCGATACGGTCGCTGCGGACGAGCTTGCGCAGGTAGCTCATGTGTTCACCTTCTTCGCTGATTCGGAAAGGGCGGCGGAGAGAGCCCCTCCGCCGCCCGTGGGTTTGGGCGTATCCCTTCCCCTCTGGGTTATTTCACGATGCCGTCGATCACGGCCTGCGCTTCGGCGGCGGCGTCGGCGGGGGTGGCGATGCCGGTGATCACCTTGTTAAAGGCGGTGGAAATCGCGTCGGAGATGGACGGCCATTCCGGATGCGGGCCGCGGGCCTGGGCGTACTGCATCAGGGTGATGAACTGCTGCATCACGGCGTCGCCCTGATACTGCTGGCTGGCCACGTCGCTGCGGCTGGCAATGTAGCCGAAGTTGCCGATGTAGGAGGCAAGCCGGGTGGGATCGGTCGCGTACATGAGGAAGTCGAAGGCCTCGTCCACATGGCCGCTGGCGATGATGGCGAAGTTCTCGCCGCCCAGGTCGGAGGAGTATTCCTTATCCTTGGGGATGTAGGTCACGTTCCACTTGAATTCGGTGATGTTGGCGCGCATGGTGGGAATCTGCCAGGTGCCGTTGACCATCATGGCCAGGTTGCCGGCGCTGAACTGGTTCATCACATCGCCCTGCGTCCAGTTGATGGCTTCCTTGGGCAGGGAGCCCTCGGTGCTCAGGGTCTGGTACAGCGTCAGGGCCTTGATGCCGCCGTCGCTGTTCAAGTGATAGCTGTCCTCCCCGGTGGACCACAGGAACGGCAGGAAGCCAAACGTGCCTTCCTCGTTTTGCAGGCTGCTCAGCGCGAAGCCGTACACTTTGTCGGTGGTCAGGGCCTTGGCGGCGGCGGTCAGCTCGTCCCACGTGGTGGGCACGGCCACGTTGGCGGCAGCCAGCATGTCCTCGTTGTAGAACAGCGCCAGATCGTTGCTGCCAAACGGAATGCCGTAGTAGCGGCCGTCCAGCATGCAGCTGTTCATGGGGCCGGGATAGTAGTACTGGAGCCCGTCCCAGCTGGTCACCTTATCGGTGATATCGGCGAAGATGCCCATGGCGGAGTAGGCGGCGTGGTCGGGGTTGTCCAGAATCACGATGTCGGGCAGCATGTCGGCGGCGGCGCCGATGGAGAGCTGCTTTTTGAAGTCGGCGAACGGGATGTACGAGGCGACGACCTCAACCTTGTCCTGCGAGCCGTTGTAGCCCTGGATGATCTTATCCAGTTCCGCCTGGTGGCTGAGGTTTTCCCAGTAGTACCAGAGGTTGACCGTGGTCTTGCCCTCGGCCGCCGCGAGGCCGGCGACGCCGCAGGTAAGCATGACGACGCACATCAGGATGGCCAGTAATTTCTTCATCGAGTGGTACCCCCTATTCAATTTGGAAAGGGTCGCTTTCCATTTGCGCCAATCATACCCCGTCCGCGCGCCGCGGTACACGCCCCATTGCTTGGATTGGTGGAGGAAACCCGAACCGCGGCGTGCGAAATGTTCAGGATGGTGGATTTTTATCCGCTCGCGCGTCGCGGGGCGCGGCCGGCGGCCGGCAAAGCGCGTCAGGGCGCGGTGCGGTAGGCATAGGGCATGAACCCCGTGGTCGCCTTGAACACGCGGCTGAAATACTTGGCGTCCGGGTAACCCACGCGGCCGGCGATCTCATAAACGCGCAGGTCGGTGGTGCGCAGCAGCTCCTTGGCCTTGTCGATGCGCAGCGCGCGCACGTAGGCGCTGTAGTTGACGCCCACCTCCCGGTGGAATTGCTGGCTTAAGTATTCCGCGGTAACGCA
>JAAYUF010000162.1 GCA_012517815.1 Clostridiales bacterium
CCGAGTCGCTGGCCAACACCTCGGAGCGGGAGTGGTGCCTGAGGTTGGTGGCGGGGCAGAGGCGGAGCAGTGGGGGTGGCTCAAGTCCTCCATCTTCGGGAAGTGGGCGGCCCGTGATCCGGCCGCCGCCGCGGCCCATGCCGCCGAGGTGCTGACGGGGCAGCAGCGGTCCAGCGCGCTTTCCGCGGATACGCAAAGCACGCTGAGCCGTCCGGCCGCGGCCTCGTCCAGCGCGCCCAGCCGCTGCCAGGTGCTTTCCTGGCTGGCGGCGGCGCGGCTGAACTGGACATCCCGCACGGGGAGCGCGGCGGCGCCGCCGCCCGTCAGGCGGCTGATGTCCTGCGCGTGTTTCTGCGCGGTAAGCTCGGTCGGGGAAAGCAGGAGCACGGGGCGGCCGGTGCGGCGCGCCAGCGCGGCCGCGAAAAACGGCCGCTCGCCTTCGGCCATGCCCGCGAGGGCCAGACAGGACTGGGCGGGCAACTGTTCCAGCAGGGTTTTCCATTCCGGCAGCGCCGCGTAAGCGCTGAAAAGGCCTTCATTCATGGGGCGACTCCTGAGGGTCGGCGGGTATCGGATCAACGGCGCAGGGGCCGTTCTTCCGGGACAGCGAGGAAGCGGAGGGCAGAGGCGCGCCCACGCATGCGCAGGCCGGGGGCGCAAGCGAAGCGGAGCCGCCCGCGTCGGAAAGCGCGGACGGCGTCGGCGCGGATGCCGCCGCTTGGGCGGAAGGCAACGCGTCCCCCGCGGAAGCGGAGTGCGCCGCGTTTGCCGTATCCGCCGCTGCAGCGGATTGCGCCGCGTTTGCCGTATCCGCCGCTGCAGCGGATTGCGCCGCGTCCGTCGCGGTAACGGAACCCGGCACATCCGCCAAATCCGCCGTCGCAGCGGAATTCGCCGCGTCCGCCGCGATTGCTTGGCCTGCCGGGCTTCCCGTGACGGCTTTTACATGCCCCTGCGCGGGACGGGCCCTCTCGGGGCGTTCCGGCTTGGGCGGCTTGGGTTTTTGCGTGTTATAGAGGGTCATGGCGCTTTGAATGCCGTTGCGCATCCATTCCACGGCCGCGTCCGCTGCGCGCATGTACGCGTCCAAAGCCGTCTGTTTTTCCTCCGGGGTATGGTAATGCGAAAGCACCCAATCCGCCAGCTCGAACTGCGGCGGTCGGCCTCCGATGCCCACGCGGATGCGCGGAAAGGCCTCCGTGCCGATGCAGCAGATGATGCTGCGCATGCCGTTGTGCGTGCCGGCGCTGCCGTCGCGGCGGATGCGAAGCCAGCCCGGCGCGAGGTCGATATCGTCGTAGATCACCAGCAGGCGCTCCGGCGGGAGCTTATACCAGCAAAGCAGGGCCTGTACGGCCTCGCCGCTCAGGTTCATGTAAGTCTGCGGCTTGCACAGCGCAACCTTCTCGCCCGCGAACTGGCCTTCGCCCACCAGCGCACGGTTGCGCACCCGGTCGATGGGGATGCGCAGTTTCTCCGACAGCAGCGCCAGCACGTCGAAGCCGACGTTGTGGCGTGTGTGATCGTACTTTTCACCGGGATTGCCAAGGCCCACAATCAGGAACATAGCGCCTCCAATACACGACGTAAGGCGAGGATGGACGCCCACCCCCGCTTACGGATTCGGCCGCCAGGCCGGAAAGGTTCCTTTCGACGCCGGCTACAGCTTTCCCTGCTCCCGGCGGCGCTTGACCCAGTCTTCCTTGATGACCCCGCGGGAGCGCGCCACATAGAGCGCGTCGGCAGGCACATCCTCCACCACGGTGCTGCCCGCGGCCAGGTAGGCGCTTTCGCCGATGTGCACCGGCGCGATCAGGTTGCAGTTGCAGCCAACAAAGGCATGATCGTCCACAGTGGAGCGGTTTTTCACCTTGCCGTCGTAGTTGACAAACACGGTGCCGCAGCCCAGGTTGATATCCCGGCCCAGATCCGCGTCGCCCACATAGGTCAGGTGGCTTACCTTGGTGCCGTCGCCGATTACGCTGTTCTTGACTTCCACAAAATCGCCGATGCGGCAATGTTCGCCGATGACCGAACCCGGCCGCAGATAGGCGAAGGGCCCTACCGTCGTTCGCGCGCCGACCCGGCAGCGCAGGAGCACGCTGCTTTCGACGGTGACCCCGTTGCCCAGCACCGCCCCGTCCAACCGGTTGTTAGGGTACAGGATGCAGTTTTCGCCGATGACCGTGCCGTTTTGCAGCAGGTTGCCGGGGTAAAGGAGCGTGCCTTTGCCGATGGACACATCCGCCTCGATGATGGCGCGATCGGGCTCCAGCACCACGACGCCGTTTTGGAGGTGCCGGTGTACGATGCTGCGCCGGATGCCGGCAAACGCGGCCGCGTAGCTTTCCGCGTCCACGACGGCGATGTAATCGTCCGGGTTTTGCGCGTGAACCACTTTAACCGCGACGCCCATCTCGTTGAGCGCGTCGATGAGCGCGGACAGCCCGACGGCGCCCGATAGCGGGAGCTCCCGAAGCATCGACGCGGGCAGGGCCATCGCCAGCGGCGTCTGTAAATCGCTGCGCAGCACCGCCGCGGGGCGGGTCGCCGCCGCTTTGACCAGCCCGCGGTAGGTATCCGCGTTGAGGCAGGGCGCGTTGTCGTTCACCAGCAGCGCGACGCCGACGTCCTCCGCCATCAGGGCGCGCAGATCGTCGGCATGGGCCGGGGGATGCGTGGCCATGGTATAACCTGCGTCGGTAACGGCCTGCTCCACATGCAGCGCGCACGGCCGCCCCAGCAGGGGCATGGCGGAAAAGACCGCCGGTTCGTTTGCGATCAGGATTCCCAGCGTGCGTTTCATGGTATCACCTCAAGCCACATCGTTTCCATTCGTGAGCCATCCGGCGGGGGTCACGGTCAGCGAGCCGGGATCGTCCGGTTGCACGTCCATCACCATCAGCGCCTTTTCACCGCGGATGCGCTTCTGGGCGGGTGAGGCGGTCGACATGACAAACGCCATGCCCACGACATCCACGCCGAACTCGCACATCAGGTCGATCATCCCCTTGGCGGTGCCGCCGCCCTTGAGGAAATCGTCCACAATCAGCGCGCGCTGGCCTTCCTGCACTGCGCGGCGGCTGAGGCTCATGGTTTCGATGTGGCCGGCGTTGCCCGCGACATAGTTGATGTTCACCGCGGAACCCTCGAATACGTTGCTGCTGCGGCGCGCGATGACCAGCGGCACGCCCAGCGCGTCGGCGGTCATCAGCGCCACGGGGATTCCCTTGGTTTCCATGGTGAGTACGAAGTCCGGCGCGCTCTCGTAATACTGCTCCGCCAGGATAACACCCATGCTGCGCACGATGGAGGGCGTGCTGAGAATATCCGAAAGGTAGAGAAAGCCGCCCGGCAGCAGCCGGGAAGGCTTGACCAGCTCGCGGCAGAGGTCCGTAATCAGCCGTTTGGCCTCCCCCTGGCTGATGGCGGGGCGGAACCGAACGCCGCCGGCCGCGCCGGTGACGGTATCCAGGCGACCCAGATCGAACGCGCTAAGCACGTCCTTGAGCAGGTCAATATCCTCGCTCATGGTCGATTTGGCGGTGCCGAAAAGGTCGCAGAAATGGGAAAGGGTGAAGATGCGGTTGGGAGCGACGCTCAGCATCCTGATCAGTGCGGCCATTCGCTCGTTTCGACGAATCCTGTCCAAAATGGAGTTCCTCCTTGCGGATTGCTGCGATCCAGTATAGCACAGACAATCGAATATTACCAGCCAAAAAAAAGATAAACGTTCGGTTCTCTTCCATTTAGGCGCGATTCAATGCCGTTGCGCCCGACGAACCTTCCCGCAGGTCGGGCGCCGCGCACACGTGTCGCGTCACCGGTATCGACTGCCGGATAACGTTCACGCAGTGTTTTTGGCGCGCAGGGGAAGAAAGGCGAAGCCGGGAAACGGACCGCCCGGAGGCGAACCGTGCGGCGGACGGCAGGCGGATCAGCCCGACGGGAAACGCCGGATGGAAACGCCGGGCCGGGGGACGGCTTGTGCGCCGGGGGACGGCTTGTGCGCCGGGGGACGGCTTGTGCGCCGGGGGACGGCTTGTGCGCCGGGGGACGGCTTGTGCGACGGGGGACAGTGCTGATGCACCGGATTTTTCGGGTTTCGCTCCCGGCGGCCGCACAACCCCGAAAACGACGCACGATTCCACCGTACGGACCGTCAAGCGGCAAAGTCATGCGGGCCGCCCGGCGTTACCGCGTCGGAACCGGCCGGCCCGGCATGGTAGCAAACCGGCGCCGAGGCAGGCGCCTATGCGACGGGCTGGGAACGTGCTATAATCAGGTACAGGCGCGAGGGCACAACGGGTCCCCGCCGCCCAAGGAGGAGAGCCATGCCATCCGAAACGCTGCAAGGCGTCGTGCTGCGCCATGCCAACTACCGTGACCGCGACCGGATGCTCACGCTGCTGACGCCCGACCGCGGCCGCGTGGACGTTCTGGCGCGAGGCTGCCGCAAGCCGAAAAGCCCCCTGATGCCCGCGGCCGAGGTGTTTGTCCACGGCGAATTCGTGCTGTTTCGCCAAAACGATCGCTTCACCCTGACCTCCTGCGCGCTGACGGATACGTTCTACCCCCTCCGGTTGGACGCGTACCGCCTGACCTGCGCCACCTACCTGCTCAACCTCGCGCAGACGGCGGCCCAGCCGGAGCAACCGGCGGAGGGATTGTATGCGCTTTTGCTCAAAGGGCTGTATCACCTGGCCTACTGTGAGGAGGAGCCGCCCTTGGCTGTAACCAACGCGTTCTTGCTGCTCTACGCCGCGGAGATCGGATATAAGCCGCGCCTGAACCACTGTGCCCGCTGCCGGGAACCGATCGCGCCGGAGTCGGGCGCTCGGCTGGATATCGAAGCCGGCGGGCTCTGCTGCAACCGCTGCGCCTTGGGAGAACAGTATCCGTTGACATCCACTCAGGTCGCCTGGATGCGGCAGACGCTGCGGGATGGATTCGATACGCCGCTGACCGTCGCGGACGTTTCGCTGTTTGAGGCGATGCGGCGCTATGTGGAAAGCCGGCTGGAGACGACGGTCAAGAGCAGCCGCTTTTTGCCGTAGCGGACCCGGGGCCAACGAGGGCGCGCTTGCGTACGCGCCGGGCTGCGGGAGTCGGTTTCGAAAGAGAACGGATCGGAGATCAGCGGGGATCGCAAACGCAGGCCGGCGGAAGCGCGCTACGCCGGGCGGAGCCGGACAGGGGCGTCCCCCGGGTGTCCCGCAACCTACGGGAAGGTTCCCATGCCGCCGTTCAACAAACCCATCAATCAATACCATGGCGGATGATACCGCTGCCGGGGAGGGTTGCCGGCCCGCGCGGTTTTCCGTTGTCCGAACGTCATCCCATGTGGGCCGATGATCTGCGATAATCGAATCAAAGCTTCAGGCGGCAGATTTTCTATGATAACCCGGAGCGTTATTCCATAAGGGCCGATGTCCTACGATGAGCGGATCGAATGGCCCAGCGGGTAAACAGCCTTCAATAACCCGGATCGTCATTTCATACGGTTTTATGACCTATGATAGCCGGGATTATCGTTGGATACGGGCTGACGGCATTTCACGCGCAGGGTGATCAACGGCCGTAGCAGAATGAAAGTCGTCACGGCATGGCACATGCAGAAAAAAAGGACGCACGCGTCGCCCATTTTGCCGGCCGTGCTTCCGTCGGCGCGCCTGAGCATTCCTCCGGGGGTGAAACCGACCCGGCGCAGCAGACAAGGCGATAGGCCCGGCCCGCGATGCGGGGGACATCGTCTGTCTTGCCCTATGGCCGAAGCAATGGCACAGCCGCGCGCGATCCGGGGAACACGCGCGCGGCTGTTGATATGTGGCGCTGATGCGGCACCTTCGCCGGTTTCCTCTGCCAATCAGGGGTTTGCGGTTTGCGGCCTTACCACAGCTGGCTCTGCAGCGTGCCGTCATAATAAGGCGCACGGGTCAGCAGATTTTTGTAATCAATCCGCATGATGTATTTATACTGGTATTCCACGCTGCCGTCCAGCAGCCTGCTGCGCACGGAACGGAAGGAGTAGCACTCCCGCGTGGCCAGTTTGGGCACAAACTCTTCCAGCAGCAGGAGCAGCGCCTCCTGCTTTTCCAGCGTCAGGTTGGGGTAGCCGTAATCGGCCATGCTGAAATGCATTTCGTACCCGAAGGGGAACAGAAAACGCAGCGTAAAGCCGGTTTTGTCAATCAGGAGGCTTTCCACGGAATACCGCTGCGCCCGTACCAGCATCGGCCGCATCGCCTCGAACATGGGGGAGGCGTGCAGCTTCTTGACACGCAGCCGCTGAATGCGCACGCGGCGGCGGTCCGCCACCAGCAGGTAGACGACGAACCCGATCCCGATGAATGCAATGAATAAATAGGGCAGCGTCCGACTCATGAAAATGCGCCTCTTTCAAAGCTGTGATGATAGGAACGTTGCATATCGAACGAAATTTGACATGCTTATTGTAACATATGCTTATCTGATATACAAGCGGAAATGTGGATAAATTTAGGGATATTCGAGGAAATACGCTTACATTTACGTTACAATCATGAAGAAACCATTACATTGTGGATATTTGCGGCACAGAATGGTCACAAACGGGCTTTTCCACAAAAAACCATGGAATTGTGGATAACCGAACCGAAACCAATGAAATGGCGCGTCTGCTCATTTACCGAATCCCGTCAAATTGCATAAAAAAACACCGGTCGCCTCGCTGCGTTCCGGTGTTACTGAAACCGTGAAAAAAATTTTACAAAAACTCCGCCAGCTTCAAGAGCGCCGCCTTGCTGCCCCGCACCTTGATTTTGCCAAACAGCATCGCGGCCGCCGGGTTCAGCCTGCGCTGGAAGACGGCCAGCAGGTTGCTCTCCGGCCCGGATACGGTAACGTCCGTCGGATCGTCGGGCGAACGCTCGGCAAACTGCCCGTCCTCCAGCGAAAAAGCGCAGGCATAGCCGGTGTCCGTGGCGACCAGCCGGTAAGCGTAGGTGACGCCGGCCAGAGAATCCCCGTTGCGTCGGAGCACATCGCACAGCGCGGGCACCAGCGCGGCCAGACTGTCGCATTGCAGCGCCAGGGCGTACATGGCGTCGATGTCTTTGCGAAACGACTGCGTCATGGGCCTGCCTCAGAACTCCGCGCTGCCCGTGGTGCGCGGGAAGGGCAGCACGTCGCGGATGTTCGTGATTCCGGTGAGGTACATGACCAGCCGCTCAAACCCGAGGCCGAAACCCGCGTGCGGCGTGGTGCCGAACCGCCGGGTATCCAGGTACCAGGCGTACTGTTCCTCGGTCATGCCCATGGCGCGAATCCGCTCCGTGAGCACATCCAGGCGCTCCTCGCGCTGGCTGCCGCCGACCAGTTCGCCGATGCCGGGCACCAGCATGTCCACGGCCGCGACGGTTTCCCCGTCGTCGTTCATGCGCATGTAAAAGGCCTTGATGCCCTTGGGGTAATCGTGCACGAACACCGGCCGGCCAAAGTGCTTCTCGGTCAGGTAACGCTCGTGCTCCGTCTGCAAATCCATGCCCCAGGAAACGGGGTACTCGAATGTCTGCCCGCTCTTTTGCAGGATGGAGATGGCCTCGGAATAGGTGCAGCGCGCAAACTCGCTGCCCGCGACGGCGGAGAGCTTGTCGATCAGTCCCTTTTCCACAAAGCTGTCCAGGAACGCCATTTCCTCGGGCGCGGCCTTCATGACCCGGTCGATCACATACTTGAGCATGTCCTCCGCCAGCGCCATGTCGTCAAACAGGTCGGCAAAGGCGATTTCCGGCTCGATCATCCAGAACTCCGCGGCGTGGCGGGGCGTGTAGCTTTTCTCGGCGCGGAACGTAGGCCCGAAGGTGTAGACGTTTCGAAACGCCATGCAGAAGGTTTCGACGTTCAGCTGGCCGCTGACCGTCAGGCTGGCCTGCTTGCCGAAAAAGTCCTGCGCGTAGTCAACCGCACCGGATTCCGTACGCGGCGGGTTCTCCAAGGGGAGCGTGGTCACCTGGAACATCTCGCCCGCGCCCTCGCAATCGCTGGTGGTAATCAGCGGGGTGTGCACATACACAAAGCCGCGCTCCGCGAAAAAGGCGTGCACAAACTGCGCGGCCAGCGACCGGATGCGGAACACCGCGTAAAACGTATTGGTGCGCGGGCGCAGATGGGCGATGGTCCGCAGGTATTCAAAGCCGTGGCGTTTCTTTTGCAGGGGATAGCTCGGGTCGCAGGCACCCACCAGCTCGATGGCCGAAGCCTTGAGCTCGAAGGGCTGCTTCATGCCGGGGGTCGGCGTCAGCTCGCCCGTGGCGCGGATGGCGCTGCCCAGCGTGATCCTGAGCGCGTCGGCGAAGTTCTCCGTACGGCCTTCCTCCAGCACGATCTGAAGGTTTTTGAAATGGGTGCCGTCGTTTAGCTCAATAAAGCCGAAAGCCTTGCTGTCGCGCACCGTGCGCACCCAGCCGGAAACGGTGCAGCCCGCGACCGCCTCGGTCGGCGGGTTGTGGAACAGGGCTTGGATGGTGGTGTTCTCCATGGGGTTCAGGCCTCCTTGACGGGTTGTTTGCCCAACATCGCCGCGCCGATCATCCCTGCGTCCGCGCCCAGGCGCGCGATCTCGATGCGGGAATAGGGCAGGGTCTTGAAGATCAGGTACCGGGGCAGGCGCTCGCGGATGGCGTCCAGCAGGAAGTTGCCCGCCTTGCTGACCCCGCCGCCCAGAATGATCATTTCGGGATCCAGAAAGGCGATGATCGTGTCCAGCGCGAGGCACATGTAGTGGACGTAGTGGCGGAACACCTTGAGGGAAACGTCGTCGCCTTCCTTGGCGCAATCCAGCACGATTTTGGCGGTCACGTTGTTCGTATCCCCGCCGCAGGCCTGGTAGAGGGCGCTGTCGGGATGGTTGAGCATCGCCTGCCGGCCCATGCGAATGATGGCCGTGGCACTGCAGTAGCGCTCCAGACAGCCGTTGTTGCCGCAGGTGCAGGGCTCGCCGTCGATATCCATGGGAATATGCCCGATTTCGCTGCCGACGCCGTGAAAGCCGCTCCACGGCCTGCCGCCGATTACGATGCCGCCGCCCACGCCCGTGCCCAGCGTCAGAAACACGCTGGAATGGCAGCCCATGCTCACGCCGCAGATGCTCTCGGCATACCCCGCGACCGTCGCGTCGTTGTCGATGTAAACGGGCTTGTCGATGTACTTTTGCAGCTCCGCGCGCAGCGGCTCGTTATGCCAGCCGAGGTTGGTGCAAAACACCACCGTGCCGGTTTTCTGGTCTGCCACGCCGGGCACGCCCACGCCGATGGAAACCACGTCCGCCACGGTGAAGCCGCCCTGTTCCAGCACGCTCAGCGCGCAAACGCCCATATCGCGCACGATCTCCCCGAACGGACGGCCGACCAGCGTAGGCGTTTCCCCCTGCCTGAGGATGGCGCCGTTTTCGTCCACAACGCCGACCTTGATGCCGGTGCCGCCCACGTCGATGCCAAGATATACCATGGAGATACCCCCTTAAATGATTGCGCAGGATGCGATTCCATTCTGTCGATTCCCCCGGGCAGGGGCCGCGGCGCGAACCGCGCAGGGAACAGTTCCTTTTTTCCTGCAAGGCACGCGAAAAGGCACGGACCGATCGCCCGAAAACGGCTGCCCCCCGGGAAATGCTCAGTCTTCCGAGCCCCTGTTTTGGGCGATCATCTCGTTCAGGCGGCGATCCAGCTCGTGCGCCGCGCTGTAGCCCAGCCGTTTCAGGCTCAGGTTGCGGGACGCCACCTCGATGATGATGGCGAGGTTGCGCCCCGGGCGCACCGGCATGATCTGGTAGGGCACCTTGACGCCCAGAATGGTCACCGTTTCTTCCGTGAGGCCGAGACGGTCGTATTCCTTCTTCTGGTCCCACTTCTCCATATGGATGACCATATCGATGGATTTGGAGATGATCACCGACCCGACCCCGTACATCGCGCGGATGTCAATGATGCCGATGCCGCGGATCTCCATGAAATGGCGCACCATTTCCGGCGCTTCGCCGATCAGCCGGTCGTCCGCCACGCGGCAGATATCCACCACGTCGTCGGCGACGAGCTGGTGCCCGCGCTTGACCAGTTCCAGGGCCGCCTCGCTCTTGCCGACGCCGCTTTCGCCGGTCAGCAGCACGCCCACGCCGTACACGTCCACCAGCACACCGTGGCGCGTCACATGGGGCGCCAGGCTGCGGTTCAGGTAAAGGATGGCCTGCAGCGAAAACTTGGTGGTCTTGGCGTTGCTCTGGAAAACGGGAATATCGTTGAGCTTGGCCAGCTCCAGCAGTTCCCGGGGCGGAATCATGCCCCAGCATACCACGATGCAGGGGAGCTTGTACTTCATGTACGGCTCCAGCACGCTTCGGCGCTTCTCCGGGTCCAGCGATTCCAGATAGGTCATCTCCACCTTGCCGATCACCTGCGGGCGCTCGTAGGCAAAGTACTCGTAAAACCCGCAAAACTGCATGCCGGGCCGGTTCAGGTCGGTCGAGGTGATGTCCATCTCGTCCTTGGAGGAGGCGTTGAGCACCTCCAGATGGAGCGTTTCGATAAAATCCGCGATCTTAATCACAGCGGTACACCTCCTTGGAGGCTTTGGTCAGGCGAGCACATGCTCGTCGATGAAGCGCGCCACGCCGTCCTCGGCGTTGGTGGCGCATACGTGGCGCGTCGCCTGCTTGATATCCTCGCGCGCGTTGCCCATGGCGACGCTGTTTTCCGCGAACTGCAACATGGTCAGGTCGTTGAGGCTGTCGCCGAACACCAGCGTTCGTCCGGGCGTGAGCCCCAGCCGACCGGCGAGTTTCCGAAGCGCCGCGCCCTTGCTGACGCCCTCCGGCTGCGCCTCCAGAAAATACGGCTTACTGATGGTGAAGCTCACATCCGGGAAAGCCTTCTGGATCAGCGGGTACATCCGGGACACTACCTCCGGGGACTGTACGCTCAGGACCTTGGGCGTGGGGAAATCGACGAACGCTTCCAGATTGCCCACCGCCTGACCCAACATCCGGGAGGAATCGCGGTAGCTCTCGCTGTGGTCGCATTCCTGATCGTAGTAAAAATGTTCGCCCCGGTAGCACTGCACGTAGAAGTCGTTTTCCCGAAGAAACCGGATGATCTGGCGCGCCTTCTCCGGCGAAAAATCGACGCTTTCCAGCACGGTGTGGTCGGGGGCGACCAGCTCGCCGCCGTTGCAGGCGATATAGGGAAGGCCGGTATCCAGCTGCCGCATGAAGCGCAGCATGCTGAAAGAGGTGCGCCCGCTGGCGGGGATCAGCCGGATGCCCCGGGCCTTGGCGCGGGCCATCACATCCAGCGTGTAGGGGCTGAGCATCGATTCGCCGTTGAGCAGGGTATCGTCCAGGTCGGTTACGATCGCGTCGATTTGCAAAATGCTTCTCCTTTTACCTGTTGGTAGGGGCATCGTCCTGCGGCGTGTGCGCGTCGTTGCGGCGCCGCTGAAAAAAGCGCCGCAGCAATTCCTGCGATTCCTCCGCGAGCAGCCCGCCCGCGCAGCGCAAGCGCCAGCTAAAGGCGGGATCATTGGCCAGCGCGTACACGCTTTCGCAGCAGCCCTGACGCGTGTCCGCCGCGCCGAACACGCACGCGCCCAGCGAGGCCATGACCATCGCACCGGCGCACATGGGGCAGGGCTCCAGCGTAACGTAGAGCGTGCAATCGGAAAGCCTCCGGCGGCCCAGCGCGGCGGCGGCGGCGCGCAGCGCGAGGATTTCAGCGTGGGCGGTCGGGTCGCCTGCGGTTTCCCGGCGGTTGTGCGCCCTTGCGACGATCTCGCCGCCGCGCGCGAGGACCGCGCCGACGGGGATTTCCCCTTCCGCTTCGGCCAGCTTCGCTTCCGAAAGCGCCTCCCGCATCAGGCGTTCCGATTCCGTCATACGCCGTCCGCCTCCGGGGCGGTTTCGCCGTCGCGGGGCCGGGCCGACCGGAGTTTTTCGGCGGAGGCGGAATCCACGGCATCGACATTGATCGGGTCAGGAGAGACGAGCGAGGCGATCGCGTCAGCAGCGGCGGGCGAGGCATGGGCGGCGGATGGATCCGACGCGTCTGCCGCCGACCGGACGGCCGTCTCCTCCGATTGCCGGCGCAGCGCCTCCATGCGGCCGTTGACCACATCCGGCTCCTGAAACGTCGGCACCAGCGCGTGAAGGCAGGCACGCATATCGCCGTTTCCGGCGAGGCACTGCCGAAGGGTGGAGAGCACGCGCTCCATCTCCTCCTCGGTGACCACGTCGGGTTTGGTGATGAACACCTTGTTAAGTTCCGTGCGCACGATGTTCTCATCGTCCGTCAGCAGCTCTTCGTAGAGCTTTTCGCCGGGGCGCAGGCCGGTGTAGACGATGGGCACATTGCCGTCCCCGCCCTGCGCGGCGTAAAGCTGAATCATGCGCTCGGCCAGTTCCCGGATGCGCACGGGCTGGCCCATGTCCAGCACGAACAGCTCGCCGCCCCGGGCGATGGAGGCCGCCTGCAGCACGAGGCTAGCGGCTTCCGGAATGGTCATGAAATAGCGGATGATATCCGGATGGGTGAGCGTCACCGGCCCGCCGGTGCGAATCTGGCGCTCGAACAGCGGCACCACGCTGCCGTGGGAACCCAGCACGTTGCCGAAGCGAACCGCGGTAAACTCGGTCTGCCCCCGTGCGTTGAGCGCCGCGATGATCAGCTCCGCCAGCCGTTTGGTTGCGCCCATCACATTGGTGGGGTTGACGGCCTTGTCGGTGGAGATCATCACAAAGCGCCGGACGCCCTGCGCAATGGAGACGGTCGCGGCCGTGTAGGTGCCCAGCACGTTGTTCTTCACGGCCTGCGCGGGGCAATCCTCCATCAGGGGCACATGCTTGTGCGCGGCGGCGTGCAGCACCACGTCCGGCCGGTGCTCGGCCATGACCTCGGTCAGGCGGTCGGCGTCGCGGATGGAGCCCACGCAGAGGATCAGCTTGTCCCGCAGGCCTTCGGGGTATTGCTCCTGCAATTCAAAGTACAGGTCGTACATGTAGTTTTCGCTCAGATCAAACAACACCAGCTTGCGCGGGCGAAACGCCATCAACTGGCGACACAGCTCGCTTCCGATGGAGCCGCCGCCGCCGGTGATCAGCACGGTCTGGTCGCGGAAATACGCCGCCACCTGCGTCATGTTCAGCTGTTCCTCCGGGCGGCCCAGCAGGTCGCTCAGGTTCACATCCCGCACGGCGCTGCGCACGCCTTCGTGGCTGACATCCTGAAGCGCGCTGACGCGGCGCACGCGGCAGCCGGTGGACAGGCAGGCTTCGATCAGCGGGCGCAGCTCGCCCATGGGCGTGGCGATGGCGATTACGATATCGTCGATGGCATAATCCGCCGCGTATTGCGCAATCCGGTCGGTGCCGCGCAGAATGCGTACCCCGCCCAGGCGCGCGCCTTCGCGGGCGGGATCGTCATCCACCGCGACCACGGGCAGGCTGTTGCCGTAACGGCCCGACTGCATTTCGCGGATCACGTTGGCCCCGGCCCAACCGGCGCCGACGATCATCGTTCGGCGGTAGCTTTCGCGCTTGCCCCGCTTGAACGGGGAAAGCCCGCGCGTGCCGATGATGCGGTAAGCAAAGCGCGAGCCGCCCACCAGCGCCGTAAGCAGCACCCAGTAGAGCAGATAGACCGTGCGGTGCAGCAGATGATGGTTGACCGGCTGGCTGATGGCGTAGCGAAGGAGCGAGTACAGATAGACCGCCACTGCGCCTAAAAGCGTAGCGGCCACGATCTGCAAAACGCTGTCGGCGGAGGCGTAACGCCAGATGTTGCGGTACAGGCCAAACCCCCAGAAGGAGAGGACGCACAACAGCGACATCACCGGCGCGATGTTCAGGTAACGGCGAAAAAACACTTCGGGAATCTGCACCTCGAAGCGAAACTGCTGCGCCAGGATCATCGCCACGTTGCACAGCAGGATATCCAGCAGAATCCACAGGGCCGCCCGCACCGTCGCGTTCAGCCTTGGTTTGCGTAACGTCATTGGGTATGCCTCCGCCCGTCGGGTTTGCGTACACGCACGCGCATGCATGTTATTCTATCAC
Organism: Clostridiales bacterium; assembly: GCA_012517815.1. Lineage (GTDB taxonomy): Bacteria > Bacillota > Clostridia > Christensenellales > Aristaeellaceae > CAXXOK01. Next base: position 14,081 of record JAAYUF010000162.1, read on the forward strand.
AGTTCCGCCGATATGAAAAGCGCCCGCGCAGGTTTCCCTGTGGCAAATAATGGGTTGACACGGGCTTTGGGAAGATGTAGGATGTGCGAAGAACGCATCTGATCAACCGAATAGGGGAGGAATTGCGGATGGACAAACGAAGGGGTTTACTTCGCCTGTGCCTGATTGCCTTGGCCCTGATGCTGCCGTGCGGTTCGCTGGCGGAGACGGCGCGCGGCTTCGATACGCCCGAAGCGTGCGCCACCGCGCTGTACGAGAGCCTGAGCCGGCAGGACACGGCCGCCATGGAGGCGTGCATCGCGTTTCGGGAAATGGCGGAACAGTTCGACTTCGCCAAGTACTGTGACCGAATCGGCGCGATTCCCATCTACACAACCCTGCAACCGGCGACCACCTCCGCCAGCATCGCCTACAACGAGTACGAGCTCAAAAGCAGATGGTACTGGCGCCTGAACAACACGCTGATGATGGTGAACAATCCGGCGTTCATCAACTACCTCAACGGCGGCAGCACGATCAACAAGCAGACCGAGGATTACCAGACGGTCATGGACATGTACAGCAACCCCGCCAACCTCAAGGGATTATCCGACCTGACGATGACGGGGCTGCTGGACGCGGCCGCCATCCCGAAGGCCGGCATAACGTACGCGTCCGAAAAGAACCAGCAAAATATCAAAAGCCAGCTGGCGGTCTGGGGCGTGACCAACTTCCGCGAACTGGCGATTCAGCTCCAGTGGAACGTGAGCTCGATGCCCGGCGTCCGCTATGAGGTGCTGCTGCCCCTTCAACTGATCGAGGTCAAGGGGCGCTGGCTCGTGAACCCGAACGGTTCCAACGTCGGGATTATCATGGGCATATCCAATTACTACATGCTGGGCCAACTTCCGGAAAGCGACTGAGAAGCCGGCGGCAACGCGGACGGGTCGGCAAGGCGCATTTGGCAGCCGCGCCTGCTGGCCGCCGGTACCCGGACAGAGGCGCGGGTTCGGACGACGGCATGAAAAAGCGGCCACGCCCCGGCGGCGTGGCCGCGCATTGCATCTGTGCTCAGGGTCGGGGAGGAACGCGCCTGCGGGCTTTGCCGGGGCTGGCCGCGCCCAGCGGCGATCTGCCGCGGCCCGTCCGGAACGGCGGCCCGAAACCGCCGGCCGGCCGCGCATGCCCGCGGCCGCGGGCATGCCCCGCCAGCCGTGAATCCGGGCAGACCGATACGTTTGCGGATCCGGCGGGCCGGTTACTTGCTCTCCATTTTCAGCACGGCCATGAACGCTTCGCTGGGCACTTCCACGGTGCCGAACTGGCGCATGCGCTTCTTGCCTTCCTTCTGCTTTTCCAGCAGCTTTTTCTTGCGGGTGATATCGCCGCCGTAGCACTTGGCGAGCACGTCCTTGCGCATGGCCTTGACGGTTTCCCGCGCGATCACCTTGCCGCCGATGGCCGCCTGAATGGGAATTTCAAACAGCTGGCGCGGGATTACATCCACCAGCTTTTCCGCGATGCCGCGCCCGCGGCCGTAAGCCTTGTCGCGGTGCACGATGATGGTGAACGCGTCGCAGATGTCGCCGTTGAGCAGGATATCCATCTTCACCAGATCGCTTTCCTGGTAGCCCTTCAGCTCGTAATCGAAGCTTGCGTAGCCGCGGGACCGGCTCTTGATCTGGTCGAAAAAATCGTAGATGATCTCGTTGAGGGGCATATGGTAGGCCAGCTTGACGCGACCGCCCTCGTACTGCATGTCCAGGAATGTGCCGCGCTTGTCCTTGCAGACCTCCATCAGCGTGCCCACGTACTCCTGCGGGGTGTAGACGGTCGCCAGCACATAGGGCTCTTCCATGTGTTCGATTTCCGAGATGGGCGGCAAATTGGTGGGGTTGTCGATGGAAAGCTCCGTGCCGTCGGTCCTGAAAACATGGTAGATGACGCTGGGCGCGGTGGTGATGAGGTTGAGGTCGAACTCGCGCTCCAGCCTCTGGCTGATGATATCCATGTGCAGCAGGCCCAAAAACCCGCAGCGGAAGCCGTAGCCCAGCGCCACGGAGGTTTCCGGCTCAAAGGAGAGGCTCGCGTCGTTCATGCGAAGTTTCTCCAGCGCGTCCTTCAGGGCTTCGTAATCCGCTCCGTCGGTGGGGTAGATGCCGCAGAACACCATCGGCGTCACCTTGCGGTAGCCGGGCAGGGCTTCGGTGGCCGGGTTTTGCGCGTCGGTCACGGTATCGCCCACGCGGGTGTCGGCGATGTCCTTGATGGAGGCGCTGATGTAGCCTACGTCGCCCGCCTGCAGTTTGTCGCAGGGCTGGTAACCGGGGCGGAACGTGCCTACTTCCACGATGTCAAACTCCGCGCCGCTGGCCATCAGGCGCATGCGCGTGCCCGCCTGCGCGGTGCCTTGCATTACGCGGATGAAGCAGATGGCGCCGCGGTAGTTATCGTAATACGCATCGAAAATCAGCGCCTGCAGCGGCGCGGTTTCATCGCCGCTGGGCGGCGGAACATGCCGGACGATCGCCTCCAGCACATCCTCGCATCCCAGCCCGGTTTTAGCGGAAACGCAGGGCGCTTCGGACGTGTCCAGCCCGATGACCTCTTCGATTTCCTTCTTTACTGCTTCGGGCTGGGCGCTGGGCAGATCGATCTTGTTGATCACGGGAATGGTTTCCAGATCGTGCTCCAAGGCCATGTAAACGTTGGCGAGCGTCTGCGCTTCGATGCCCTGCGTGGCGTCCACCACTAGCAGCGCGCCTTCGCACGCGGCCAGCGCCCGGCTGACCTCGTAGCTGAAATCCACGTGGCCGGGGGTGTCGATCAGGTTGAGGGCGTAGGTTTCGCCGTCCTTGGCATGGTAGGTCATGTGCACGGCCTTGCTTTTGATGGTGATACCGCGCTCCCGTTCCAGCTCCATGCTGTCCAGAATCTGCTCGACCATTTCGCGGTGCTCAAACACACCCGTCATTTCCAGCAGGCGGTCTGCGAGCGTCGATTTGCCGTGGTCGATGTGCGCGATGATGCAAAAATTGCGGATGTGGGACAGACGATCGTTCTGCAATGCGTTCCCTCCGAAATGGATGTCCGGCGGCCTGCGCCGCGGGTTCAGTCATGGTTCTGCTTATGATACCTTATTTTCACGGAATTGGCAATCGGTTTTCCGGCATGAGCCTGGGCCCGGCCGCCCAGCGTGCGGACGCTGCGCAGGGAGGTGCGCCATGGGAACGCTGCGCGTGCACGCGCGGCGGCCGGATGCCGGGGCGACAACACAGCGGCCGTATTCGACGGCCGCGCCTGCACGGGCAAAGCCCGGCATCGCCGCAAACGGAAATCCCGGGAAGGGCTCCGGAAACCGTGTGCGGGCGAGCAGCTTTTCCCGCCCGCCACAGGGAACGGCCGGATCGACACCCGGCGTTAGCGCGGGCAGGGCCCGCTTCGTGCGGCCCGGCAGATGACTACGGGGAAACGTCTCGCCCATTGTTTTCGGCGCGCGCGCAAACCGACGGACGGCAGGGCGCACGGCCGTGCGGGTTACGCCTTGCGACTCGCGCTGCGGCCGGCAGCCCGGAAGGCATCGGGTATCGGCGGCCGGTTTTCCGCGGGCAACGCCCGCGCCGCGACCGTCCGCTGGAGAGCGCCTCGGGAAAGCATCCGACCGGAGGCCTCCGAGCACGTTCGCCCGGATATCCGAAATGCCGTTGCCGCGCCCTGCCCAGCGCGCGCCCGGCATCAGCGCCCAGTCTTCTCCTCAGGCTGAACGGGCGTTTTGCCGTCGGCGGGGCAGCGGGCCGTTTCGCAGGCCAGCCTCTGCTTGGCGGCCTGACGGTTCTCTTCCACGTTGATTTCCCAGTGCAGCAGCAGGGTCAGCAGACTGCGCAGCAGGATGACGGCCGCCAGCGTTCCCAGTTCGTTCCAGCCGCTGACGATCACCGAGCGGAGCACCTCGCTGCCGATCTTGAACTCCAGCCCCAGCATGATGCCCCGCGCAAGGTCGATGCGGGTATCTTCCTTTCGCATCAGAAAACCCGCCAGCCCGCGCGCCATGCTCAGGACGATCACTAGAATGCCGGCCAGCTCGATCAGCAGGATCGCGGCCCGCACTGCCGTTTCAAATATGCTTTGAACCTGATCCATGGTCAAACGCCTCCCGACGTGATATGATGGCCCCGGACCGCCGCGAAAGGGAGTGAGAATCCGGCGTGCTGCTTTCATTATACTTGCATTTCCCCTTTTGTAAAAGAAAATGTTCCTACTGCGACTTCTGCTCGGCTGCGGAGCCCGAAGCGACGATGATCGCCTACGGCCGCGCGCTGGAAACGGAAATCCGGCTGATGGGCGAACGCTACGGGCATGCGCGGGTCGATACGGTGTTCCTGGGCGGCGGAACGCCGTCGGTCATGCCTGTGCCCGCGATGCGGGCGATCCTTCGTACGCTGCGCGAGACGTTCACCCTGCTGCCCGATGCCGAATTTACCAGTGAAGCCAACCCGGGCACACTGACGCATCCCTGGCTGGACACCCTGACCGCGGCGGGCATGAACCGCCTCTCCCTTGGTGTGCAGGCCGCGCAGGACCGGCTGCTCAGGGAGATCGGCCGAATCCATACGCTGCGGGAAGCGCGGGAAGCGCTGACCATGGCGCGGGCGCACGGGCTGAGCAACCTGAACGCGGACGCGATGTTCGGCCTGCCGGGCCAGGCCTGCGAGGACTATCTGGAAACGCTGAACGTGCTGGTTGGCGAGGGGATTACGCACCTGTCCGCCTATGCGCTGATTTTGGAGGAAGGCACGCCGCTGTTTGGGCGTGTGGCTGCCGGAAGCGCCCGGTTGCCCGATGAGGACGCCGTCGCCGATATGATGGAAGCCGGCGTGCGCCTGCTGGCAGACAGGGGTTATGCCCGATATGAGATTTCCAACTTTGCCAGGCCTGGCTTTGCGTGCAGGCACAACCAGGGTTACTGGCGGCAAAAACCCTACCTTGGGCTGGGGCTGAGCGCCGCGAGCCTGCTGCCGGCGCCGCCGGACGAGCCGGATGTCCGCTATCTACGGCGTGCGAACACCACCTGCCTGGAAACCTACCTGCTGGCCGGCGCCGAAGGGCGGCTTCCGCCGGCGGCGGAAGAACGGATCGGCCCGGAGGAAGCGATGTTTGAAACCGTCCTGCTGGGTCTTAGAACCGTGGAAGGCTTGCGCTACAAAGATTTCGAGCGCATGCACGGGCAAAGGATCACCGACGTTTACGGAGACGCGATCCTGCGCCTGACGGAGGAAGGACTGCTCCTGCCGCCCGCGGACGCGGAACCTGTGCTGGCGCTGACGGAACGCGGAATGTCCCTGCAAAATACCGCGCTGATGGCGTTCATGCGGTAATGGGAAATCGGAACAGGGGCCGACGGTGAAGCCCCGCCCTGGCGGGGGAATCCCCGGAAGCAAAGGGATTGGGCACATGCCCCGCGGGGGAGTTCCGCCCGAAGGGCTATGGGGCGAGGGACACCGCGCATCGCTTGGGTTCCCGCGCTAGCCTGAACCCTGCTGCACGCCGCGCGCCGGGGCCTTCCGGCGCGCGCGCTTGCGCCCTTTCGGCCGCGGCCCTGCGCCACGTGCGATGCCGGCGTCAACCCTGCGCCATGCCAGACCCGATTCCAGATCATGAACGCGTCCCTCTCGCGGCGCATCTCTCCCGTACCTTTGCCGTACAAACCCAACATAGCTCCGCTACGCCTTTGCTTCCGCTTCTCGTTCCCGAAGGGTTCGCTCGTGCGCTTTGACGCATTCAGGAATGGAAACCGCAGCATGCGCAGCGCGGCGTAGGCCGATCCCGGCAAGGGAAACGGCCGGGGCGGAGATCACCCGCCCGGGCGAATCGGCCAGGGGGTGCAAAAGGAAAGAAATTTTTTGGTCAGAAATGGTCAAACAATGCGTGAAGCCTTTGCTGTGAAAGGCTTGCGGCTTTGTGAACAAACCTTGAATTCGCCTGTGCGAACGCTTGACAAACAGGCGAAACAGGCATATGATAGGACCATGTTAGCACTCACATCAAACGAGTGCTAACAAGACGGCCGGAACTCCGATGGAACCCTGCGTCAGGAGGTGATCGCATGTCCATGGATGCCCGAAAATTTCGGATTCTGCAGGCGATCATTGACGACTACATCCTCACGGCCATCCCGGTCGGCAGCCGAACCATTTCCAAGAAGTATGAAACGGGGCTCAGTTCCGCAACGATTCGCAACGAAATGAGCGATCTGGAAGAACTGGGGTATCTGGACCAGCCGCACGTGAGCGCGGGCCGGGTGCCCAGCACAAAGGCCTACCGGCTCTACGTCGACCAGCTTCTACAGGCCGGGCGCATCCATGCCGACGATGTGGAAAGCCTCCGGGCGCATTTTAGCGAGCGCAC
>JAAYUF010000017.1 GCA_012517815.1 Clostridiales bacterium
GCCCGGCCGCGCAACCGGCTCGATCTGCCGCAAAGTGCCGGCGCGCGGACAGGCGTATGGTTTACGCTACGGGTGTTTCAGGCGGCGTCCGCGAACCCTGTTCCGGCTGCTGAGCGCCCGATGGGGCGGCCGCTGTGGCCGCGGCCTGTTCCGGCTGCCGAGCGCCCGATGTGGCGGTCGCCGTGGCCGCGGCCTGTTCCGGCTGCGATGCGCCCGATGGGGCGGCCGCCGTGGCAGCGGCCTGTTCCGGCTGCCGAGCGCCCGATGGGGCGGTCGCCGTGGCCGCGGCCTGTTCCGGCTGCGATGCGCCCATGCCGGCTCCCGCAGGCCGTTTTCCGCGACCGCGCCGGTTGAGCGCGTCCACGGCGGTTTTCACCATCGGCACAAGGATCGCCGCGACGACCGCTTCCGCAAGGCCGTTGGGCACGCCCACCGCCGTTACCAGCCACGCACCGGCGCCGTCCAGATAGGCGGCGTCCGCTTTGCCAAGTCCGACCAGGTTGTTGACCAGCTCCGTTAAGGCGCCGCCGTACAGCAGCACGATCGCCCCCAGGCAGAGCACCGTGTTGGTCAGCGCGCCCAGGGCGGCCGCCAGCGCCGCGCCGGCCTTGTCCGTCATGCCCCGGTTGCCCAGCAGCCGCGTCCACAGCGTGTACGCGCCCCAGGCCGTCAGCGGAATGATCATGCGGGGCAGCACGCTCACCAGCGGATCGCGGAAGAACAGGGTCAGGCCCACCATGCCCGCGCCCCACGCGCGGATGAGGCTGCAAAGCCCGAAGATCAGCCCCACCGGGACGCCCACCAGCGGCCCCTCCACCAGCGCGGCCAGAATCACCGGGATGTGCACCAGCGTAACGGCCGGCAACGGCGGCGGCAGCGTGATCATCCCCACCGGGGTGAACGCAAGCAGGGCCGTGATCGCGCCCAGCATGGCCGTGACGACCATGCGGCGAATCGCCCGTGAGCGACGGGATACGGTTTTTCCGTTCATTTGATTTTCCTCCGTTCGAGTTCTCTTGGGATACCCGACATCTGGGATGCCGAACCTTTTCGGCGGGGTAGGGTGCCTTGGGGGAACGGCGTCCGATCCGTAAGGTATCGGCGCGGCCCTGAACTGATATTATAGCGGTTCTCAGATGAAAAGTAAACCGCAGGGCTGATGCGGCGGCGATTTTACCGAAACGCCCCAAGCCCGGCGCGCGCATCCCCGCGTGACGCGGGGGCATTCGCCCCGGGCTTGGGGCATTCTCCGGCGGGGGTAGGGTCACTCGCCGTCGGTTTCGTCCTCTCCCTCAATCACATCGGGGAAGAAGGGTTTATGGCAGTTGGGGCACAGCGGGCTTTCGTCAAAGTCGATGTCCGCAGCCTTGATCTGCAAGGTTTTGCCGCAGTGCGGGCAGTCGAAGGAGAGCTCCTCGTTCTCGTCGAAGGTTTCCTCTTCCTCCTCGTCTTCCAGCTCGTCGTCGTCCTCGAACTCCTCGTCCTCGCCAAAGAGCGCGTCCTCAATATCGCCCAGGTCGCCGTCGATGGATTCGACGTACTCGTCCAACTCGTCGACGTCCTCCTCCAGCTCCTTGATCTTCTGGGCCATTTCGTCCATGACGCCCAGCATTTCAAGCATAAGGCGGTTTTCGCTCTTTTCCCGGTCCAGGCCCAGTCCTTCCGCCAGACCGCGAAGGTAGGCGGTGCGATCGGTAATACTGCTCATACAGCTTCCTTTCTCCCGCGCCGGCAGGCGCGGACTACGGTTCGGCCGTGCTGGCCGAACGGTCTGGCCGGTCGCGCAACGTCGTTTCGGGGCGTTTCCTCAGCAGCGTTCCATGTACTCGCCGTTGCGCGTATCCACACGGATATGGTCGCCGATGTTGATGAAAAGCGGCACCTGCAGCGAGTAGCCGGTTTCCAGCGTAGCGGGCTTGTAAGTGTTGCTGGCGGTGTCGCCCTTGAAGCCTGGCTCGGTGTCCGTCACTTCCAGCTCCACAAAGTTGGGGGCGGCCACGCTGAAGGCGGAACCCTTGAAGAAGCGCACGGTCACGTTGGTGCCTTCCTTCACATAGGGAATCGCATCCTCCACCTGCTCCCTGTTGAGGGGAATCTGCTCGTAGGTGTCCAAATCCATGAAGTAATACAGTTCGCCGTCGACGTACACGTACTGCATGTCCTTGGTTTCCACGATCGCGCGGGGCATTTTGTCGGTAGGGTTGAAGCTGCGCTCCACCACCGCGCCGGTCATGATGTTCTTGATCTTCGTGCGTACGAAAGCCGCGCCCTTGCCCGGCTTCACATGCTGGAAATCAACGACGTTCCACACGCCGCCATCCCACTCGACGGTTACGCCTTTTCTGAATTCTCCCGCAGTAATCATTGGTAGTTCCTCCGTTCATATTGGGTTCCGGCATTACAGGATCAGCAAATCCGTTGTGGGCAGGGTGAGCGCGCGGCAACTGCCGTTTTGCACCAGCACCGTGTTTTCGATGCGCACGCCGCCGATGCCCGGCAGGTACACGCCGGGTTCCACCGTCATCAGCTGGTTCGCCTGCAAGGCGGAAACCGCGGTGGCGTTCAGGCGCGGGCTTTCGTGAATCTCGATGCCCAGGCTGTGCCCCAGCCCGTGGCCGAAGCGCCCGGCATAGCCCTGCGCGTCGATGTAGTCGCGGGCGATGGCGTCCACGGCGCGGCAATCCGCGCCGGCCGTAACCGATTCCTCCGCCATGCGCTGCGCCGTGCGCACGGTTTCATACACGCGTATCATCTCATCGGAAGGCTGCCCCAGCGCGACGGTGCGGGTCATATCCGCGCAGTACCCGCCCACCTTCGCGCCAAAGTCCATGGTGATCAGATCTCCCCGGCGGATCCGGTACTCGCCCGGCACCGCGTGGGGCAGCGAGCCGTTCGCGCCGGCCGCCACAATCGTGGCAAACGCCAGCCCGTCCGCGCCATGGCGGAGCATGTCAAACTCCAGTCGGACGGCCAGCTCCTTTTCGGTCATTCCTTCGCAAATCTCAGGCAGGATGCGCTCCAGGCTCTCCCCCGTGATTCGGCAGGCCCGCTCGATCAGGACGATCTCGCTTTCGTCCTTGATCTGGCGCAGGCGCTCGATATCATCGGTCAGCGGCCGCCAGTCTACGCCCGGGATGGTCTGGCGCGCGCCGTTGTAGGTGCGCACGGTCATCGCGTCGTCCTCGTAGCGCAGGGCCTGCACTTCCCAGCGCGCGCACAGGCCGGCGGCGACCGCCTCGTGGGTCTGTCCCTTTTCAACGCTGAGCACCGAAAACCCCGGGCTCTGCTTCTCCGCCTGCTCGGCGTAGCGGAAATCGGTGATCACCGCGCGGCCCTTCAGGCCGACGAGCGCCAGCCCTTCGCCGGTAAAGCCGGTCAGGTAGAAGAGGTTGGCCGGTTTGTAAACGATAACCGCTTCATCCTCCGGCAGGGCAAGCGCTGTCAGCAGCCGATCCACACGCGTCATGTGCTTCCACGATCCTTTCGGTGCGGCGGGGTCAGCCGAGGGGTGCCCCGCGTGAAAATGCCGCAATTATGATTTTACCATAAACCGGAGGCCCGCGCCACAGCTTTTTTGCTTTTCCGCGATCCATCGCCGGTGCCGGCCGGGCGGCCGGCGCGCCGGCCGCTACAGGCGGCGGGGTTCGCGGGGCTCAGGCCTGCCGCAGGGTCCTCCCGCCGGGCAAGCCCGGCTCGCGCCCCGAAACATGCGGCCGGTTTCAGGCCGCCGATCAATAACCGAGGGTTTCCTCCACCAACAGCACGGTCATGGCGCGGCCGCGCGGCACGCGGTCCAGCGATACGGTGGCGCGACACATGCACTCCTCGCCGCAATCGTCGGGCTTGCACAGGCCGGTAACGGCGCAGGGGGTTTGCAGGCCCAGGCGGCGCGCGTTCTGGGGGCAGGCCGTCTGCTTGATGCGCGCCACGGCGGTGTTGATGCCGCCGTCCACCCACTTGGAATGGCTCACCACAAAGTACACAACCCGCGGGCCGTCCAGAATCGCGCCCACGCGGTTGCAGTTGCCGTCCACCAGCACGAGGCTCCCGTTGCGGGTCAGGGCGTTGGCGGAGGAAAGGTATACGTCCGCCTTGCGGCTGTTTTCAAAGATCATGGGCACGTCTTCCTTCTTCGCGCCCCAGCTGGTGTATACCTTGCAGCCCTTCTGTTCCAGCGCGGGCATCACGTCGATGTCGCGGATGGACACCGAGCCGCCCACGCCTACGGAGCTGCCCGCCGGAATTCGCGAAAGCAGGTAGTCTTTCGCCTGTGCGGCCGTCTCCAGCTCCACCACCGTAAAACCGTGCCTGCGCATGCTTTCTACCGTCGTATGCAACTGCTGCTCCATGATGATCCTCCTATCGCCAGTCCACCGCCGGCTGCACGGCCCCCCGCCCGGGAATGAAGGGCGCCAGCGCAAACGCCGACGTAGTCTGCATTTTGTCCATCACCCGCGCCGCGTCCTCCCCGGACAGCAGCACCGGCTGATAGTCGTTGCGGCGGGTATCGCCGCTGACCCGGATGGGCCATACCGTAGCCTGTGTGTCCGTCAGCGCCCCGTCCAGAAAGTGAAACGCGGCCGACAGCACGCACGCGTCGTAATCCCGGGGGTCGGTATTGCCGCCGAACACGCAGTTGCCCAGGCTGTAGGCAACCGTCGTGCGGTCGATCACGGCCAGGCCCTGCGCCACATGCGGGTGATGCCCAACCACCAGCGCCACGCCCTGCTCCGCCAGAAACCGCGCCGTGGAAACCTGCGCCGCGGTCAGGGTATCGGCGTATTCCACGCCCATGTGCATCACATGCACGATCGTGGCGCACCCCAGTTCGCGCAGCGTCGCCGCCTGGCGGAGAAACAGCTTCCGGTCCAGCCCCATAACGCTTGCGGTAACGCCCACGCGCACGCCGTCCGCGTCCAGCACCAGCACATGCGCTTCATCGCACCACGCAAGGCCGGCGGCGGTCAGCGCCGCACGGGTATCCTCAAGCCCCGCCGCGCCGTAATCCAGCGCGTGATTGTTGGCCAGGGTGACGGCTTCCACCCCGCCCAGGGCGAGAATATCCGCGTAGGCGGGTTTCCCCTTGAAATTGAACTCCTTATCCGTTTTGATGAGCGTCCGGTCGCTGAGCACCCCTTCCAGGTTGACCAGCGTCAGATCGTCCGCCGAAAACAGCGGCCGCAGGTTGATCAGCGGATATCCGTATCCCTGCGACTCCGCCGTGTAGGCAAAGCGTTTCGCGCTCCCGCCGGTTTCGCCGCCCAGGGTGCAGTCCCCCGCGAACGTCAGCGTGACGGTCCGCTCCCCTTCCAGCACAGCCATCGCCGTGTCGGACAGCGCTTCGGGCGGTTCGTCCCAGGGGAAGGCGTACAGGCGCGTTTCCGCACGCGCGGAGCCGGCCAGCATCAGCAACGCCGCCAGCGTCGCCAGGGCGCGTTTCATTCTGCCGCCTCCTTTGCACAGGCACAGTATAGCACACGCGGCGCGTGCCGTAAAGGCAAACCGGGCCTGACGGGCCGCTTTGCGCGCCTGTGCGGGCAGCGTGACGGCCAAGGTCCGGGCGCCGGCGCACGGCCGCGGGCGTCGGCTTCCCTGCCGGCGGGGGACGGAAACGCCCCGCCGCAGGGCAGGGCGACAAATGGTCATCGGTTTTTACCCGGCGGATGCCACGGTTCACGTGAGCTTCGGGTTGTAACCGCCGGACGCCGTGGCTTCGTGGTTTTTCGCCAAGCGGTTGGAGCGCCGCCGCATCAGGCGAGATTCGGTACCGCTGATTTGGTCGGGCAAGCCCTCGGTCGGCGCGTGCCCACAGATGATTGCCATGGAAGCTGCCGTCTTGCCCGATGGCGTTGCCGCCGGCGCTCCCGCCTGGCACGGGGATCGGGCCCGTGCCTGCGACCGCCTGCGCGCGTGCGCCAGCAGGCGCTCCCGGTTTACGCGCCCGGCGTTCCGAGCGGCTGTTTCGCGGGCACGCCCGCCTTGCGCGGGTAACGGGCCGGCGTGGGCGCGCGTTTGTCGGACAGCAGGACGCAGTGTTTCCAGTCCGGCTGGCCGGGCACAGGGGAATCCAGCACGCGCAGCGGGCCGCCGCCCAAAGCCAGCGCGGCGCGGTTGCCGGCGGATACCTCCTCCTCGGCGGCGGGGCCTTTGTAACATACCGCCCGCCCGCCGACCCGCACGAAGGGCAGCAGCAGCTCCATCAGCACCGGCGCGATGGCCACGGCGCGCGCCGCCGCCACGTCGAACCGCTCGCGCAGCGACGGATCATGAGCGCCGTCCTCCGCGCGCGCGTGCCGGGTGCGTACGTTCGCAAGGCCCAGTTCGGCCACCACCGCGTCCAGAAAGCCGATCCGCTTCTGCAGGGAATCCAGCAGCAGCACATCCAGATCCGGTCGGGCGATCGCCAGCGCCAGCCCCGGGAAACCCGCCCCGGCGCCCACGTCGATCAGCCGCGCCCCGTCCGGGAACAGGCCCTTGAGGGCCAGCGGCGCCAGTGAATCCATGAAATGCCGATCCAGCGTCGCCTCCGGGCTTGCGTCCGCAGTCAGGTTCATGCGCCCGTTCCACTCCCAAAGCAACGCCTGGTAGCGGGCCAGCCGCTCCGCAACGCGGCCGTCCAGCTCGATGGCAAGCCCCGCGAGGCGCTCCCGGAAGGCTTGCGCCATCTCCCCGTGCGTCATAGCGGCAGCCCCACGTAGCGCACCAGCCAGTACTTCACCCATGCGAGCGCCTCCCGGCTGTGGTTTTGAAACCAGAACTCAAATTCCGGCCGGCACAGGCTGCCCGCGCCCTGCGGATCGTCAAACCCGGCGTCCGCGGCGATCGCCATCGCGCGGGGCAGGTGATAGTCGCTGGTGACCACCAACGGCCGGGTCAGGCCCATCCCGTCCAGGATCGTCTTGGCGTTTTCCATGTTCTCCCGCGTATCCATGCTGAGCGCGTCGGTATAAACCTGATCCGCGGGCACGCCCTGGGCGATCATCCACTCGCGCATCACATCGGCTTCGGGCCGCGGTTCCATCCCGCCCTGCGCGCCGCAGACCACCACCACGCAGGGATAAGCGCGGTACATCTCCAGCGCCTTGTCCAGCCGCCAGTGCAGCTGCACGGAGGGCTCGCCGTCCGGCTTCACCTGCGCGCCCAGCACGATGATGGCGTCATACCCGGCCGGCGCGGGCACATGGGCTTCCCGGTAACAGACATACCCGATCAGCGCGCCGTAGGCGACGACGGCCAGCAGGGCCAGCCAGCCCATCAGGCGGAGCAGCCGCCCGACCGTCGGGCGCCTCCGGGTACTTGGCTTGCGTGTGGTTTCATGTGGTTTCATGCGTCCTCCGTTATGGTCAGGTGATCAATTTTCAGCCCGCAGGGCGGGCGTCCCTCGCCGTCCGAAACGGCGACGCGGGCCTCCGCGCCCTCCGGCGCCGGTCCCCTGCGGATCATCCCGTTGCGGGCCATGCTCAGCGCTTCCTGCCCCGATACGATGATGTGGTCCACCAGCACGACCTCGATTTCGCTCAGCAGCCTATGCAGGGTGTCCGTCGCGTCCAGATCGGCCTGCGACGGCGTTACGCTGCCGCCGGGGTGGTTGTGGCAGAGCAGCACGCCGTGCGCGTTGTGGGTGAGGGCCGCGTCCGCCACGATGCGGGGGTAGGCCGGCACGTCGCTGAGCGACCCCTTGGCGATCAGCGCGTCGCCCAGCGTATCCATCTGCCCGTTGAGGCACACGGCGTAAAACATTTCCCGCTTCTCGCCCGCCAGAAGGCGGATGCAGTAGTTGACCGCGGCCTTGCGGTTGCTCAGCCGCACGCGCTGACCCTCGCGGCTGCGCTCGGCCGTGCGCGCGACTGGCCCCAGCAGGGAAAGGAAAGTCGCCGCGTACTCCCCGATGCCTTCCACCTGCATCAGCTGCCGGGGCGTCGCCCCCAGCACGGCGTGCAGGGAGCCGAAGCGGTCGATCAGCGCGTGCGCCAGCGGGTTGACGTTCTTTTGGGGAATCGCGTAAAACAGGAGAAGCTCTAGTATCTCATGCTGGGCAAACCCGTCCAGCCCCTGACTGAGGTAGCGCTCGCGCATCCGCCGCCGGTGTCCCTCGTGTTCCATGGCGCGTCCCCTCCCGGCGGCATTGCCACCGGTTCTGATTATACCATGTTCCGCCGGTCTTGCAAAGCCGCGCGCGCGTCGCCCCCGCGCCCTGAAAACCGTGCGTCGCCTTCCCTGCGGCCTCCCCCCGGCGTGAAATTTACGGCGCAGGGTTTATCTATCCGGGTGAATGTAGTATAATCAAGGCATGTGGGATCGTTGCGATGAAAGGGGGCCGCGGGCGCATGCAAACGTTGTGGACGCAAATACAGAACGTGATCTGGAATGTGTTCAACCGCCCCAGCATCAACGATATCGTCGATATCCTGATCGTGGCCTTCCTGCTGTACGAGCTGTTGATGCTCACCCGGGAAACCCGGGCCAGCGCGGTGCTCAAGGGGCTGGTGACGCTGGTGCTGGCCAGCTGGGTCAGCGATCTTCTGGGCCTGACGGCGCTCAACTGGATTTTGCAGAACGTCGTCAACAACGGCGCGGTGGTGCTGGTGATCCTGTTCCAGCCGGAACTGCGAAAAGCGCTGGAGCAGATCGGGCGCGGCGCGATCCGGGACAGTTCCCGCTTGTCCGATCAGGGCGAAAACGAACACGTCGTGCGGGAGATCACCGGCTGTCTTTTATCCCTGAGCCGGCGGCGCGTCGGCGCGCTGATCGTGTTTGAGCAGCGCATCGGCCTCAAGGACGTCATCGAAACCGGCACGCGGCTGGACAGCCGCATCAGCAGCGCGCTGCTGGAGAATATCTTTGAGCCCAACACCCCGCTGCACGACGGGGCTGTGGTGATACGCGGCAGCAAAATCATGGCAGCCGCCTGTTTCCTGACCCTCAGCGAAGGCAAGAGCATCAGCCGCGAACTGGGCACGCGCCACCGCGCGGCGCTGGGCATCACGGAAACGACCGACGCGGTCACCCTGATCGTCAGCGAGGAAACCGGCATCATCTCCATGGCCAGGGAGGGCAGGCTGACGCGGCACCTGGACCGCGGCGCGCTGGAGCAGGTGCTGCTGTCCATGTACCATCAGCGGGAAAACAGCCTGTGGAACACGTTGCTGGAAAAAACCAAGCGGCGCAAAGGAGGGGCTTCATGAACACGGAACCGCAGCGCAAGCCCGCCCGCGCAGACCGGCCCCTCGTCAGGGCGTTCAAGGGACTGCCCCGCAAGTTTTGGGGCGTGCTTTCCCATAACCTGATGTGGAAACTGCTGGCGCTGGTGCTGGCGGTGTCCCTCTGGGCCGGGCTGATCACGCAGGATCCAACGCTGACCCGCGAGCGCGTGTTTACCGACGTGCCCGTAAGCGTCACCGGCAGCGACGCGCTCCGGCGCAACGGGTTTATCGTCGTCAGCGATATGGACGCTTCCACGGCGGCGGTTCGCCTGCGCGTGGACGTGCCTCAGCGCGAGTACAACAGCGTCACCGCTTCCAACTACAACCCGCGCATCGATCTGTCCAAGATTACGGAAACGGGCGAACAGACGCTGAAAATCTCCACCACCTCCACCACCACCTACGGGACGGTAGCGGAAGTCTATCCGGAGAGCATCAGCGTTACGGTCGACCGGTACGTGACCAGCTACCGGCTTCCCATCACCGTGCGCCAGACCGGCGGTTTTCCCAGCGGCTTTTACGGCGCTTCCCCCACGCTGGATCCGTCCGTGGTATCGGTCAGCGGTCCGGAAAGCGTGGTCTCCCGCATCGCGCGCGTAGCGGTGGATTTTGACGCCTCCCGCCTGCCGGCGCAGGCAGGGCTGGTGCGCACGGCGCTGCCCATGACCTATGAGGACGAGGATGGCAACGTGCTGGACGATACCTTCATCGAGGCCAGCACCGCGGGCGTGCTGTTGCGCTCCATCGTCGTCGAGCAGCAGCTTTACCCCACCAAGTCCCTGTCGCTCAACGCCCTGACCCTGACCAGCGGAACCCCCGCCGAAGGGTACGAGGTCAAGTCCGTAACCCCCTCGCCCAACGTGCTGATCGCCGCGGGCGACGAAACAGCGCTGAGCGCGCTGGATTCGCTGTTTCTGGAACACGCCGTGGACGTGAGCAACCGCGACGCCTCCTTTGCCGCCGAGGTGAAGGTGCGCAAACCCTCCGAGCTGGTGTACCTGAGCACCGACAGCGTGATGCTGTCGGTGGAAATCGGGCCCACGCTGGTCGCCAGAGATTTTGCGGATGTCCCGCTGACCCTCTCGGGAACGGACTCGGGCCTGAGCGCCGAAAGCCAGACCAAGGCCGTATCGGTTACGGTCACCGGCCCCAAGCTCCAGTTCGACACGCTGAAGGCCTCCGCGCTTCAGGCTTACGTATCAACGGCCGGGCTTGCCCCCGGCACCTACGCCCTGCCCGTGCAACTATCCATCCGCAACGCGGAGGAACAGTCCTTCACCTACGCGATTACCCCGCAAAACGTGTCGGTGACCATCACGGACAACTAACCCCTGTCAAAGGAGCCGATTGATGAACGGTTTCACCAACGCCTTCCTTTCCCTGCTGCTGGGATGGCTGCGCTCGGCGTTCAACGCCGTGTGGGCGTTGCTGAGCAGCGACCGCAGCGGCGCGCTGATACGCTTCCTGCGCGAACACTGGCAACTCGTGTTTCTGGTGATGTGCGTGGGCGGCTTTGTGGTGGATCGCGTGATTTATCTGGTGCGGTGGCGGCCCTTCGCGGTGCGCCGCGCCAGGCGCGAAGCCCGGCGGCAAGCCAGAGCGTCCCGCCGGGAAGAAGATGCGCCGGAGGATGCGCCGGCCGTTTCACCCTATCGCGCCCCCGGAGCGTACGCGCCCCGCAGCCCTTACGACGCAACGACCGCGCGCTACGCGACCGCGTCAGCCGGCGCCGTGACCCGCACCTACGACGCCGCCGGCGCGCGATATCAGCCGGACAGCCGGCTGTCGGACGCTCCGGACCCGCGCGGGCCGCGGGCCGAATGGGCGCATGAAACGCCCGAGTGGGACGACGCGCCGGTATACGCGCCCGAGGATGAGGCCTTTCAGCCGGACGAGTGGCAGAGGCCGTGGGACGCTCCTTCCGGTTATGGCGCGGCAGCCCCGCAAGGCAGCCGTTCCGGCGCGCTTCCCGCGTGGGATCGGCCGCCCGCCTATGCCCCGCCCGCCTATGCCCCGCCCGGTTATGACGCGCCGGCCGGCCGGTCCCGGGCCTCGGACGGGGACGGATACCCCGTAGCCGGGGCGGCCGGCCGTGCGCCGGCCGCCGCCTATCCGCCGGCCGCAGCGTACCCGGCGTCCCTGCCTGCGCATTCCTATCGCAACCGTCCCCCGGAGTACGCCTCCGCGCGCGCGGGCAACCTGCCGGGCATGCCCGACATTCCCTTTTCTCCGGACGCGCGCTTCGCGCCCACGGCCACCTACGCGCCGATCCCCTACCGCGAGCCGCTGGAACCGGAGCCCTTCACCGACGAGCCCCGCTTTGACGACGATCTGGATTGCATCCAGGGCCTGCCGGACCGCTATGGCAGCGTCACGGCCGCCGGCGCAGCCGATGAAAACCTCGCCGCGGGGCTGACCCCCGTGTTTGGCACGGCGCAGCCGGAACCTTACCACGAGTTGCAGGAACTGCGCGCCGCCGCGTCCCGCCCCCTGCCCGGAGATCTGTTTACCCCCCGCGCGGAACCCGCATCGGCGGAACCCGTTCATCCGGGGCTGGATCTGGAAACCTTTCACCAGAACATCGGCCTGACAAACCAGGACGCGCTTACGGAATCGCGCCGCGCGCCCGACAGCGACTACCCGGATTTCGTCCCCTACCCGGGGTCGTCCCCGCAGGATCCCCTCGCCAGGCCGCGGGGCCTGAGCGCGCTGGCGAAAAAAGCGCGCAGCCTGGTAAGCGGCGAGGATGAGCGCAACCCGCTGAGCATCCGCGATCTGCAATCGACCGTCGATGTGAAAAGCGCTTTTCACGCGCCCGTCTACCCCAAAAAAGCAGCTGAAAGCGAGGAAGAGGAGTAGTGCTCACCCTCGACGCATCCTATTACGTGATCGTCGGCCATTACGGCAGCGGAAAAACCGAGCTTTCCCTCGCGCTGGCCCGCCAGCTGCGCCGCTCGTCCGCAAGGCGGGTCGCGCTGGTCGATCTGGACACCGTCAATCCGTATTTTCGCAGCGCCGAGCGCGCCGAACTGCTGCGCAAGGAAGGCATCGAAGTCATGATGCCTTCCTTTGCGCTGTCCACGGTGGATATCCCCGCGCTGCCCGCAGAAATCCAGGGGGTGTTTGAGCCGGGCCGGTACGACCATGTGGTCATCGACGTCGGCGGGGATGAGGCGGGCGCGACGGCGCTGGGCCGCTACGCCCCCTTCATCCGTCCGATCCGCGACCGGATGAAGGTTTTCTACGTCGTCAACCCCTTCCGGCCGATGTCCGCGACGGAGGACGACATCTGCGGCCTGTTCCGGCTGATCCAGTCCCGCGCGCGCCTGACGCCCGATGCGCTGGTCAACAACGCCAACCTGCAGCGCCAGACGGCGGCCCGCGACCTGATCGACGCGCAGGAGCTGCTGGCGCGCGTCGGCCGTCGGCTGGGGGTGCCGGTCGGCATGGTGGCCGGTTACCGCAAGTTTCTGAGCGATCTGCCGCCCGACATGCGGTCGATCTATTTTCCGCTGGAGCCCCTGATGCTGCCGGAATGGCTGGAGGATGACCTGGCATGACCCTCCCGCTGCCGCCCGCCTTTGTGCGGCGGATGACGGCGCAGCTTGGCCCGGACGCGCCCGCCTATCTGGCGGCCATGGAGGAGCCCGCGCTTCGCGGGCTTCGGCAAAATCCGCTGAAAACGCCGGACGCGCCGCTTGCCGCACTGGTCGCCGGGCTGGGCGAACCGTTGCCGTGGGCGCCCAACGGCTTCCTGCTGGCCGCCCAAAGCGACGCGGGCGCGCTGCCGCTGCACGAGGCGGGCGCATACTACGTGCAGGAACCCAGCGCGATGATCCCCGCGGCGGTGCTGGACGCCCGGCCCGGAGAAACGGTGTTGGACCTCTGCGCCGCGCCCGGGGGAAAATCCACGCAGCTGGCCGCCGCGATGGCCGGGCGGGGGACGCTGGTATGCAACGAGATCGTGCCCGCGCGCGCGCAGGTGCTCAGCCGAAACCTTGAGCGCATGGGGGTCGCCAACGCGCTGGCGGTTTGCGCCGATCCGGCGAAACTGGCGCAGGCCTGGCCTTCCCTGTTCGACGCGGTTTTGGTCGATGCGCCGTGCAGCGGCGAGGGCATGTTCCGCCGCCACCCGGAAACCCGACTTGAATGGGACGAGAACGCGCCCGCCCGTTGCGCCCGGCGGCAGGCGCACATTCTGGAAAGCGCCTGCGCCATGCTCAGGCCCGGCGGACGGCTTTGCTACGCCACCTGCACCCTCAACCGCGAGGAAAACGAGGATACGGTCGCGGCCCTGCTGGCGGCCTACCCGGAACTGGAGCCCGTTTCGTTTTCCGTTTCCGTAGGGCCTGGAGGAAGCCTCCCTTCCCTCCGGGGCGGATTGCACCTCTACCCGCATGAGATCGCCGGCGAAGGCCACTTTGTGGCGCTGCTGCGCAAAACGCGGCCCGGCCGGGACGAAGCGGACGCTCCCAGCGCGCTGCTGCCTGCGGAGGAGGCGCTGGAACCTGCCGACCGGCTCGCCGCCGATGCCTTTGCCGCTTTCTGGGCGGACTGCGATCCGCAAGCCGCGCGGCCGACCTTCTTCCAGGCCGCGGGCGGCGAGCCGCCAGCGCCCGTACCCAATGCCAGGCTGGGCGATACGCTGCTGTGCGCGCCGCCGCTGCCGCCCCTGCGCGGCATCCGCGTTCTGCGCGCCGGGCTGGCGCTGGGTCAGCTGAAAGGCAAGGTCTTTGCGCCGGATCACGCGCTGGCCATGGCCGCGCCGCCCTGCCCCCTGCGCGGTTTCGCCCTGTCGGACGAGCAGGCGCGCGCCTACCTTCGCGGCGAAGCCCTCCCCGCGCCGGAGACTGCGCGGGGCTATGGCGTCGTCACAACGCGCGGGTTGGCGCTGGGGTTTGTGAAGGCCAGCGACGGTTGGCTGAAAAACCACTATCCCAAAGGGCTCCGGCGCCCCTGAGCGTCGCCGCGGTCCCGATTTTTTCCGCTAGAAAAGGAGCCGTTTATGGAAACGATCAACCTGAAGGGCACCGCGCTTACGGTCAGCCGCCTGTGCATGGGCGGCTGCCCCGCCGGCGAATTCGGCTGGGGCAACGTATCGCGCGCCGAAGTGGAGCGCGCGATGCTGCGCGCCATCGAACTGGGCGTCAATTTTTTCGACACTGCCGATACCTACGGCCTGGGCCGCAGCGAGGAAACGCTGGGCGAAACGCTGCGGGCCCACCGCGGGCAGGTGGTGCTCGCCACCAAGTTCGGCGTGCGGGTGGAAAACGGCAAAACGTTCTTTGACAACAGCCCCGCCTATATCGAAAAGGCGCTGGCCGCGAGCCTTGCCCGGCTCAGAACCGACTGCGTCGACCTGTATCAGGCGCACTACCTGGACGGGGTCACCCCGGTATCCGAGATGATGGAAGCGTTGATCCGCCATCAGGAAAAAGGCGACATCCGCGCGATCGGCCTAAGCAACATCGACCCGGCGATCCTGCCGGAGCTGGAGCCTTACCGCGAACATATCGCGACCTTCCAAAACCACTTCAGCCTCGCCCACAGGGACGATGAAGCCGCCATGCGACGGATCGCCGACGGCCTGGCCGCCGCGCCCCTCACCTGGGGCAGCCTCGGGCAGGGGATGCTGACCGGCAAGTACGGCGCGGACGTGCATTTCGAAGCCAATGACCGCCGCAGCCGCAGCGTGTACGACAACTTCTACGGCGATAAGCTGAAAAAGAATCTTCGCATTGTCGAGGCCATGCGGCCGATTGCCCGGGCGCACGGCGTGCCGGTGTCCGGCGTGGCTGTGCGGTGGATTCTGGACTCGCTGCCCGGCGGCGTGGTGATTACGGGCGTCAAATCCCCGGCGCAGGCCGAGGCTAACGCCATCGCCCTGACCTTCGCCCTGACCGCCGACGAGAAGGCCGCGTTGGACGGCGTTTCTTCCGGCGAAGCCTGATGGGAAACGCGCCGGACTGCCCTGCGGTTTAACGCGGAATCCCTACAGGCTCACGAACGGTTTGCTGCCGGTGCGAGGAACGGAAGCGAAACCGTAGCGGGCCGCTTCGGGTTTAGCGACGATGTCGCAGAAAAACCCACCGTGAGAGCGAACCGTTCAGGATCGGACAACGGATCAGGCGGGCAGCGCGGGAGAAGCCTTCCGACACGGCGCGTCCGGCTCCGCCGAAAGCGGACGCGCCTATCGGCAAGCCCCTTGCAGGACAGGTTCCCTGCAGGGGGCTTGCCGTTAGCAGCGGCTTCATCCGGGCGCAGCGATGTCCATGGGGCAGGCGCAGCGGGTGTCGGCAGGGAACGTCGGGGCTCCGCGACAAACCCCGGATGGGCCGTCGGCCCCTATGCGCTTCCGGCTCGGCGGCGGTACGGGCGGCTCTCTGCGGCAACCCGCGTTAACCCGACAAAACACGCTAGGATCGGGCGTTCTGCAAAATCCCTTCCAGCATGAACATCGCGCTCTCGGCGCTGCCTTCCTGCGGCGTCTGCCCGGATTTGAGCCGGTACTCCAGATCAAGCAGATAATCGTACGCCGCCTTGAGCCTATCCGGCGGATACCGGCGCGCCTGCGCCTGCGTGCGGGCCACGGCAAACGGCGGGATGCCCAGCAGCCCCGCCAGCGAGCCCGGCGCAACGCGCTCCTGCGTCAGTCGGCTCATGTGGTAGAGCATGCGGTATTGCCTCAGCAGCATCGCCAGCACCATGAACCGGTCCTCGCCGTTTTCCAGCAGCCCGCGCATCAGGAGCATCGCGTCGCCGATGCGGCCGGTCACCTGCGCGTCCACCATCTGGAACACCGTGCATTCCAGCGATTTCACGCAGATGGCGTCAATATCCTCGTCGGTCACGGTCGCGCGCTCGCCCGCGTACTGCGTCAGCTTTTCCATTTCCTGTTTGAGCAGCGCCGCGTCATGCCCCACGGTGAAGATCAGCTTTTGCGCGGTGGTCAGGTCCATCAGTTTGCCCAACGAACGGATGGTTCTGACCGCCCAGTTCGCCGCCTCCGCGTCGCCCATGGGGGAGAAGTCGACGATCGCCGACGCCTTTTTCAGCGTCAGGTACAGGCCCTTTCGGGCGTCCGCTTTGCCCCGCACCGTAAACACAAGGCAGGTCGTGGGCGAAAGGCTTTCCAGATAGCGGCGGACCGCGTCCGATTTCGTGTCGTCGCTCTTTTTCGTCGCGGTCAGCAGATCGCTGTCGCGCACGATCACCACGCGCCGTTCGGCCAAAAAGGGCAGCGTTTCGGCGGCGGCGATCAGCTCGTCCGCTTCGGGGTTGAGCAGTTCCGACCGGTTCATCTCCTCCAGCCCTTCGGGCAGCAGCAAGGCGCAAAGCCGGGCCAACGCCTGGCCCTTGATGTATTCCTCCGGCCCTTCCAGCAGGTACATAGGCCGCGTTCGCCCCGCCTTCAGCTCCTCAAAAAAATCGTTATGGTTCATCCGTTGCCTCCGCTAGATAGGTGCGCGCGCGGTAGCCCGCGGCGGTCGCCTCGAGGATGATCTCGCCCGTGCGGTCGGTGCGCAGCACGCATACGCCGTGCTCGGCCAGCCGCGCCATCGTTTCCTCGGCGGGAAGCGCGGCGCCGGAACGGCACGTGACCAGCGCCAGGGCGGGCGCGGCCGCGTTCAGCAGCGCCTCCGACGTGGCGGCGCGGCTGCCGTGGTGCCCCACCTTGAGCACGTCGCACGGCACCGCGATGTAGGGTTCATACAGCTGCGAGTTGTCCGCCGTGCTGAGGATGCGCAGCCCGCCCAATCGCAACAGCGTCGCCATGGAGCGCTCGTTGGCGTCCGTGCCGGCGCGCGTATGTCCGGCCTGCGGCCAAAGCACTTCGATGCTCAATTCGTCAAAGGTCAGGCAATCCCCTGCCGCGAGCGTTTCGATCGGGATGCCGATGCGGCTGAGCATATCCCAGACCTCCTGCGCTTCCGCGCCCGCGTCGGCGTTTTGCACGCCTTGGGGCAGGCAGACGCGGCGGATGCCGATGCCCGCGTCCAGCAGCGACTGCAACCCCAGCGCGTGATCCGCATGCAGGTGCGTGAGGATCAGCAGGTCCAGATCGCGGCCTTCCGCCAGCAGCCGCTCCGTGATTTCGCCGCCGTCCGGCCCCACGTCGATCCCCACGGTAAACCCGTGATCCACCATCAGGGCGGCGTCGCCCTGCCCCACCGCAAACTGGTGGTAGCGCAGCGCCGCCGGCCGCGTCAGGTACGCGCCGGCGCAGGCGATCAGCACCGTCAGCGCGACCGCCAGCGCCCGTCGGCCGGCCCCGGCGCGCACGTAGCGTGACACCGCCACGGCGCAGAGAAGCATCCCGGCGTATGCCCACAGGTTGGGCGAGGGCACCCGCACCTGCGCGTAGGGCAGGCTGTCGGAAAGATGCGCAAACCACCGTAGCAGCGCGCCGCCCATCCCGGCCGCAAAGCCGGGCACGCGGCCCAGCCAGCCGCCGATGCCGGGGATGAGCGACATTAGCAGCGTAACCGCGTACAGCGGCACCAGCAGCGAGGCCAGCGGCACCGCCAGGAGGTTAAACAGGATGCCGTACAGTGGCAGGCGGTGAAACGCCTCCGCCGTGGGCAGCAGCACCCCCGCCTGCGCCGACAGGCTGCCCGCGAACCAATCGCGCGCCTTTCCCAAAACCTTGCCACTCCATCGCTTTCCGCGGCGGCCGCGCCCGGATGCCCCCGTTTCGGAAGCGGCCGGGGTCAGCGCGGCGCGCAGCGGCTGGTACAGCAGCAGCATCCCGCCGATGGCCAGAAACGAAAGCGCAAATCCGGCCGAAAACAGTTGCAGGGGATTGATCACGAGCACCGCGAGCAGCGCCGCCGAAAGCGTCGTCAGCGGATCGGGCTTTCGGCCCGCGGCCTGCGCGAGCAGCCACACCAGCGTCATGACGGAGGCGCGCACCGAAGCAGCCGAGAACCCGGTCAGCGTACAGTAAAACGCCAGAAACACGGCGGCAACCGGGAAGCGCAGGCCCTTGCGGAGACCCGCCCTGCGCATGATCCACAGAAGCGCCATGGCCAGCAGCCCTACGTGCAGGCCGGATACCGACATCAGGTGCGCGATCCCCGCGCGCTGGAACGCCGCCTGATCCTCCCCCGCCAGCGCGTTCCGGTCGCCCAGCAGCATCGCCATGGCCAGTTCCCAGGTATCGCCGATCACCGTCTGAAACCGCTCGCGGCTCAGCGCGCGCACGCGCGCGGCAAGGCTGGCGACCGGGGCGGTGGCGGCCGCATTGTGGACCGTCAGCGACCGTACGCCCGTGATGCCGTACTGCATGCCGTTTTGCAGCAGCCAGAGCCGGAAATCAAAATCAAACTCGTTCTGTTTGCCGGACGGGTGGTAGACCGTACCCTGAAAGCTGATCGCCGCCCCGTCGAACAGGCCGTCGGTGGGGATGCCGGCGGAAGCGTCCAGCGTGCCGTACGCACGCCCGGGCTGGGGTACGCCGTCCAGCGTTACCTCACAGAGGGTGACGGCCACACGGCCGTCGTCGCGCTGGGCCGGTTCGCCAAAGACCACCGCCGTGATCTGCCCATACGTACCTTCGTCAGGCTGGGCCGGGTTCAGCCGGAACTGCGTCCATAAAAGCGCCGCCATCAGCGCCAGCGGAAGGCAAGCCCAGCGGAGCGGACGCCCGGACAGGCGCAGCGCCGCGGCCAACGGCAGGGTCAGCGGGATCATCCACAGAGGCCACAGCCCCTGGGTGAGGCGCGGCGTCAGCCATACGCCAAGCCCAAAGCACAGCGCAAGCGCAGGAATCAGGCGGCTGCGTTCCTCCCCGCCCAGTCGGATGGCCGCGCTTTGCCTGTGCCGGTTCCGCATGCAGCCCATCCTTTCGCCGATCCCCGTCCGTTGCGGCACGCGCGCCGCCGCCGCGCAAAGCGCGCGGCGCTCCGCCAGGGCCTTTCGTTTATGCCGTTAGCCCGGGCGCCGGCTCCCGCTCCCGAAGCAGGCACACGGTGTGCGCGCTCATCCCCAGCCCTTCGCCCGCAACCCGGGGCGTTCGTCGGCCTTACGCTGTCGCCGCTTCCTCCGGCTCCCGCTCCCGAAGGAGGCACACGGCGTGCGCGCTCATCCCCAGCCCTTCGCCCGCAAGCCCGGGGCGTTCGTGGCCTTACGTTTTCGCCGCATCCTCCGGTTCCCGCTCCCGAAGCAGGCACACGGCGTGCGCGCTCATCCCCAGCCCTTCGCCCTCGTACCCAAGGCGCTCGGTCGTGGTCGCCTTCACGCTGACGCAATCCACCGGAAGTCCCAGCCGGTCCGCCAGCGTTTTCCGCATGACGTCGATATAGGGCCTGAGCTTGGGCTGCTGCGCTACGATGGTGATATCCACGTTCGCCGGCGCAAGGCGCAGCGAGGCAAGCCTGCGCAGGACCTCGTCCAGGAGGGCCAGAGAATCCGCGCCGCGGTAGCGTTCGTCGGTATCGGGAAACAGCAGGCCGATGTCGCCCAGCGCCGCCGCGCCCAACAGCGCGTCCATCAGGGCATGGGTCGCCACATCCGCGTCGCTGTGGCCAAGCAGGCCCTTTTCATAAGGCACGCGCACCCCGCAGAGGATCAGCGCGCGCCCTTCCGTCAGCCGGTGCACATCCATGCCGTGGCCGATGCGCATCATAGCCCCGCCTCCTCGTCCCGCGCGGCCAGCAGAACCTCCGCCAGCCGCAAATCCAAAAGCGTCGTCAGCTTGATATTCTCGCGGCTGCCCTCGCACAGGTAAACGGGCAGGCCCGCGTGTTCCAGCAGGGCCGCGTCGTCGGTGGCGCGGTAGCTGTCGCGGGCCGCGATCTCGTGGGCGCGGCGGAGATCGGCCGCCCGGAAGGCCTGCGGCGTCTGCATGGCGCGAAGCGTTTCCCGGTCGAGCGTCTCGGCGACAAGACCGTCCGTGCCGGCGCGCTTGATGGTATCGCTGACCGCGACCGAAGCCACGCCGGAGCCGTGTTCCTCGGCGGAGCGCAGCGCCCGGCGGATCAGCTCCTCGGTGACCAGCGCGCGCGCGCCGTCGTGCACCAGCACCCAGTGCGCGTCCGGCGGTACGGCGGCAAGCCCGGCCGCCACCGAAGCCTGACGGTCCTCGCCGCCGATCGCCACGGCGGTCACGGCCCTGCCAAGGCCAAAGCGGCGAAGCGTTTCTTCCATCAGGGGCGCTTCCTCGGCGCGCGCCACCACCACGATGCCGTCGCATAAGCCGGAAAAGGGCGCGACGGCCCTTACGATGGCCGGCACGCCCCGGATGGGCAGAAATACCTTATTAACCCCCGCGCCCATGCGCGTGCCGCTGCCGCCGCCCAGCACAATCGCGCAGGTTCTCATGCCTGGTCGCGCTCCGCCCGGGTTTGCGCGTCCTCCTCCAAAACCTCGTACAGGTCCGCGGCGCCTTCCTTGCGTACGGTTTCGGCGACCGCGAGGATCCGGTAGCGGCCCAGCCGGTTGCCAAAGCGGATCTCCATGGTGTCGCCGGGCTTCACCTCCGCGCCGGGCTTGGCGGGCCGGCCGTTCAGGCTGACGCGCCCGCCTGCGCACGCATCGTTGGCGACGGTTCGACGCTTGATGATGCGCGATACTTTTAAAAATTTGTCGAGTCTCATCGTTCCTCCGTATGGGTTGGGCATGCAAGGCCCGAATGGGCGCGGGGCGGCGGCACGGTCGGTGCGCGCGGCGGCACGCCGGTTTGTTCAGGGTTCATCGGGGTTTGTTGCAAGCGCGTCGGGTTTCCCTGTGTGTGAACGGCCTTCGGTTGCAGGCGCACGCCGGAGTCGCCCATGCGAAGCGGCAGGTTTGCGTTCGGGCGGGCGGTGAAGCCCGTCCACAGACATGCGCAGCTCGGTTGCAAACGCGCGCGAAGGCAAGCCGCGGACACGCGGAGCTTTGTTCCATGCGCATGTCAAGCCTTGGCCGCAAACACGCAAAACTCTTTTGAAACACGTGCCGGGTTTTGCCTGCCACTACGCGGCACCCGATTGAAGACAAGCGCCGGGCTTTGCCCGCCGGGATGCGTAGCCCGCTTGCAGGCGCGGCCGGGCCTGCCAGCCCGACCGCCGGGCTTGGTTCCGGGCAGCCCCTGAGTCCTTTGGCGAGGAAGGGGCATGCGCACCCGAAAGCCTGTGCCGGCCTGATCGGCCTGGCGCGCCGATCCGCTAAAGCGTCGGGGGTCCGTAACGGTCAGCCGGGCGCTTTGCACCGGCAACGGTACCGGCTTTGGCGGTTCATTCCATCTGTTGCCTGTGCCCGCGCGCGTGGACGGCGGAGGGCCATGCGCCGGGGTTTCAGCCCTCCGGGGCCTCCACGCCTGCCAGCATCACGATGGCGCGCGCGATGATGCGCACGTTTTGCATCAGCGATTCCAGCGACATGTATTCATCCGCCTGATGGGCGACGTCCTCTTCCTCGGGGAAGGAAGCGCCGAACGCCACGCCTTCCTGCAGGCAGCGGGCATAGGTGCCGCCGCCGGTCGCCACACACTCGCGCGCGCGGCCGGTTTCCTCATGGTAGGCGTTGAGCAGCGCCGTTACCAGCGGGCTGTTGGGCGCCACGTGGTGCGGCTTTTTCATCGTCGTTACCTTGGCCTCGATCTCCGGGCCCATGGCCGCCTGCGCCGTGTCGGCCACGCGCTCGCCGCTGACCAGCAGGGGATAACGGAAATCCAGCACCGCATACAGGCCGTTCTCGTCGTAGCGGAGGATGCCCAGGTTGCAGGTCAGCGGGCCGCTGGTATGGTCCGAGCAGGCCACGCCCAGCCCGTCGCCGTCATACTCCATGCCGATGGTGTCCGCCAGCGTCCTGAGCGGCCCGGTAACCCCCAGCGCGCGCAGCATCAGCAGCAGTTCGCCGATCGCGTTGCGGGCCGCGTCGGGGTAAGCGGCGTGGCCGTTCACGCCCGTCGCGGTCAGCAGCAGGTCGTCCCCTTCGGGCGTTGCCTCCACATCCAGCGTCATTTCCCGGGCCAGCCGATTGATGCGGTCGCAAAGGTCGGCGTCGCCCTCGATCAGCGCCGTCGCGCTGCCGGGAACCACGTTGTGGCGCTCGCCCACGCTGATGCGTTTTACCCGCAGGCCGTCCTGCGCCGCTTTCGCGCGCAGCTCCATCACCAGCAGACCCTTTTCGGTGTTGATCACCGGATAGCTCGCGTCGGGGCTGAAGCCGGTGCGCGGCATGTCGCAATGCGCATTGTAGTAGGCCATATCCTCCATGCCGCTTTCCTCGTCGCAGCCAAGGATCAGGCGCACCTCGCGCCGGAGGGGAAGGCCCGCCTGCTGCACCGCGCGCATGGCGTACAGCGCGGCTATCGCAGGGCCCTTGTCGTCGCTGGTGCCTCGCCCGAGGATCCGGTCGCCCTCCACCACGCCCGCAAAGGGGTCGACCGTCCAGCCGGCGCCCACGGGCACCACGTCCAGGTGAACCAGAATCGCCAGCGGATCGACGCCTTCCGGGCCCATGCGCACGTCGCCGGCGTAATAATCGATGTTGCGAACCGAAAAGCCCAGACCGCGGGCGTCGTCAAGGGCGGTAACCAGCGCGCGCTTCACTTCCGGGCCAAAGGGCGCGTCGCTTTCCGCCTCCGTCTTGAGGCTGGGCACGGCGATCCAGCGCCGCAGGGTTTCGATGAGTTCGTTACGGTTTTCCTCGATGAACTGATACACGGTTTCCACAATCGTTCCTCCAAATGGTTCGTCGTTCAGCGGGTGTGCCCCGCCAGTGCCTTTTCCAAACGTGCCACGGCTTCCAGCGTCTGTCGGTGCGGGCAGGCGAAATTGATCCGCAGAAAGCCTTCGCCCATCGCCCTGTCAAAGGACAGGCCGGATGAAAACACGACGCCCTCCTCGCGCGTGCGCCGCATGAGCTCCGCCGTGCTCAGGCCGTAAGCGCGCAGGTCCGCCCACGCCAGATAGGTGGCTTCGATCGGTGTGATTACGGCCGACGGCAGCGCCCGGGCGATCGCCTCCGTCAGCCGTTTGCGCCCGGTGTCCAGATAGGCCAGCAGGCCGTCCAGCCACGCGTCGCCGTGCCGGTAGGCGGCTTCGGTGGCGGTCATCGCGAAGATGTTGCCGCTGACGGCCCCGGCATGGCGCAGTTGCGCGCCGATCGCTTCGCGCAGCGTCGGGTTGCGCGTCAGCAGCACGGCCTGCTGGAGGCCGGCGAGGTTAAAGGTCTTGCTGGCGCTGGCGAATACGAGGATCGGGGCTTCCTCGCGCTCGTCCAGCAGCAGGGCGCTGGCAAACGTATCGCGGTCGTACACAAAGTCGGCGTGGATTTCGTCCGCCGCGAGGGTGACGCCGTGCTTGACGCACAGGGCGTAGAGGCGGGCCATTTCTTCCCGCGTCCATACCCGGCTGACCGGGTTGTGGGGATTGCAGACCAGCGCCAGTTTCACGGGGCCGGCCAGCGCCGCCTCCAGCCCCTCCCAGTCCATTGCGTAGCGGCCGTCCGCGCCCGGTAACAGGCGGTTTTCCATAACCTTGCGCCCGTTGCCCAGCACGGAGGCAAAGAACGGTCCGTAGACCGGCGGCTGCACCAGCACCGCGTCGCCCGGACCGGTCAGGGCCCGCACCGCGGCTTTCAGGCCGGTGACCACGCAGGGCAGCATCAGCTGCTGATCCGGCGTCAGGGACAGCCCGTGCCGGCGATGCAGGAACCCAAGCATCGCTTCCACGGCTGCTTCGCTCTGGCGGGTGTAGCCGTACACGGGGTGAGCCGCGCGTTTGAGCAGAGCGTCCGTCACCGCGGGGGCACAGCGGAAATCCATATCCGCCACCCACATCGGCAGCAGATCCCGTTCCTCCGGGGTGGCGATCGCATCCCATTTCTCGCAGTCGGTGCCGCGCCGGTCTATGGGTTCGTCGAAAAACGCGGCGTCAAACGTCATGCTGTTCCATCGCTTTCTGTTCGTGATTCCCGTCGGCGTCGCCCCGCGGGGCCGGCAGCGTGCAGCGGATCACCCAGTACCCGCCCTTGCGCGCCACGGTTTCCACCCGGCCAAACAGCGTGCCCAGAAACGTGAGCGCCGAGGCCGCCCCCTGCTGCTTGCGGATGACCGTCACCATCGCGCCCTCGGGCGCGAGCGCCCGTGCGCTGTCCGTAAACAGGCGGTGCAGCGCCGCCTTGCCGGCACGAATGGGCGGATTGGTCACGATCAGGTCGAACGTCCGCCCGGCCAGCGCCGAAAAACCGTCGCTCTGGAGCGTTTCCGCGGCGACGCCGTTTTGCCGGGCGTTGCCGGCCGCCAGGACGACCGCTCGCTCGTTGATATCCACCATGGTAAGCGTGCACCCGGGGCAGGCGCGGGCCAGGCTGACGCCCAGCGCGCCGTAGCCGCAGCCCAGGTCGAGCACCCGGCCCGCGACAGCGTCCGGCAAGGCGTCCAGCAGTTCTTGGGTGCCGCGATCCATCGACAGCCGCGAAAACACGCCGCTATCCGTTTCAAACAGCAGCGTGTGGTTGCGATAGCGTACGGCAAAGCTCGCGGGCTTATGCTCGCTTTGCGGGTTTTGCGTATAGTAGTGGTCGGGCATGCAATCCTTCTCTCGGTCGGTTGGGTGCGGCGCGGCCCCGGTCGGCTCGGCAGGGAGTGGTTCAGTCCTGCGCAAGCTGCGCCGCCTCGCGGAGCAAGCGTACCTCCGCCGCCGTCAGGGAGCGCCAAGCGCCAAGCGGCATATCCAGCCGCAGCGGACCGAAGCGCTGCCGGTGCAGCGTCAGCACCTCCCGCCCGCGGGCCTCAAACATCCGCTTGACCTGATGGAATTTCCCCTCGGAAAGGGTCACCAGCGCGCGGGATTGGCTCTCCGTGCTTTCCAACACCGTGAGCCCGGCCGGCAGCGCCGTAAAATCGGACAGCCGCAGGCCCAGCGCGAAGGCGTCGGCATCCGCCTGCGTCAGCGGGCCGTCCACCACGGCGAGGTACTCCTTGGGCACATGCCGGCGGGGGGAGAGCAGCCTGTGAGCCAGTTCTCCGTCGTTGGTCAGCATCAGCAGGCCGGTGGTGTCCTTATCCAGCCTGCCCACAGGCAGCACGTCGCGCCGGCGGAGCGCCTCGGGTACCAGGTCCATCACCGTCCGGGCGGACCGGTCGCGCGCCGCGGTCAGCACCCCGGCCGGTTTGTGCAGCACGATGTACTGAAACGGTTCGTCCGTTACGGCGCGGCCATTGATCGCCACCGGGTTCGCGTCGGCGTCCACCTTCGCGGACGGATCGCGCACCGCCGCGCCGCCCACGGTCACGCAGCCGGAGCGGATCAGCCGCGCCGATTCGCTCCGCGTGCGTTCGCCGTTTTGGGACAGAAGTTTGTCCAGTCGAATCAGCGCCATGTTACCGCTGGGCGTCCTCATCGGCGGCAGCGTCCGCTGGCGGTTCGGGCGCATCCGGTCCGTCGGGCGTCATGGCGTCGGCGGCCACGGTCTGTTCCGGCCGGAACGCCTTGCTGTAGAAATCTTCCGGCTCAGCGGTCGGGGCATCCTGCGCGGTTTGGGCGTAGGCATCCGTCGCGGGCGCGTCGTAGCGGTAAACCGGCGTGATGGGGGCGGGTGCTTCGGCGGGTTCCGACCGATACGGCCGATAGACCGCTTCAGGCTCGGGCGTCGGCGCAGCCGGTTCAGGCTCCGTTTCGGGTTCCGGCTGGCGGATCGGCTCGGGCGCAGGCTCCGGGGCCGGCTCGGGCTCTGGCGCGGCGGGTACCGGTTCGGGCTCCGGCTGGCGGATCGGCTCGGGCGTGACGGGTACCGGTTCGGGCTCCGGCTGATAGACGGGTACGGGCTCCGGGACCGGCTCGGGCTCGGGCTCGGGTTCGGGTTCGACCGGTTCGGGTTCGGGCGCGGGTGCGGCCGTCACAGGCTGAGCGGCGGGCTCAACCTGGCGATAAGGCTGATACACAGGCACGGGTTCCCAACTCTGCTGCTCAGCTTTGTCCTGCCGTTGGACCGGCGCCGCCTCCCCAAAAGGGCGGTACTCCGTTTCGCCCGCTTCTTCGCCCGGCTGTTGCACGGCGGCGGGTTGCCACAGGGTCGGTTCCGGAGCGCCGGACGAGGTGGTGGTAACGCTCGGCTGGGTTGCCGCGGGCTCGGCCACCGGTTCCGCGGGCGCGCCGTGGCGCGTCTGCTTGGTGGCGAAGAAAGCGGTCAGGATGCGGCGTACCGGCAGCAGCGGCAGGTAGC
>JAAYUF010000163.1 GCA_012517815.1 Clostridiales bacterium
ACTCGCTCGCCGATTTTGGTGGGCAGCTCGCTGCCCACCAAAATCGCAGTAACGATCTCCCCATGCGACCGCTTCGCTGGCTCTCGCCCCGTGAGTTCCTTCGCAACCACACTGTCCAACATGTTTGACAAACCTACACCGCGGAAAAATGAGCGCCGGGGCCGCGGAAAAATGAGCGCCGGGGCCGGCACACACCGCCCCTCCGGCGATCCGCCACCCGGTGATCGGCGGTAACGCCGCCATCCGAAGGGGCGGCCGCAGGCCCTTGCCCTATGTAGCTGGCCAACGGGAAGCGCAGAAGGGCCTCGACGACAGGCGAGTCACATTCATAGGGATCGCATTGGGTAAAGCGTGTAATCGATGCGTAACGGAAGCCGCGCGAAGGGTGGCGACACGCTCGCCCGACTCCCCGGCCTAGCAACAAGCATACGGTCTGCTTGACAGCGGCCGGTTGCCTCCCACGCTACAGGATGCCTTGTACTTCTTTTAATACAATGGGGACGAACGCTTCCCAAGCCGACCCATAGATGGTATACTGTCAGCACATCACTGAAACGAGGGTTAACGTCTATGAAGCGCGAGCTTGGAATCGCACGCTGCGGCCTTGCGTGCTGTTTGTGCATGGAAAACGAGCGCTGCCACGGATGTAACTCCGGGGAGTGCCTGGATCGGGACTGGTGCGAGAACAGGCGCTGTTCAATCGAAAAGAACTACGCGGGCTGCTACGAATGCGCGGCCGACTGCGCCAAAGGGCTGCTGCGCAAGATCAAGCCACGCGGGTTTCGCCTGTTTGTCAAGCGTTACGGAACGGAAAAGCTGCTGGACTGCCTGGAACGCAACGAGCGCGAAGGCGTCGTCTATCACCGGATCGGGCTGGTGGGCGACTATGACGATTTTACCGACGAGGAAGCGCTGATCGACTTTATCCTGACCGGCAAGCGGTGAAGGAAACAGGTGCGCCTATGGAGAACCGCCGACTGAAACGGGCGTCGAAGCCCATGCCCGAAGACATCGCGGCGCGTTTGAACGCCGAAGGGGTAACGGAGGCGTACCGCGCGCGGCCCGCGTATCAGCGCAACGACTATCTGGGCTGGATCGCGCGCGCGAAGAAAACGGAAACGCGGCAGAAACGCATCGAGCAGATGGTCGAAGAACTGCGCGGCCACAGCCTGTACATGCGCATGCCCTACCGGGAGCGCGGAGACGGCCGGCTCCCGGGCGACCGTTGACAGGGCGGATACCGGTCGACGGCCTGTCCGCGCAAGCGACTTCGGCCGCGCCGCGCCCTTGGGAGAACCGGTAACGACGTGGGAGCTTCTGGTATCAAGCCTGATGGATGCAAAGCACGGTCCCCAGTAGCATCGGCAAATGCGACGAAGGAGACGGCGCTTCCGGAGGGTTTGAAAGCGATCCGCGATGAGCGCACAGGCGGTGATTCGGAAATCAACCGAGCGCCGGCCGCTTCTTCCGCTGGAAACGGATTGGATGGGCGGCTCCCTTCGTTTTGCAGGATCGAACATGGAACAATGCAGATTTTCGAGAATACGAAAACGTTTTTGGCATATGCATCATGAGATTTCCCGCTCGTTTTCAGCGGGAAAGGGACAGCCCCGACCATAAAAGGACGGTCCGTACACGAAAAAGCAGGCGTTGGCGACCGGCCCGCCGACAATCGACCGGCTGCGGAACCGAACGCGGCAGGGTTTGGGCGGAATGCGGCGAAACGGGCGGGCTTTGCCTGCGGCAGACGCCGAAAACCGGAATCGAATGAGTTTGACCGAACAAGCGCCTGATACCCGGAAGCAAAGGAACCGGCGTTTGGGAACCGGAAAATCCGGAAACGGGTTTTCGGCGGATCCGACGCGCCGGGCACGTCCACGGCGTGTCGCTGAATCCCCTGGATCCCCATGGAATCATGGATACAGAGTACAACGAAAGTACAATGCCGCGCACATAAAAAAGTGGACATTCAATTGTTTTCGTATTATGATTTATCTATCTTCCGAAATCGCATCGACCTTCTTCAAAAAGGAAGAAATTAAACTAAGGAGATACATGCGCATGAGAAACTCGGCTATGAAGCTTGTCGCTCTTGTGTTGTGCCTCACCTTGGCGCTGACGGTCGGCAGCTTCGCTGCGGCTGAAGGCGAAAAGGTGCTCAAGGTGCACATCGAGACCGAAGTTCAGTCTCTGGATCCTCAGGTTGCCACGGACGGCACGTCCTTTGAAGTGATCGCGGACTTCACCGACGGTCTGTACCAGATGGACGCCGCCGGCGCCTCCGTGCCCGCGATGGCGGCCGAGACCACCGTCAGCGACGACGGGCTGACCTACACCTTCAAAATCCGTGACGACGCGTTCTGGTCCAACGGCGATCCCGTGACCGCGGACGATTTCGTGTACGGCTGGCAGCGCGCCTGCGACCCCGCGTTCGCGAGCGAGTATGCCTTCATGATCTACGATATCGCGCTGATCAAGAACAGCGTCGCCGTCAACAAGGGCGAAATGCCCCTGGATGAGCTGGGTGTGAAGGCGCTGGACGAAAAGACCCTGCAGGTGCAGCTGGAGTCCCCCGTGAGCTACTTCTACAGCCTCCTGTATTTCCCGACGTTCTACCCGGTCAACCGCGCGTTTGTGGCGGCCTGCGGCGATACCTACGCCACCAGCCCCGAGACCGTGCTTTCCAACGGCGCGTTCATCCTGACCGACTACGAGCCCGCCGCCGCGAGCTTCACCCTCACCAAAAACCCCAACTATTATGACGCCGCGCGCGTGAAGCTGGACGGGCTGACCTATCAGGTCATCAAGGACAGCCAGACGGCCCTGCTGAGCTATCAGAACGGCGATCTGGACACCGTGGCCCTCTCCGGCGACCAGGTTGAACTGGTGCAGGATGATCCGGAGTTCTCCACCGTGAACGCCGGCTACCTCTGGTACATCACCGTCAACCAGATCAAGTATCCGGAACTGGCGAACGTGAACTTCCGCAAGGCGCTGGCGGCCGCGTACGACCGCGACGCCATCTGCAACAGCATCATCAAGGACGGCTCCGCGCCCGCCACCTTCGCCGTGCCCGCGAACTTCGCCACCGGCCCGGACGGCAAGGACTTCCGTGAGACCGCCTACACCTTCGAAGGCTTCGACAAGGCTTCCGCCGCCACGTTCTACGCCGCGGCCTGCGAAGAACTCGGCCAGAAGGAATTCAACCTGACGCTGCTGGTGGAAGACGACGCCACCGCCCAGAACATCGCCGCGTTCATCCAGCAGGAGTGGCAGAACACCCTGCCCGGCGTAACGGTCGAGCTGAAGGTGGAAACCAAGAAGCAGCGCGTTCAGGACATCCAGAACGGCGACTACAACGTGTGCCTGACCCGCTGGGGCCCGGACTACGCCGATCCGATGACCTACCTGAACATGTGGATCACCAACAACAGCAACAACTACGGCTTCTGGAGCAACGAGGAGTACGACGCGATCATCAAGAGCGCCATCAGCGGCGAACTCGCGCTGGACCCCGTCGCCCGTTGGCAGGGCCTGAAGGACGCGGAGAAGATCGTCATGGATAACATGGTGATCCTGCCCGTGTACCAGAAGAACAACGCGATGATGACCAAATCCACCGTCAAGGGCATCGAGAGCCATCCCATGGCGCTCAACCGCGTGTACAAGAACACCACCATTGAGTAACCAAAACCCGATGTAACTTTGCCGCGCAGCGTCCGTCTGTGGCCGCTGCGCGGTTTTTTCCCTGCCTGCCCGTAAGGTTGCTTCCGGCAAAGCGCGCTCAACGCGGAGCTTGGCCGGACAACCGGCGGATGAACCGATTACGGGTCACCCTGCCCGGCCGCGTCGCCTAGCCGCGGCTGGGCAGGGAAGCGGGGAAATCGGCGCGAAACGACGCCGTTACGCGAAAGGAGGGTAACCCATGCGGCGCTACATTGGGAAAAGGCTGCTGATCTCCGTCGGCACGCTGTTTGTCGTGATCCTGTTGCTGTTTACCCTGTTACAGTACATGCCCGGTTCTCCCTTCAACGACGAGAAGCTGACCGATGACCAACGCGCCGTACTGTATGAAAAGTATGGGTTGGATCAACCCATCGTCGTGCAGTTCTTCAAATATGTGTACAACATGCTGCGCGGTGATTTTGGCGTGAGTTACACCATCAGCAAGAATACGCCGATCTCCCAGCTGTTGCAGACGCGGCTGCCGATTAGCCTGCGCATCGGCGGGCAGGCGGTGCTGCTGGGCGCGGTCATCGGCCTGATTTTGGGCATCATCGCCGCCATCTGGCACGGTACCTTCTGGGATACCTTATCCACCATCATTTCCGTCATCGGGGTCAGCGTGCCGAGCTATGTTTTTGCCTTGGGGCTGGCCTATGTGTTCGGCTACGAGCTGCGATGGCTCCCGCTTCTATACAGCAACGATTTACCTTTTGAATCTTCCGTCCTGCCCAGCATCGCCCTATGCATGTTTACCATCGCCTCCATCGCGCGCTTTACGCGCAGCGAGATGCTGGAGGTGCTGGGCAGCGATTACATCTTGTTGGCGGAAAGCAAAGGCGTTTACGGGCCGAGGCTGATCGTGCGGCACGTGCTTCGCAACGCGCTGATCCCGATTGTCACGGTGCTTGCGCCGCTCATTGTGGGCCTGATGACCGGCAGCCTTGTGGTGGAAAAGATTTTCTCCATCCCCGGCATCGGCAGCCTGCTCGTGACCGCCATCCAGTCCAACGACTACAACGTGGTTATTGTGCTCAGCTTCATCTACAGCGCCATGTACATCGGCATCATGCTGGTGGTGGACATACTCTACGGCGTGATCGATCCGCGCATCCGCCTGAGCAAGGAGGCCCCGCATGACTGACAAGGAACAGATCGCCGAAATCATCTTTCGGCCGGATGACTTCCTGCTGAAAGGCGCGGACGAAACCAAGCTGGATATGAATTTCGCCAGCCAGCGCTTCTGGAAGGACGCCTACATGCGCTTCCGGAAGAACAAGGGCGCGGTGTTCAGCCTGATCATGATTCTGCTGGTGGTGCTGCTGGCCATCTTCGGACCGTTGGTTTCCAACTACACCTATCAGGAGCAGAACATCGCGGAAACCAACATGGCGCCACGCATTCCGCTGCTGGAGGACCTGGGCATCTTCAACGGCGACGAGACGCTTCGCACCTCAACCGGCTCCAAGCTGAAAAACGCCTACGTAATCAACAAGGAAACCGGCGAGAAGAAGGACACCTACTACTGGTTGGGCTCCGACGCGCTGGGCCGCGATATCTGGACCCGCACCTGGACGGGCACGCGCATCAGCCTGTACATCGCAATCGTCGCGGTGCTCATCGACATGCTCATCGGCATGAGCTACGGCCTCATCTCCGGCTACTTCGGGGGCAAGGTCGATTCCGTCATGCAGCGCTTTGCAGAAATCGTCAACAGCATTCCCACGCTGGTCATCGTGACGCTGCTGATGCTCATCCTCAAACCCGGTTTGATGACCATTACCATCGCCCTGATGATCACCGGCTGGATCGGCATGAGCCGCATCGCGCGTGCGCAGATGCTCAAGCTCAAGGAGCAGGAGTTCGTCCTGGCCAGCCATACGCTGGGCGCTTCGAACTGGCGTGTGATCTTCAGCGAGATCCTGCCCAACATCATCGGGCAGCTGATCACCAACACCATGTTTTCCATTCCCAACGCCATTTTTACCGAAGCGTTCCTGAGCTTTGTGGGTTTGGGCATCCCGGAACCCATGTGCTCGCTGGGCTCGCTGATCAGCTATGCGTTTAAGAGCTTCACCACGCACCCCTTCCAGATTGTGCCGCCGGTCATCGTGCTGGCGCTGCTGATGCTGTGCTTCAACATGCTGGCCGACGGCCTGCGCGACGCGTTCGATCCTAAAATGAAAGAGATGTAAGGAGGCCGTTTGATGCAAGGCAATGAACTGATCCTGTCCGTCCGCGGCCTCGACATCAGCTTCCAGACCACGGCGGGCATGGTGCATGCCATCCGGGGGGTGGATCTGGATCTTCACCGCGGGGAAACCGTCGCCATCGTGGGGGAGAGCGGCTCGGGTAAAAGCGTGTCCATGAAAGCCGTCATGGGTATTCTGGATAAAAACAGCATCGTCAACAGCGGGGAAATCCGCTATACCTATCTGGACAAGGGAACGCCCAAAACCGTCGACATCCTGAAAATGGACCGCAAGTCGATCCGCCGCACCATCAACGGGCGGCGCATCGCCATGGTGTTTCAGGACCCCATGACCTCGCTGGACCCGACCATGACGGTTGGCAAGCAGATCATGGAGGGCATGCTGCTGCATGAAGGCATCGGCAAGCATCAGGCCTGGCAGCGCGCGGTATCGCTGTTGCAGCGCGTTGGCATCCCCGAGCCGGAAAAACGCATGAAAAACTATCCCCACCAGCTTTCCGGCGGCATGCGCCAGCGCGTGGTGATCGCCATCGCGCTGGCGTGCGACCCGGACGTGCTCATCTGCGACGAGCCGACGACTGCGCTGGACGTGACCATTCAGGCCAAGATTCTGGAACTGATCAAGACCATCCAACAGGAAATGCAGCTCAGCGTCATCTACATCACCCATGATTTGGGCGTGGTCGCCAAAGTGGCGGATTACGTCAATGTCATGTACGCCGGCAATATCGTCGAGCGCGGGCTGATCGGCGAGGTGTTTTACGATCCGCGCCACCCCTACACGTGGGGGCTGCTTTCCGCGATGCCCGATCTGGAAACCAACGACGAGCGCCTCT
>JAAYUF010000164.1 GCA_012517815.1 Clostridiales bacterium
CTCGCGCTCCGCCTCGGCGGCCAGCCGCTCGGCCCGCTCGCCCGCGTCCTGCAACTGCGCAAGCTCCACGCGCGCCCCCGCCAGCCGCGTTTCCAGATCGGCCTGCCGCGCGCGCTGGGTTTCGGCATCCGCCGCCGCCGCGGCCGCCGCGGCCGCCGTTTCGCGCTGCCTTTGGCGCAGGGCGTCCAGCGCGTCGTAGCGGGGCAGTCCGTCCCTCGCGCGGCCGATGTCCCCGACCAGCTGCTCGCGTTCCGGCGCAAGGGCTTTGCGGGCCTCCAGCGTGGCGGCCAGGCCGGCGAGCGCAGGCTCGTTGTGCGCGAGCCATGTTTCGGCGCGGGCGGCGTCCGCGCGCATGGCGGCCTGCTGACCCGCGCGGCCCAGCTCCGCGTCCACCGCGCTGATGGCCAGGTTTGCTTGCGCAAGCTTCGCGTCCAGCGCGGCCAGACGGCTCTCGTCCCCGGCGATCAGCTTTTCCAACAGGGCGCGCGCATCCGGCACGGAGGGCACGGCGCCGCGCAGGGGAGCCAGCTCCATTCCCAGCGGATCGTCCGGCGCGGCGCGCACGCCCGCCATCCGCTGCGCAAGGTCGTGCTCCATCAACCGGCATTCGGCGTCCAGCTTGGCCGCGTCGGCCTTCACGCGGTTCTGGAAATCCAGATACGGCCTGGTGCCGAATATTTCGCGGAAGATATCGCCCCGGCTTCTGGTATCGGCCAGCAGCAGCTCCTGAAACGCGCCCTGCGCGATTAGCGCGATCTGGCAAAACTGCTCCTTGTTGACGCCCAGCAGCTCGGTGACGGCGGCCGTGACCTCCGTGGGCCTGACGACCGGCGCCCGCCCGTCCGGGTAGTAGAGGGCCGCGTTTCCCTTTTCGTGCGTGGTGCCGCTGCCGCGCTGCTTTTCCCGCTCGCGGGGCAGCGAGCGCTCCACCGTGTAGGTAAGCCCCCGGTGCAGGAAGGTCATCCGCGCCGCGCACGCCGCGCCGGGCGGGGCGTACTTGCTGCGCAGCATTTCCGGCTCGCGGCTTTTGCCGCTGGGCTCACCGTAGAGGGCGAAGGTGATCGCGTCAAACAGCGTGGTCTTGCCCGCGCCCGTTACCCCGGTGACCAGGTACAGCCCGTGCTCCCCCAGGGCGGCCATATCCAGCCCGGTTTCCCCCGCGAAGGGGCCAAACGCGCTCAGGGTAAGCGAAAGCGGTCTCATCGCGGTCCCTCCCAAATCGTTTCCATACAGTCGCGGGCGTAGGCCAGCTGATCTCCGGTCATCGGCCGGCCGTTTTGCTGCTCATAGAATACTGAAAGCAGCGCAAGGGGCGTGCGGCGCTC
Organism: Clostridiales bacterium; assembly: GCA_012517815.1. Taxonomy (GTDB): domain Bacteria; phylum Bacillota; class Clostridia; order Christensenellales; family Aristaeellaceae; genus CAXXOK01. Next base: position 1,326 of record JAAYUF010000164.1, read on the forward strand.
GGGCGCGGCCTCCCCGGCCTGCTCCTGCCCACGGCGGGTTCGCGCGTTGTCGTACTCCAGCCTGATCAGGTTTGGGTAGATCACCTGCAGTTTGGACAGCGCGTCGGGCACGTCGTCCTCGTCCAGCAGGGTGATGTGCAGGTAGTCGTCCACGGCCGTTCCCTGATAGGTCGCGCGCAGGGTAAGCTCCGCGTACAGGCCGCGCAGGCGGCGCAGGTCGCGCAGCGGCGCAAGCGGCACGGCGCGCGCGCTCACCTCGCCTTTCGCCCCCAGCTCCACCAGCGTGACGCTTTTTTCGTCCCCCGCCTCGCTGAAGGAATACTTGAGCGGGGAGCCGCAGTAGCGCACCGCCTCCCGCCCGACCGGCTGGGCGCGGTGCAGGTGTCCCAGCGCCACATAGTCGAAGGCGGCAAACACCTCGGCGTCCACGTTGTCCAGCCCGCCCACGGAAATCTCCTCCGACTCGCAGCGTTGGCCGCCGGTGAGAAACTGGTGGCACACCAGCACGTTGCGTTCCGACGGGTCCAGCGGCATGGCGGCCACGACGGCGCGCAGCGCCTGGGTGTAGGACTCCGCGGGCGCGCCGGGCAGCGCGGCCCGCACGTGCGCGGGCTTGACAAACGGCAGCGGCCACACGTTTACCGGCCCCAGTTCGTCGTTAAGCCGCACGGGTTGGGTGATCGCGTGCTCCCGGTCCAACGCCGGCGACAGGTACAGCCCGCGCGCCGCAAACAGCCGCGCGCCAAACGCCAGCCGCTCGGCGGAATCGTGGTTGCCGCTGATGAGGACAACCGGCTTGCCCAGCGCGACCAGCCGGGTCAGGAACTCGTCCAGCAGGCCCACGGCTTCCGCGGGCGGGATGGGCTTATCGTACACATCCCCCGCCACCAGCACCGCGTCGGGCTGTTCCAGGCGCGCCACCTGGAGGATCTGCGCCAGGATGTGCCGCTGATCCTCCATAAGCGACGCTTCCCCCAGCCGCTTGCCCAGGTGCAGATCCGAAAGGTGCAAAAACCGCATGGGACCCCCGCCTTTCTCCCCGGCGTACCGGCCGGCCGCGGCTTCGCGGCGACGGCGCGAACCTTGCTACCCGCATTGTAGGGGCTGCGGGCGCAAACGTCAAGTCCGCGCCGCGCATGGCGAGCGGGCGGAAAACATGGTTCCCATTCCCCGCAAGCTGTGGTATACTCTACTATGATTGAACCGGCGCACAGGCCGCGTCGCGGCGACACGGGAACGCATCGGGGCCGGCGCCCCGGAACGGAGGCTTTGCGACCATGCTGATCGGACAGTTCTGCGAGACCTATCCGCCCACGCTGGACGGGGTGGGTCGCGTGATGCTCAGCTACTGCCAAAGCCTGGTAGCCCTCGGCCACACCGCGTTGTACATCGCGCCCAACAACCCGCTGTATCCCGAACAGGTCAACTGTGAAACGCTGTTGTACGACGGCATCCGCGTGCCGGGCGAAAGCTACCGCATCGGCGTGCCGCAGTTTTCCAAGAGCTACCGCACCGCCGTCAGCCACCTGCGCTTTGACGTGCTGCACGCGCACAGCCCGTTTCTGGGCGGCCGCGAAGCGTACCGGCTGGCCTGCCGGGACGGCGCGCCCCTGATCGGCACGTTTCACAGCAAGTATTACGACGATTTTTACAAGGCCACGCGTTCCAAAACCCTTTCGCAGCTTGGCGTGCGCTATATCGTCGATTTTTTTGAGACCTGCGACGAGGTGTGGGCCGTCAACGAAAAAACCGGCGACGTGCTTAGGAGTTACGGCTATAAGGGCGACATCGTCACCATGCCCAACGGCACCAACCCGTTCCCCCTGACCGACGCGGACCGCCAGAACGTCGCCGTGCGCTACCCGTTGCGCGAAGGGGTGCCCACGCTGGTGTTCGCCGGCCAGCAAAACCGGAAAAAGAATACCGAAAGCGTTTTGCGCGCCTGCGCCCGGCTGAACGATCAGGGGATGGATTACCAGCTGCTGATGATCGGCGACGGGCCGGACGGGCATTTTCTGCGCACGCTGGCACACGATCTGGGCATCGACGGGCATGTGCATTTCACGGGCTTCCTCAGCCACCGGGCGACGCTCATGGCGCTGTATGAGCGCTCGGACCTGATGGTGTTCCCCTCGCTGTACGACAACGCGCCCATGGTGGTGCGCGAGGCGGCCGCCATGGGTACGCCCGCGCTGCTGGTGGAAAACACCTGCTCCGCCGAGGGTGTTATCCACGGCGAAAACGGCTACCTGTGCGAAAACTCGGTGGAGGCCATCGCCCGGGGCATCGTGGAGGCGCTGCCGACCGTTGCCCAGGTGGGCGAACGCGCGCGCGCGAGCATCCCCATCCCGTGGAGCCGGCTCATGGAGCAGGTCGTCGACCGTTATCAAGCGCTGATTGCCCGGAAAACCAAAGGAGGCTGCGCATGAAACGGAATCTGCTCAGCCTGCTGTTTATCCTTGCCACGCTGGGGCTGGTGATGATTTTCGCGTTCAGCAACAGCGAGCTTTCCAACGCCTGGGGCGCGCTTTTCACGCTGGACCTGAAATGGCTGCTGGCCGCGCTGGCCGGCTGGTTTGCGTATATGGCCTTCGACATGCTGAGCCTGCACTATTTCCTGCGCAAGCAAAAGCACGGCATTGCCATGAACTCCTCCTGCTACGTAACGCTGATCGGCTTTTACTACTCCAACATCACCCCCGGCGCGAGCGGCGGGCAGCCCATGCAGGTGTATTACCTGAGCAAGCGGGGCGTGCCCGTGCCCATCGGCACCTCGGCGATCTCCACCAAGTTTTTTGCCCAGCAGCTGATGATCGTGCTGCTGTCCACCGTTTTCTGGCTGACCAACGCAAGCTTTGTCGACGCGCATCTGGGCGCGCTGCGCTGGGCCATCTACATTGGCTACGCCATCAATTTCGCCTCCATTCCGCTGATCCTGCTGGTGGCGCTGCACCGGCCGCTGGTGCAGGCGATCGTCACCTTCCTGATCCGGCTTGGCGCCAAGCTGCGGCTGAGCAAGCACCCCGAGGAAACCATCGTGCGCGTGAGCGCGGGGCTGGACGTCTACCACGCCAGCATCCTGCGCCTGGCCAAGCATCCCAGGCAGATCATCTGGATGCTGGTGCTGGCGGGGCTGAGCGTGATGGGGCTGATGTCCGTGCCCTGTTTTGTGTACCACGCCTTCCGCATGAGCGGCACGCCCTGGTACCAGCTGGTGACGCTGGGCTTCCTGCTGTTCGTCAGCGCCAGCTACACCCCCCTGCCCGGCGCCAGCGGCGCGCAGGAGGGCGGTTTCCTCGCGTTTTTCAACGGCATGTTCACCCAAGGCACCATCGGCCTGGCGCTGTTGGTCTGGCGATTTTTCACCTACTACCTGTTCCTGCTGGTCGGCGCGTTCATCAGCATCGCGGGCCATTTGCGCGGCAGCCGCTTCACAACCCGGGAGAAGCGGGACGCCGTGCCCGCCGGCACGGTAACGGCCGAAGCGGCCGCCGGGGCGCCCGCCGCGGACGCGGTTGTGGAAACGGGCGCCGTGACGTACGATGAAGCCGTCCGCGCCATGGATGCCGGCATACTCGCCGCCGACGCACTTTTCGGGACCTCCGGCGGTATTCCCGCGAACGACGCGCTCCGCGAAGTCGCGGACGCCAAGCCCTCCGCAGACTGATTTCCGGGCGCGGACCATCCGCGCGGCTCCAAACGCCAAGCCGGCTGCCGTCGCAACTCCGGCCGCGGGCGATCCGCGCATCGCCCCCTCCTTCCCCTCCCGGGTCGGCCGCAAGAATATACACAGGGCGCACCCCGCGTTCCATTTTTCACCCAACGTTCACCCAGCGTTACGATTCGTGCGCTAGAATAGAAGAAACTTGTGACCGGAAGGAGCGATCCCCATGAAGAAACTGGCCGCCCTGAGCCTGGCGCTGCTGCTGGCCCTCAGCCTGACCGCCGCGACCGCCGAAACCTACGCGGCGGGCTCCTACTACACCATCGATTATCCCGAGACGCTCACGTTGGACAATACCTCCTACACCGATGAAAGCTCGGCGGACTATGAGTGGCTGTTCATGCTGACGGGCGAGGATTACCTGATCGACGCCTCGCTTAGCCCCGTAAGCGATTACGAGGGTTTCAGCCTGTACAGCGCCACCGAAGATGAAAAACAGGCCTATGTGGAGGACACCCTCTCCGCCTACTCGGATGAGAGCGCGGTGCTCACGGATACCCTGACCACCGGCGAGGGCGTGCCTTTCTACATCTTCACCATGGAGGACAGCGACGGCGTCTACCTCTACGCCGAAACCATCGCCAACGGCCAGAGCGTGAATTTCTGCTGCTACTACAACGACGGCAGCGCGGCCCCCGACGACACGCTGCTGGGCTACCTGCGCACGGTGCTGGAAACCTTCCGCAAGGGAGCGCCCTCCAATTCGTCAGCCATTACCGGCTGATGAAAAAAAGAGCAGCCCAGAGTTGGGGCTGCTCTTTTTTTGCGCCTTTGCAGGCGCCGGGCAGGGGGGGGATGCGCCTGCGGGCGCACCAAAGGGCTTTCCGCTCGCCCTTTGGAAACCTTCGGGGCCCTTTGCAGCTGGGATGCTGGTATTTTGCGCCTTGGCGGCGCTGGGCAGGGGGGATGCGCCTGCGGGCGCACCAAAGGGCTTGCCGCTCGCCCTTTGGAAACCTTCGGGGGCCTTGCAGGCTGGCTTTCTGATTGTTGCGCCTTTGCGGCGCTGGCAGGAGGGGATGCGC
>JAAYUF010000165.1 GCA_012517815.1 Clostridiales bacterium
AGGCTGGTTTCCACCTTCCCCTCCCCGCGGCGCTCGGTGCTCAATTCCGACGAGTTCCTAAACCAGCCCGACGGCCTGCCCTCCGCCGAGAGCGTCAAGCTGGCCTTCGTGGACCAGATCGAGAACCCCGGCGTCAAATCCTACCCCGCGCACCAGAACTACCAGAAGATCGACATCGAGGTCAACAAAGCCTTCGAAATGCTCTTTACCCAGGAGTACACGCCCGAACAGATCGTCACCCTTATGAAAGAAAAGGTTGATCCGCTGCTCAAGAAGTAACCTCCACCGGATGGGGCTGCCCCTCCCCCGGGGCAGCCCCTTTTTGCCAAATTCCCTCAAGGGAGGCCTCGCCATGACGAAACCGACCTCCGCCGCGCGCACGGCGCGCACGCTGGCGCTGAGCGACAGCCGCTGGGCTTACGCCTTTATTTCTCCAATGCTGGTGGGCTACACGCTGTTTGTGCTGCTGCCCATCGCGGCTACGCTGGTCATCAGCCTGACCGATTGGTCGCTGATCAGCAAACCCTCCTGGGTGGGGCTGGATAATTACCGGGCCCTGTTTCAGGACGGCGAATTTTACGTGGTCGTCCGCAACACGCTGTATTTCACAGCCCTGCTGCTCCCCTCCAACCTGGCGGTTTGCCTGGGGCTGGCCTGGCTGCTCAAGGATCGTTTCCGCGGCGTGGGGCTGTTCCGCACGGCCGTGTTTACCCCGGTGGTCACCTCCGTGGTGGTGTGGGGCATCGTGTGGAAGTACATCTTCCAGACGGATAACGGCATCATCAACGTGGCGCTGCGCATGATCGGCGTGCAGGGCCCGCACTGGCTGTTCACCTCGGCGCTGGCGATCCCGATCGTCGCGTTTGTGACGCTTGTCAAGGGGTTGGGCATGAACATGGTCATCCTCATCGGGGCCATGCAGGACGTGCCCGCCTTCTATTACGAGGCCGCCCGGCTGGACGGCGCTTCCGGGTGGCGGCAGTTCCGCTCCATCACCCTGCCGCTGATCGCCCCGTCCATCTTTCTGGTCACCATCATGACGGTCATCGGCTCGCTCAAGGTTTTCGGGCAGATCTATTCCCTCACCGGCGGCGGCCCGGGCAACAGCTCCTACGTGTTTGTCTATTACATTTACCAGCAGGCGTTCCGCTTTTACGAGTTCGGCTACGCCTCCGCCATCTCCGCCATCCTGTTCCTGATCATCCTGATCCTGACGCTGGCGCAGTGGAACGTGCGAAAGAAGTGGGTGTACCATGAAGCATAAAGCGCACCGGCCGATCCGCAAGGCGCTGCGCACGGTTGGCAAGTACGCCCTGTGCACGGCGGTCGCCGTGATCATGCTGGCCCCCTTCTACTGGATGGTCACCACCTCGCTCAAGTCTTACTCGAAGGTGCTTTTGTTCCCCCCGCAGTTCTGGCCCGATCCGCTGGTGTGGCAGAACTACGCCGATCTGTTCGGCATGCAGCCCTTCCTGCTGTATATGTGGAACAGCGTCTACATCGCGCTGCTGGTCTGCGCGGGCGTGATCCTGTTTTCCTCGCTGGCGGGGTACGCCTTTGCCAAAATCCGGTTTCGCGGCTCCAGCGCGCTGTTTCTGGTGATCCTGAGCGGCATGATGATGCCGGTGGAGATCACCACCATCCCGCTGTTTCTGGCGCTGTCGCAGCTGCGCATCGCGGAGTCGCACTTCCCGCTGATCGTGCCCCAGATTTTTGGCTACGGCGGGGCGTTTGGCACCTTCCTGATGCGGCAGTTCTTCCTGACCATCCCGGACGAGCTGGTGGAGGCCGCGAAGATCGACGGTTGCAGCCAGCCGGGGATCTTCAGGCGCATCATGATGCCCATGGCAACCACTGCTGTGGCGACGCTGCTGATCTTTACCTTTCTGCAAAACTGGAACGAGTTTTTCCTCCCGCTGATCTACCTGAGCTCCAGCAAGCTCTACACCATCCCGCTGGCGCTATCGCTGTTCACCACCGAAAACGGCGTGCAGTGGCACCTGATCATGGCGGCCGCGACGGTTTCCACCCTGCCGGTGCTGATCGTGTTCTTCCTGGCGCAGCGCAAGTTTATCGAAAGCCTTTCCATGACGGGCATCAAGTAAAGCCGGCGTCGGGCGTTTCCCGGGCGGGTCGGCGCGGCGATTCCGCAGCCGGTTGACGGGCGACCGGCCTTGCCTCGCGTGTTCGCCGCAGCTCCTCGGTACGTGCGGCCACAGACCCCGCGCGGTAAATCGGGCGACAAGCCGTGTTCCGCTTGCGGTTCTGCCCGCATCCCCTGTGAAAGGCGTGATTCCCTTGACCGATCCGACTCGGCAGGTGCTTTCCACCGCGCCGCTGTGTTTCTGGCGATTTGATGGCGCGGGCGACTGTGTGCCCTCGTTGGGGGCCGCGCCATATGCGCTGCGGGCGCAGGGCGAGCCGCCCCGCGCGGCGGAGGGCGGGCCGTTTGGCGGCAAGTGCGCCGAACTGGGCGAAGGCAGCTGGTACGCGATCCCGCGGGCCGAGTGTCCGGCGCTCGACTTTTCGGGCGAACGCTCGTCCTTCACCCTCGCGGCGTGGCTTTTGCGCAACCCCAAGTCCCATAAGGAATGCCAGGCGGTGGCCGGCATGTGGAACGAAACCCGTCGGCAGCGCCAGTACGCGATGTTCCTCGACCTGTGGATTTGGGACAGCGGCGAACAGGCCGCCGCGCATGTTTCCGCCACCGGCGGCCCCACGGAGGGTTACCCTTATTGCATGGACGCCGCCATCGGCCGCGCCCCCGTGCCGCTGAACGCCTGGCAGGCGGTGGCGATCACCTACGACGGCGGCGCGGCCCGCGTGTACCTCAACGGCGCGCTGGACGTGCGCCCCGGCCGAAACCCCTTCCCCTACGGCAAACCGCTGTTTTCCGCGGGTCCCGGCGGCGCGGATTTCACCGTGGGCGCGGTGCACCGGGGCGGGGAGATGGGCAACTGGTTTCACGGGCTGCTGGGCGGACTGGCCGTGTACGACCGCGCCCTGACGGGCGCGGAGATCGCGGCGCTGCCAAAGTTCTGACATAGTCCCGTAAACGCGACGACAGGAAGGCGACGGTTTAATATGCTCACCGGTTTTAATCTGCATGGGAAACGGGCGCTGGTCACGGGTTCGTCCCGCGGCATCGGCAAGGCGATCGCGCTGGGGCTTGCTTCCGCCGGGGCGGACGTGGCGGTGCACTGCGCCGGCAACGTGCGCTCAGCCGAGGCCGTGGCCGCGGACATCCGCGCGATGGGCGTGCGCGCGATGGCGCTGCGGCACAACCTGATGGAGCCGGGCGCGCCCGACGCACTCTGGCAGGCGGTCGAATCCGCCTGGGGCGGGCTGGATATTCTGGTGCTCAATGCCTCGGTGCAAATCCCCCGCCCGTGGGAAAGCATCACCCCCGAGGAGTTTGACGAGCAGATGCGCGTAAACGTCCTGTGCTCCATGGCGCTGATGCAGAAAGCCGCGCCCGGCATGCGGGAGAACCGCTGGGGGCGCATCCTCACCGTGGGTTCGGTGCAGGAGGTAAAGCCCCACCCGGATATGCTGGTCTACGCCGCCTCCAAAGCGGCGCAGACGATGATGGCGCGCTCGCTGGCTATGCAGCTGGCGCCCTACGGCGTTACGGTGAACAACCTGGCCCCGGGCGTGATCATGACCGACCGCAACATAGACGCGTACGCGGACGAAGCCTACCGCGCGCGCGTGACGGCCGCCATCCCCGCGGGCTACTGGGGCGAACCGGAGGATTGCGTGGGCCCGGCCCTGCTGCTTTGCAGCGACGCGGGCCGCTACATCACCGGCCAGAGCCTGCTCGCGGACGGGGGCAAATCTCTCTGACGCAGCCCGAAACCGAAACAGCGACGCCGCCCCGCCGGGCGCGGCCGAAAAGAAGGATGGGAGAAGCATGGCCAACGACACCGTACCCAAGAGCAAAATGAACCTGGAAGAACTGATCCGTCTGAGGGAGCAGAAGCCCATAGAGGCGTTCCCGGTGCCGGAGGAGGAGCTCTGCGCGCGCTACGAGCGGCTCTACACCAGCGCCGTCAACGAT
>JAAYUF010000166.1 GCA_012517815.1 Clostridiales bacterium
AAACCATCCGTGCAACGCGCTGAAATGAATGCAAGCCATCCGCGTGGCGCGCTGACGCGAACGGAAACCATCCGTGCAACGCGCTGAAATGTACGCAAGCCATCCGCGTGGCGCGCTGACGCGAACGGAAACCATCCGTGCAACGCGCTGAAATGAACGCAAGCCATCCGCGTGGCGCGCTGACGCGAGCGGAAACCATCCGTGCAACGCGCTGAAATGAATGCAAGCCATCCGCGTGGCGCGCTGACGCGAACGGAAACCATCCGTGCAACGCGCTGAAATGAACGCAAGCCATCCGTGTGGCGCGCCGAGGTGAACGGGAGCCATCCGCATGGCGCGGAGGTATGCGATTGCCGGTGCGAACCCCTCCGGCACGATGATGCTTCCGGTAACCGACGCCTGTGACGCGGGTCTGGCGTAAGCAACAGCGAATCTCCGCTACGACGACTGCTTTTCTGTAACAGGTCGATGCGGATACGTCCGAATTGGATGCTCCCTATCTCCCCCGGCAAGCGGAACCGTCGGGCGCAAGACAACCTTCGGACGGCCGGAAGCTGCGCGCCGAGCGGCCTAGCCGGCGGAAACCGCATGCTGCCCGCCCCGATGCGCGCCCTCCGACAGCCGTGGCCCAAACGCGCCGGCACGGCACGGCCAGCAGATGAAAGCGGCCCGTCGCCTGCGATCCCGCCTGGCGCTATGGCGTTTTACCCGGCGCTGTGCTACAATACCCCCGATGCCCGAACAGCCTTCAAGGAGGAACAACACGATGAGCGAACTGCAATGCCCGCAGTGCGGCCGTAAACTGGCCGTAGACAGCGGCGCGGCCTTCTGCCCGTTTTGCGGCGGGGCGCTCAAACCGGCGCAGCAGACCCCCGAGCATAAGGAAGTCGCCGAGCTGATTGCCCAGGCGGACGCGATGGCCGACCCCGTGAAAAAGCACAGGCTGCTGGCCGAGGGGCAGGCACGGTATCCCGACAGTCTGGCGCTGGCCGAGGAACTGCTCTATCTGGGCCGCCTGCATGAGCGCAATGCCAAATCGCTGGACTTTTCCGTGATCAAGTGCTATCTGCTGATGATCTACCTCGAGCCCGACACGATCGAGCCCGACAAGATCGCCAAGATGCGCGCGGAGCTGTTCGACCATCCGGATCTCAACCGCTGTCTGGAACTCAGCGAGGACAGGCGGGCTTTCCTCAACCGGTACCTGACCAAGCTGAGCAGCCAGTTCATCGAGCTGTTTCTGCGGGGCAGCAGCAAGTATATGCGCCGGTATTTCGGCCTGGGGCTGGACAGCCGCGCGCCAAAGCTGCTGGCCGCGCCCGCGGCCCGAATGATCGCCCGGATGCTGAGCGACGGCGCGCTGGACGGCACGCAGCGTTCGCTGCTGGCCCACGCGATGTACGCCGCGTTTACCACGCAGATGAACGGCGATACCCAGTGGCTGTTGCAATACATGAAGGAGCTGGGCGTTTCGCTGGACTGATCCTCAGACCCGGCACGGCCCCCTGGTCCGCGCCTCAAGGGATCGGACAACCCGCCAGGCGCCATGCCGCCGCCCTCCAGGAACGTGGCGTTTCACCGGACGGATCCTCAGACCCGGCACGGCCCCCGGGTCCGCGCCTCAAGGGATCGGACAACCCGCCAGGCGCCATGCCGCCGCCCTCCAGAAACGTGGCGTTTCGCTGGACGGATCCCCAAAACCGGCACGGCCCCCGGGTCCGCGCCTTAAGGGATCGGCCAACCCGCCAGGCGCCATGCCGCCGCCTTCGCCGGCTCGTTCACAACCGCAAGGAACCGTTACGGCGCGGCAGGCTGCCGCGCCATCGCATGAACGCCGGCATCGTCAGACCCATCCGGCCGAAGGGGGCGTACGCGTGCTCGGGCGGAGGCCCGCGCGGGCCGCGCGCCAAGCCCCCACTGTGCCGGAAGCGTCGCGCCGGAAACAGGCGCGGATGTCGACGCCGGCCGCCAGACCGCCCTCGCCCCTGACACCCGACAACGCGGCGCATGCGCGCCCGGGCGCGACGCGCCGCCGCCAAGGCGGATTGCCCCGGATGCCGACGCGGGCGCGCGGCGTTAGCCCGGCAAGGCGTGGTCGAAACCTTTGCCGTTGTCAATTCCGCCCGGTTTGGGTTTGGCCGGCGCATTTCCTTCGCGCACCGGCCGCCGACCGCCAAACCCGCGGCGCGCCGTTCGCCGCTTTCCATCGGGCGGGGCCGTCCGGCTCCGGCCGCAAGGAGGTACCGATTGCAAACCCGTAAACATTTCGCTCAGGGCACGCCGGAAGGGACGCCGCGCAAGCGGCCCGACAACATGCCGCTGGAAGCGCCCCCCAAAAAAATGAACGTCGCGCCGCCCCCCGCCGCAGGCGCGGCATTGCCGCGCCAGAAGCCGGTGACCGACGAGCCGGAACCAGTGGCCCCCGCCCGCTGGAAAACCGTGCTCAAGCGGGTGCTGGCTGCGCTGGGGCTGGTGCTCTCGCTTTCGATGGTGTATGTGTTCCTGCTCATGGGCGAACCCGACGAGGACGATCAGCTTACCAAACAGAGCGCAACCCAGGAGGAGACCATCCGCGTGCCCATCGCGGCCTCGCAGGTGGACGGCAACGCGGATCTGAACCCGCTGGCGGTCAACTTCGGCAAGCCTGTGCTGGCGTTGTACGGCGGTACGCTGCCGCTGCAGAAGGCCACGCTGTTCGATTCCGCGTTCCACGGCGGCTATGCCCGCCGCCTGACGCTGCAGTACGCTTTCTCGGACGGCGCGCTGCTCACGGTGGAAAGCGTGCGGCCCACGACGGCGGTTTCGCTGCTGGGCGGCGGCTACCGCATCAACCTGGCTTCGCTGTTCACCGTCGCCGGCATGGACGCCGTGCGTATGGACTCCGATACGGGCCTGTGCGTGGTCGCGCGCGGCATGGAGGCGGCTTACGCCGTGCTGTGCCCGGAATCGCACGCGGCGGAACTGCTGCTGCTGCTCAAGCAGATGTCGCTCATGCAGCCCTCCACGCCGTAGCCGCGGGCGGCACCGCGGGCCGCCCCGCCCGACCCCGCCCGGTTTCGCGGAGGCGTGGGTTCTGCCCGCGATACGCCGCGCATGCCGCCGTTTCGACCGAGCGCGCCCGGCTTCGCGGAGGCGGGGGTTCTGCCCGCGATACGCCGCGCATGCCGCCGACCTGCCCGATCACGCCCGGTTTCGCGGAGGCGGGGTTTCTGCCCGCGGTACGCCGCGCATGCCGCCGACCTGCCCGACCCCGCCCGGCTTCGCGGAGGCGGGGGTTCTGCCCGCGATACGCCACGCATGCCGCCGTTTCGACCGAGCGCGCCCGGCCGGAAAACGGTTTGCGCCGCTGGCCCGGTCGTCCCCAAAGGTCGCGTCCCTCCCGCCGTTGGCAGGCCACCGCGCCGCAACCGCCGGGCGGTTCGCGCCGTCGGTTCGCACGCTCCCGATGCCGGGAGCCATGCCGGTGGGCAAACGATATCCACGCGCGGAGGATGCACGCCCACGCCTCAGCCTAACCCCAAGCCCGGCCGACGCCGCCGGCACGGGAAGCCATGGCACGGGCGGGGCGCGATCCGCACCGCCGCCCCGCCCGTGCCCAACGCCGAATCGGTCGCCGCCGATACTTCCGCGCGGCAACGCTATGCCGCTTCAACCCCTCCCCAGACTCCCGCCGACGCTGCCGCGTCTCCCCATACGGCTTGGCGGCACGGCGGCCCGCGGTTCCGCTCCCTTCTCCCCCGGACGTTGACTCCGCCGCCGGCTCAACCCCCTCGCCCCCGCCCGCGAGCCGACCCGCCGTTGCGGTTCACCCGCCGGGCCGGCCGTATCCGGCGCGCCGCCACCACACCCCCATACCGCAAGACAGAAAAAGGAGGCTCTATGGAGTCGTCCATCCGTACCATGAAAACGTCGGCGCTGCTCAGGCGTTTTCTGCCCTATTACCGGAAGTACATCCCCGTGCTGGCGCTGGACCTGTTTTGCGCCTCCCTGACCACGCTTTGCGACATCGCGCTGCCGCTGATCGTGCGCAACATCACGCAGATGGCGACCACCAGCCTGGCCGCGCTGACCGTTACCTACGTGCTGCGGCTGGGGCTTCTGTACCTCGCGCTGCGCGCGGTGGACGCGCTGGCCAGCTACTACATGAACTCCCAGGGCCACATCATGGGCACGTGGATTGAGCGGGACATGCGCTACGATCTGTTCGCGCACCTGCAAACGCTGGGCTTCGCCTATTACAGCACCGCCAAGGTTGGGCAGATCATGGCGCGCATCACCAGCGACCTGTTTGAGGTAACCGAGTTTGCCCACCACTGCCCGGAGGAGTTCTTCATCGCGGCCATCAAGATCACGGCGTCGTTCCTGATCCTGTTCGGCGTCAACCCCGCGCTCACGCTCATCATCTTTGCGGTGCTGCCGGGGATGCTGATTTCCACCCGGTATTTCAACCGCCGTATGCGCCGCGCGTTTCAGGAGCGCCGCCACCAGCTGGGCGAGATCAACGCGCAGGTGGAGGACAGCCTCCTGGGCATCCGCGTGGTCAAGAGCTTTGCCAACGAGTCCATGGAACTGGAAAAGTTCCAGCGCGGCAACGAGACGTTCGTGACCATCAAGCGCCGGGCTTACCTGTACATGGCCGGGTTCATGACCTCCACGCGCGTGTTCGACGGGCTGATGTACATTGTGGTGGTCGTGGTGGGCGCGCTGTTCCTCATGGACGGGTCGATCACCACGGCGGATTACATCGCCTACCTTTTGTTTGTGAGCACGCTGCTGACCTCCATCCGCCGGATCGTGGAGTTTACCGAGCAGTTCCAAAGCGGCATGACGGGCATCGAGCGCTTCTGCCAGATCATGGACCAGCCGCCCGACATTCAGGATGCGCCCGACGCCGTGGAGCTGACCCATGTGCGGGGCGACGTGAACTTCGACCACGTGAGCTTCCACTACAGCGACAACGACCGCACGGTGCTGGCGGACCTGAACCTGAAGGTGAAGGCCGGCGAGCGCGTGGCGCTGGTGGGCCCCAGCGGCGGCGGCAAAACCACGCTGTGCAACCTCATCCCCAGGTTTTACGACGTGTCCGCCGGCCGTATCCTGATCGACGGGCAGGATATTACCACGCTCACCCAAAAGAGCCTGCGCGAAAACATCGGCATGGTGCAGCAGGACGTGTATATGTTCAGCGGCACCGTGTATGAGAACATCGCCTACGGCCTGCCCGGGGCCACCGCCCAACAGGTGCGCCGCGCCGCCGAGCTGGCCGGGGCGGACGCGTTCATTCAGGCGCTGCCCGAAGGCTACGACACCTTCGTGGGCGAGCGCGGGGTCAAGCTTTCCGGGGGGCAGAAGCAGCGCATCTCCATCGCGCGCGTGTTCCTCAAAAACCCGCCCATCCTGATCCTGGACGAGGCCACCAGCGCGCTGGACAACGAAAGCGAGCGGCTGGTGCAGCAATCCCTGGAGAAGCTCTCCGCGGGCCGCACCACCTTCACCATCGCGCACCGGCTGACCACCATCAAGAACGCCACGGTGATCTGGGTGCTGACCGAAAACGGCGTGGAAGAGCAGGGCACCCATAAGGAACTGATGGCCCGGGGCGGCATCTACGCCCGCCTCTACGAAATGTATACGGAGGGCACGGACTGATGTTTACGCCGCTTGCGCCCGAACAGATTGCCGAGGTCTGCGCGCTGTACCGGGAAACGATCGACGACATGCACGCGCGCGGCCTGTACCAGTGGACGTGGGGCCGCTATCCCCGCGAGGAGATCCTGGCCGAGGACAGCGCGCTGGGCCGCCTCTGGGGGCTTTGGGAGGACGGCCGGCTTGCCGCGGTGTTCGCCGTGTGCGTGGGGCAGGGCGAGGAGTACGAGGGCATCCCATGGCACTTTGGCGTGCGCCCCGCGTGCCTGCACCGCGTGGCGATCCGGCCCGCGTGCGGCGGCCGCGGCATCGCGCGGGAGATTGTCGCCTTTGCCAAGGCGGAGGGCCTGAAGCTCGGCTGCGATTGCTTCCGTGTGGATACTTACGGGCAGAACGCCCGCGCCCTCAGGCTGTTTGCCGCTACCACCCTGCGCGAGGCGGGCACGTTTACCCTGCCGCGCTTTAACGACGTCTTCCACTGCTTCGAATCCCCGCTGACCGAAGATTGCCCTCTGCTGCCGGTGCGCATGCACCCGGCCTACCGCCACGGCGAGGACACGCCCTGGGGCGGGGATGCCCTCAGGCGGCTTTACGGCAAGCCCATCCCCGACGACCGCACCGGCGAGGCGCTGGAAATCAGCTGCATCCCCGGGCTGGAAAGCACCGACGACATGGGCGAGCCCCTGCCCGCGCTGATCGCGCGCTCCGGCGCGGCGCTTACCGGCGAGGGCCACCAGTCGCCCTTCCCGCTGCTGCTCAAGCTGCTGGCCGCCAGAACCAGCCTGAGCGTGCAGGTGCACCCGGACGACGCCTACGCCCTGGCCCACGAGCACAAGCTGGGCAAGACCGAAGCCTGGGTGATCCTGGCGGCGGAGGCGGGCGCGACCCTCTGCTACGGGCTGCGCGACGGCGTAACGCCGGATGCGCTGGCCCAGGCGCTTACCACCGGGCAGGATGTGGCGCCGATGATCGCCACCTTGCCCGTGACCCCCGGGGATGTGCTCTACATGCCCAGCGGCATGGTGCACGCCATCGGCGGGGGCATCACGCTGTACGAAATTCAGCAGTCCAGCGACGTCACCTACCGCCTGTGGGACTACAACCGCGTCAACGACCGGGGCGAGAAGCGCCCTTTGCACATCCGCCAGTCGCTGGATGTCATCAACCCCGCCCTCAAGGGTTTGCGCACGCGTTTGCCCGCCGCGGACGACTCCGGCGAGCATACCGTGCTGGATGTGCCCGCCTTCCGGCTTTCCTGCCTGTGCGTGGCGGGCGGGCAGGCGCTCGGTGAAAACCGGAGCAGTTTTCGCCTGTTTACCGCGCTGGACGCGCTGACCCTGCGCTGGCAGGACGGCCAACTGGAGCTTGCCGCCGGCGAAAGCGCGCTGATCCCCGCGCGCGCCCCGGCGTTGACGGCGGAGGGCGCCGGGCGTGCGCTGATCGCCAGCGCGCGGTAGCAAGGGGTTTTAGCAATCCCCTTGGACCCCATGCCCCAGGCTTCTGGCCGAAGGGGCTCTTTTTTTTGCGCCTGTGCGACGCGGGGCAGGGGGGATGCGCCTTTGGGCGCACCAAAGGGCTTTCCGCTCGCCCTTTGGAAACCTTCGGAATCGCCTTCTTAGCGGCGGGGGGCGTGCGAGGGGTCGCCCTTGACGTACAGGATAGTCGCCCG
>JAAYUF010000167.1 GCA_012517815.1 Clostridiales bacterium
ACACCTATTACCGCGGGCTTGACCAGGTAACGAAGTGGGTCAAGCTTAAGTTTGCTGCCATGAATCTCAAAAAGCTGGCAATGTGGAGAGGGAATCCCTCGCTTTTACGCCGCTTCTTGTGCTTGCAAAGAGCTTTCACTGCTTTTGACTTCGTTTTCAATGTTAAGAACCCGCGTTTCTGTTTTGAAACACGGGTTCTTTGACGGTCTGGCGCGGCGTTCTTCCCATCGGGAAGAACGCCGCGCGTTTTGTTGCCGGACGCCTGGGAAGGCCCGTCCGCCGCGGAACGCCTGACGCCCGGTTTGAGGGCTGGACGGGCTCCTTTGAGCACCGGGGAGGCAATCAACCCAATGCGTTCCGCCATGGGGTATCCGGCCGGCGCAGGGGGTCGGGGACGGCCGTGAACCGGCCGTTGCGCGCCGCGGGATGCCCGCGGAGCGTCCATGACGGATAGAAGGAGGACCGGATACCCTGGCGGGTATCCGGTCCTCTGCTGGCCCTGCATCCGATTGAACGCGCCGGGGCGTCAGCCGGCGGAAGGCGCTTGCCCGTCAGAATAGAGATTGGCGTGGTTGCAGATGGCGCGGTACGAGGCGTTGCTGAGGTCGTGCTCGATTTTGCAGGCGTCTTCGCGGGCCGTCTGCTCATCCACGCCCAGTTTGATCAGGAACGTCGTCAGGGTTTTATGACGGTCGTAGATCCGCTCGGCGATCTCCATCCCGGTGTCCGTCAGGGTGATCAGCCCGTCCCGGTCCATGGTGATGTATCCGTTTTCCCGCAGGCGCTTGGCTGCATAGCTGACGCTGGGTTTCGTGACGCCCAGTTCGGTGGCGATATCGATGGAGCGGATGTAACCGTGACGCTCGCGCATCATCAGCATGGTTTCCAGATAATCTTCCGATGATTTGAGGATTTTCATGAGATCGCCTCCTGTTCCAACCAGCGTACCACAACCCTGTAAAAAATGCAATCCAAAAGCATCGCCCGGGCCGGAGACGCGCGCCGTTCGCAGGAAAAACGCCGCCGGCCAAAGGCGCGAGCGGCGTTTTTCAGACATGCGAAACGGTTACATGAAGCGGGTATGGATAGCAGCCATCACGCAAGCGTCAGTGACTGTTCAACCCGCACGAGCCGTGGCAGTGCGCGCAGTCGCTGCCACAGCTGCAGCCGCCCTTGCCCTGCCGTTTGTCCGAGATCATTTTCCACAGTATCGCGACCACGCCCGCAACGAGCACGCCGCCGACAATCCAGGTTGCCATCAGGCTTTCACCTTCACTTTCAAAACATTCTGGTTATAGGGGTTCCTGCGCGCCAGCAGATAGACGGCCAGCCCCAGCAGCGCGATCGCGACGCCCGTCGCGGCGGTGAAGGCGCCGCCGACTGCCAGCAGGCCCAGCTGGAAGAACACCAGCGCCACCGCGTAGGCGAACAGGCACTGGTAGCCGATGGCAAACCAGGTCCAGCGCGCGCTGTTCATTTCGCGCCGGATCGCGCCGATGGCCGCGAAACACGGCGCGCACAGGAGGTTGAACAGCAGGAAGCTGAACGCGGCGAGCGACCCGTGGCCCTTCCCGCTTTCCTGAAACGCGGTGGCGATCGGGGAAAGCCCCGCCTCCATCTCCTCGGCGGAGCCTTCCTCCACCAGGGCGGCCGCGGCATCCTCGCCCGAATCGTCCACGACGCCGTACAGCACGCCGAACACGCCCACAACCTCTTCCTTGGCTACCAGCCCCATCACGGTGGCTACGGTAGACTGCCAGTTGCCAAAGCCGAGCGGATCAAACACGGGCGCGACGAAGCCGCCCACCTTGCCCAGCATGCTTTCGTCCATATCCTCCACCGCGCCGAACACCCATCGCGAATCGGCGGCAGCGACGCCGGCCTCTCCCGCGGCGGCATCCGTTACAACGGCCGTATCCTGCGCAACGGCCGCGCCGGCGGACGCCGTGGCCCAGCCGTAGCCGGAGGTGAACCAGATCAGAATGCTCGCCACAACGATCACCGTGCCCGCCCGCTTGATAAAGCTCCAGCCGCGCTCCCACATGCTGTGCAGCACGTTTTTCGCGCTGGGCACATGGTAGGCGGGCAGCTCCATCACAAACGGGGCGGGGTCGCCGGCAAAGGCGCGCGTTTTCTTGAGCAGGATGCCGCTGACCACCACGGCCGCCACCCCGATGAAGTAGGCGCTGGTGGCCACCCAACCGGCGTTGTGGAACAGCGCGCCCGCGATCAGCGCCACGATGGGCATCTTGGCACCGCAGGGGATGAACGTCGCGGTCATGATGGTCATCTTCCGGTCGCGGTCGTTTTCAATGGTGCGCGAAGCCATGATGCCCGGCACGCCGCAGCCGGAGGAAATGAGCATCGGGATGAAGCTTTTGCCCGAGAGGCCGAACTTGCGGAAGATCCGGTCCATGATGAACGCGACGCGCGCCATGTAGCCGACGTCCTCCAGCACCGCCAACAGCAGGAACAGCACCAGCATCTGCGGCACAAAGCCGATCACGGCGCCCACACCGCCGATGATGCCGTCGCCAATCAGGCCCACGAGCCATCCCGCCGTGCCGATCTGCGTAAGCCAGGCCACCACCGGCGCCTGCACCCATTCCCCGACGACGGTGTCGTTGGTGAAGTCGGTCAGCAGCGTGCCCACGGTGGTCACCGAAATGTAATACACCAGGAACATGATGGCTGCAAAAAGCGGCAGCGCGAGCCAGCGGTTGGTCACGACGCGGTCGATGCGATCCGAAACGCTCAGCGCGTTGCGTGAACGTCCCTTTTGCACGCAGGTTTCCACCAGCCGCGCGATGAAGGCGTATCGCTGGCCCGTGATGATGGACTCCGCATCGTCGTCCAACTCCTGCTCGCAGGAGCGGATCACGCGTTCGATCTCCGCGCGGGTGCTTTCGGGCAGGGAGAGATCGGCCTGCACCTTTTCATCGCGTTCGAACAATTTGATGGCGTACCAGCGGGCCAGATGCGGTTCCACGATGTCGCCCTCGTGCCGGCTGCCGTCCGCGTGGTGGTGGTGAACGGGCGTATCGCCGTCGCGGTGGGTCATCAGATCCTCAAT
Source organism: Clostridiales bacterium (assembly GCA_012517815.1). Classification (GTDB taxonomy): domain Bacteria; phylum Bacillota; class Clostridia; order Christensenellales; family Aristaeellaceae; genus CAXXOK01. The sequence continues at coordinate 3,074 of JAAYUF010000167.1, forward strand.
ATGGGCCAGGGCGTGCTCCACGGCGCCTGCGAACACGTGCGGCGGCTCGTGGCGCGTGCCCGCGCGGGCTTTGACGGCCGCCTTTTTCGCGGCTTCCGCCACGCCTTCGGCTTTCAGCGCGGAGGTTTCCACCACCTCGCAGCCCAGCGCCTCGCTCAGCTTATCCAGCCGGATCACATCGCCGTTTTTACGCGCGGCGTCGATCATGTTCAGCGCGATCACCATGGGGATGCCAAGCTCCGCCAGCTGGGTGGTCAGGTAGAGGTTACGCTCGATGTTGGAGGCGTCCACGATGTTGAGAATCGCATCCGGACGTTCGCCGATCAGGTAGCCGCGCGCGACCACTTCCTCCAGCGTGTAGGGGGAGAGGCTGTAGATGCCCGGCAGATCCTGCAGGATCACCTCGTGCTCGCCCCGAATTTTGCCCTCCTTTTTTTCCACGGTTACGCCGGGCCAGTTGCCCACGTATTGGTTGCTACCCGTCAGGGCGTTGAACATGGTCGTCTTGCCCGAGTTCGGGTTGCCCGCCAGTGCGATTTTGATGCTCATCGGTTCTCCTCCGCCTAAGTCGTTTTTAGAATAGGCATTCAGTTTTCAGTTAGCATGCACTAACCGTGAGGGAAAGAAATCGCCGCTGCCTTAGCGTACCTCGATCAGCGCCGCGTCTCCCTTGCGCACGGAAAGCTCGTATCCGCGAACCGTCAGTTCCATCGGATCCCCCAGCGGCGCGACCTTGCGGACATATACCTCCGCGCCGCGCGTCAGGCCCATATCCATGATGCGGCGCTTGATCGCGCCTTCTCCGTGAAGGCGCTCAATCACGGCGTGCTCCCCGATTTTCACATCCCGCAGTGTTTTCATCCGTTTCCTCCTCCTGCTTCAGACCAGCACGCGCATCGCCATGGCGCGGTTGAGCGCGACGCGGCTGTCCTTGACCCAAACGATGAGATTGCCGCCCAGTTCGTTGACAACGCGAACCGGTTCGCCTACGACAAACCCAAGTTCCGCCAGATGCTGTCTGGTTTCGTCCTGCCCGGTTATCTTCCGGATCCGGTTCACTTCGCCGATCGCGGCCATGGTCAGGGGCATTGCTGCGCACCTCCTTGCGTATTGATCCATTGATGTTAGTTTACGCTAACCAACGAACCGGGCTTAGTTTAACACCTCTAACATCGATTGTCAACCCACGTTTCCGCATTTTCCGCTTTTTCATCCTCCGGCCGACGATTGTAGCTGCATGCGGTCAGGCGGTGAAACGGCCGACAGCTAAACAGGCGACGCCCGTCGGGCGACGCGCCGATGCGAAGGCGGATGTAACCGAGGATGCGCGCTTGGGGCGCGCGCAGGAAGCGCCGCATCGCCCCGCAACAATGGAATGCCGTCGGATGCAAGGGCAGATGCCGAGCCGGGTGGATGACTCCCCGACGCGCCGATCCGGCCCGGAATGTAACGGACTTCTATCGTTCAAATAATGCATTCTTAACGATTTCGCTGTTGTAATTTCATAATGTTGGCGTACAATAGGAATATCCCCGGTATCATACTTGAGGAGGAAAAATCAATGAAAAAACTGTTGGCGCTGTTGCTGGCTGTCGCGATGATCATCGGCTGCACTACCGCGATGGCTGAAGCCATCAAAATGGACAAGCTGACCCTCGAGTTCGTGCCCTCCAAGGATGCGGACGTTATTATCACCGGCACCAAGAACCTCCCCGACCTGCTAAAGGCCGAGATGCTCAACCAGGGCTATGACGTGGGCGAAGTCGACATTACCGTGGGCACCTCCTACGAGGCCACCGGCGAAGCCATTGCCGCCGGCACCATCGACATCGGCTGGCTGCCGGGCGGCACCTACGCGCTGTACAGCGACGAGGTGGATGTGATCCTGACCGCCACCCGCGCGGGCCTGAGCAACGACAGCACCGACGCCAAGACTTGGAACGGCGACGCCAACAAGACCCTGCCCACCGACGAGCAGGTAACCTTCTACCGTTCGCTGATCTACGCCACGCCTTCCGCCTACGGCAAGGAACTGGCCGCGAAAGTGAACGCCGGCGAAGCCCTGACCTGGGACGACGTCAGCAAGGCCAACTGGGCCGTGCTCAAGACCTCTTCCTCCGCCGGGTACATCTATCCCACCATGTGGCTGATGGATAACTTCGACGGCAAGAAACTGACCGACCTGACCAACGTCGTGACCCTGAGCGGCTACGGCGAGAGCTTCGCGCAGGCCGCCGCCGAGGCCGTGGACGTGATCGTGTGCTATGCCGACGGCCGCCGCGACTACGAAGCCGCCTGGACGCTGCCCACCGATCAGCAGGATTCCACCGGCAAGGCCGGCATGGGCCGCAGCGATTCCATCTGGAACGAGATGAACGTTATCGGCGTGACCGCGCCCATCTACAACGACACCGTGTCCATCACCAAGGCGGTGCCCGAGGTGTACAACCCCGAGTTCATCACCGCGATCCAGAACGCGCTCATCAACATCATCGGCACCGACGAGGGCAAGGCGATCTTCTCCGTGTACAGCCATACCGGCTATGCCCTGGCGACCGACGCGGATTATGACGCGGCCCGCAAGGCGCTGGAAGTTGTGCAGTAACCAAAACCTTCGATTGGGCGGTACGGTCTTGACCGTGCCGCCCTCTCTTTTTAACCGGACCTTGCCAAGCGCCCTCGCGCCGCGCCGCTCTTGTTATTCCAACCCATCAATGATATAGTAGAAACAGCAAACTACGCGAAGCGAGAGGCTTGACTATGATCGAATTTGTCCACACCGGGAAGACCTATCCCAACGGGGTGCAGGGCCTGAAAGATGTCAACCTTCAGATCGAGCAGGGCGAGTTCGTCGCGATTATCGGGCTTTCGGGCGCGGGCAAATCGACGCTGATCCGCACCATCAACCGCATGATCGACGTGACGGACGGTCAGGTGCTGGTGGACGGCGTGGATGTGATGACCCTGCGGGGCAAAGCCTTGAGGCGCTTCCGGCGGCACATCGGGATGATCTTCCAGTCCTTCAACCTGGTTACGCGCTCCACGGTGATCAAGAACGTGCTCACCTCCATGGTGCCGGATATGGGCTTTTTCCGCGTGCTGCTGGGCATTTTCACCAAAAGTCAGGAAATGGCCGCGCTGGCCGCGCTGGATAAAGTGGGCATCCTGGACAAGGCCTACACGCGGTGCGACCAGCTCTCCGGCGGTCAGCAGCAGCGCGTCGCGTTGGCGCGCACGCTTAACCAGAACCCGACCGTCATTCTGGCGGACGAGCCCGTGGCCGCGCTGGACCCCGTGACCGCCAACCAGGTGATGAGCGACTTCAAGCGAATCAACAAGGAAATGAACATCACCATCCTGATCAACATCCACCATGTGGATCTGGCGCTGGACTTCGCCGACCGCGTGATCGGCATCCGCGCGGGCGAGATCGTCTACGACGGCCCCGTTACGCAGGTGACCCAGGAGATACTGGACGTGATTTACAACGGCGCGCCCGTGCCCAAAGCCGCCGATGAACAGAGCGCCAGGGACGCCGCGCAGATTGCCGAGGTAAAGGCGAAAACCCTCGGGAAAAAGGCGCCTATGGCGGAGCAGGTGGATCTATGGCAAAAATGAAAACGCAGAAGCCGGTGCGTCCGCCATTGTTTGACCGCATTTTTCCCCCGCGCATCCTGTCGGTCGGTGATCACAGCGTGCAAAAGCCGCGCTCCCGCGGGTGGCTGATCGCGCTTGTGGTGATCGCCGCGGTCTGGGGGTCGGTGGTGGTCACGGAGTTCAATCTGGGCATCATCGTCAAGCGCGGCCATCAGTTTACGGTCATCCTGGCGAAAATTTTCAACCCGGACTGGTCCTACTTCAGCAATGTTCTTTCGCCGCTGCTGGACACCATCAAGATGTCCGTGATGGGCTCGGTGATCGGCTCCACGCTGGCGCTGCCCTTTGCGGTGGTCGCCTCCGCCAACATCAACCGGAGCGGAGCGGCGGTCGCCATCCTGCGCGTGCTGCTCAACGTGGTGCGCACCCTGCCCACGCTGGTGATCGCCTCCATCTGCGCGCTCATCTTTGGGTTGGGCACGTTCGCCGGCACCGTGGCCATCACGGTGTTCACCTTCGGTATCGTCAGCAAAATGCTCTACGAGAGCATCGAAACTATCGACATGGGCGCCTTCGAGGCCATGGAAGCGCTGGGCGCGTCGAAGTTTCAGGCCTTCTGGAGCGCGGTTTTTCCGCAGATTTTGCCCACGTACCTTTCGCATTGCCTGTACTCGTTTGAAATCAACATTCGCGCCGCCTCCATTCTGGGCTACGTCGGCGCGGGCGGCTTGGGCATCCTCATCAACGAGCGCGTCGGCTGGCGCGATTACGAAGGGCTTGGCACGGTGCTGATCGCCCTGTTCGCGGTGGTGCTGCTGATCGAAAACACCAGCCAGTACCTGCGCAGAAAGCTCAGCTAGGAGGATCGGGCCATGCAAAAGGCGATCAATCCCATCGAGGAGATGTACGAGTCCAAACCCCGGCGGTGGTGGTTTTACACGCTGGTGATCCTGATTGTGGCGGTGATTCTGGGCTGGTCGGCCAACGCCATCAAGTTCAAGGGCCTGGCCGCCAAGGGCAGCGAAGTGGCCTACGGCATCGTGTTTGGCATTACGCACCCGGATACGAGCCTGCTGTTTAACGCCACCAAGGACGGCGTGGTGTACATGCTGTTTGAAACCGTCGCCATCGCCGTGCTGGGCACGCTCATCGGCGGGCTGCTGGCGGTCCCGTTCAGCTTTCTGGCCAGCGAAAACATCATGCCCAAGTGGGCGGCGTTCCTGTTCCGCGCGTTCATCCTGCTCATCCGCACCATTCCCAGCCTCGTGTGGGCGCTGGTGTGGATACGCGTCACCGGGCCGGGCGCGTTTTGCGGCGTGGTCACGCAAAGCGTCTGCTCCATCGGCATGATCAGCAAGATGTACATCAACGCCATCGAGGATCTGGATACGCGCATTCTGGAAAGCCTGGACGCGGCGGGCTGCACGCGGTTCCAGAAAATCCGCTACGGCATCCTGCCGCAGCTGTACGCCAACTTCGTGTCCACCCTCATCTACCGGTTCGATATCAACATCAAGGACGCGACCACCCTTGGCATCGTGGGCGCGGGCGGCATCGGCGCGGCGCTGATCCAGTGCATCAACAGCCGCCGCTGGAGCATGGTGGGCGCGTTTCTGTTCGGCATGATCGTGCTGATGCTGGTAATCGAACTGTTCTCCACCAAAGTGCGCAAAAGGCTGGCGAGAGGCTGATATGGCAACCCGGCTGACGGTCTTCTTCACCTCGGATACGCACGGCTTTATCTTTCCCACCAGCTTTACGGATCGGGAAACCCGGCCGGTCGGCTTGCTTTGCATGGCCTTTCCCAAGGACGGCAACACGCTGGTCATCGATGGCGGCGATACCCTGCAGGGGTCGCCGCTGACCTATTATTGCCACCGCGAGGGCCTGCCCATGCCCTGCGCGGCGGTGATGAACGGGCTCAGGTATGATTACGTCACGCTGGGCAACCATGATTTCAACTACGGGTACGAGCCCATCCGGGACTACCTGACGCAGCTGGATGCGCATTGCCTGTGCGCCAACGTGAGCGACCGCGCCGGGGAACTGCCCATCGGACGCTACGCCCTGCGCGTGATGGAAAACGGCCTTCGCGTTGGGCTGGTGGGGCTGGTGACCCCGTGGATCAACCGGTGGGAGAAGCCGGAGAACCTTGAGCGCTTCCGCATCGGCGATCCGATGGCGGCGGCGCGGGAGGCCGTGGCCGCCCTGCGCGATCAGGCGGATTTCCTGATCGGCATCTACCACGGCGGGCTGGAAAAGGACCTGGACACCGGCCGCCTGCTGAGCCGCACCGACGAGAACATCGCCTGCCGCCTGTGCGAGGAGCTTCCTTTCGACCTGCTGCTGACCGGGCACCAGCATATCGCGCTGGCCAACGGGCGCTGGCACGGCACCCATGTGGTGCAAACGCCCTGCAACGCCGCCGCCTATGTGCGGGTGGAAGTCGACGCCGACGGCGCGATCCGTTCGGCGCTGTGCAAGCCGGAAGGGCCAGCGCGCATGGAACCCTGGCAGCAGACCCTGCTGGACAGCCTCAACGGCTGGCTGGACCGGCCCATCGGTCGGCTTTCGCGCGCGCTGCGCCCGGAAGCCAAGCTGACCATGGCGCTGCGCGGTTCGCCGATTGCCGATTTTTTCAACCTCGTGCAGCTGAATGCCTCCGGGGCGGAGCTTTCCTGCACATCGCTGGGGAACGAGCTGCGCGGCTTTGAGCAAACCGTGACCGTGCGGGACGTAGTGGCCAGCTATGTGTACGCCAACACCCTGGCGGTGCTGGCGGTAACCGGGCGCGTGCTTGGGGACGCGCTGGAACAGTGCGCGCGCTACTTCAGCGTGGACGAAACGGGCGCCGTCGGCATCGCCGAGCCCTTCCGCAAACCCAAGGAGGCGCACTACAACTACGACTATTTCGCGGGCGTGCGCTATACCTTCGACCTGCGCAACCCGCCGGGGCGGCGCGTCACAAGGCTGGAACGCGACGGCCGGCCCGTGGCGGACGACGACCGGTTCCAACTGGTGATGAACAATTACCGGGCGACCGGCGCGGGGGATTTCGACTTCTTCGCCGACTGCCCGCATGTCCGGGAGATACAGACGGAGGTCAGCGAGCTGATTCTGGACTATCTGGCGGAGCACGGCGATATCTGCATCCCCGACGGCTCGCCCTACGAGGTGATCCTGCCCTCGGGGGAGCGGGCGTAAACCGAACCGCCGCGACGCCTGAACCAATCCTCCTGGGGATCACTGCGGGCGACATCCGTTGGGATGCCGCCCGCTTTATCATGCCTGTAGGATGGATGAAGGTTTGGGCGGCCGTCCGCCTCACCACGCCCGGCGGCGAACGACGTCGATGGCGTGCGCGGGGCACATTTCCTGACAGCAGAAGCAGGAGATGCAGCCCTTGCGGCTGATGACGGCCTTGCGGTCCACAATGGCGATGATCTGCTTGGGGCAGGACTCGGCGCACTTGCCGCAGCCGATGCAGTTCTCCGGCACGACGACGGGGTAAGTCCGTTTTCGCCCAAAAAAGTGATGGAACAGCCCGTTGACGGAGAAGAACCGTTCGCGGGTGACGATGGCGTCCGGCAAGAGGAACGGAGGATCGGCCGGGATCAGCTCGTCGCCGATCAGCTGGAGCGAGGCGGGGTCGCTCAGCCCCTTGGCGCGCGCGAGGCGCAGGGTCGGCGCCATCTGCGGCCGCAGCGCCATGAGTCTGGCGGCTGCCTCATCCACCGCGTAGACGGAGCGGGAGCAGAGCGTGTAGCCCATCGGGCGCACCTTGCCGCCGCCGGGGCCGTTGCCTTCCATGCAGTCCAGCGCGTCCACCAGCGTCAGGTTGGGCTGCACAGCTTCGCTCAGGTCCAGCAGCATTTCGCTGAACCCTTCGATGGTGGGGCGCAGGCAGTGCCATTCCGGCTTCTGTAGCCCCGGGATGCAGCCGAAGAGGTTTTTCACCGCCGCGCTCATCACCGTGAGCCCGTGGGTTTTAAGCTTCGGGCAGTTGATCACGTAATCCGCGTCCAGAACCGGCCGGATGATGGAAAAACCGCCGCGCTGGCCGGAGGTCACGTCCTCGTTAAGGGTGAGCACATCGGCAAGCGAGGCCATCCCGCAGGCGGCGTAGACCTTGCGCAGGTATGCGGGGGTATAGACGCCGCCGGGGCTGTCCGCGAGCACGATATCCCGCACGCCCAGCTCCCGAAGGCGGCGCGTAATCGCGCGGAGAAACGCCGGGTGCGTGGTGACCGCGAGGTTGGGCGCGCGCCCGGCCAGCAGGTTGGGCTTAAGCACCACGCGGCTGTCCGGGGATAGCTCGGAGGCGACATCCAACGCCTCAAAGTGGGCGCATACCGCCCGGTAGATGGAATCGTCCTCATAACCGGCGGCGCGCCGGACAGATACCGTCCGCATAGCGTGATCATCCTTTCGCCTGATAGGGTTTTCGGCGGAAACGCCGGTGGCGGGCGGAGGCCGGGGAATGCCCGGCCGTGGACTGGTCTTGCCGCCGGCCCGGCCTGCATGGCGTTCCCGCCTGCATGGCGTTCCCGCCCGGCCTGCGCTTACGCCTTGCCGGCGGAGCCGAACAGCGCGATCTTCGCCTCGGTGGCTGCCTGCATGGCCTCCACCTGACAGGGGATCAGATCGGTTACCGTGCGCTTGCCGGCCGCCAGGCCCTTGCGCAGCCCCTCGGCCCCGGCGAGGTTCAAGTCGGTAAAGATATTCACCTTGCTGATGCCGCTGCGGATGGCGTGGCGGAAATCGTCATCGGTGAGGCCGCTGCCGCCGTGCAGCACCAGCGGCGTGGGAATGCGGGCGGCGATGGTTTCAATGCGGCCGAAATCGAGCTTGGGCGGCAGGCGGTACGCGCCGTGCGCGGTGCCCACGGCGATGGCCAGCGCGTCCGCGCCGGTGCGGTCGATGTAGTCCCGGGCCTGATCCGGGTCGGTATAGAACGCCGCCGGATCGGGTTGTCCGGCGTCGCCGTCCCCCTCGCCGCCCTCGGCGTTCCCCACATGGCCCAGTTCCGCCTCGACGGTCGCGCCGAAGGCGTGCGCGATCTTCGTAAGCTCGCGCACGCTGCGCACGTTATCTTCATAGGCGGCGGTGGAGCAGTCGTACATCAGCGACGAGAAGCCGCATTGCAGGGCCTGCATGCATCTGTCAAACGTCAGGCCGTGATCGTAATGCAGCACCACGGGCACGCCGGCGCGCCGCGCCATGGGCAGCAGCAGATCGGCCAGTTCGCGCAGGGGCGCGTAGGGGAGAAGCACTTCCGCCGTGCCGATGATGACAGGCGAGCGGAGCTTTTCGGCGGCCGCCAGCACGGCGCGCGCCATTTCCAGATTGACCGTGTTGAACAGGCCGACGCCGTAACCGCGCCGGCGCGCGGGCAGAAGTACATCGTTCAGGTTGGCGAGCATGGGAAGGCCTCCTTCGGGAATCACATAATAACCGGATTGCTTTCGGGTTTCGGCCGCGCAGGCCGGCTTGCGGAACTTGACCGACGGCGGGTTCGCGGATGGGCGGGGCGTTCCCCCGCGCCGGTTTTGGCAAGGGTGGAGCGGATACGGCTCTCTTGCGACGTCCGCGAAAACTGTTTGTTGCCCCGCATAAGGCCGGGGAGCGGACGGCGCGGCTGTTACCGGGTATCCGGCGCGGTCGGCCAGCCGTTGGCGATGCGATCGTCCAGCTCGGCAAGCGGCTTCAGCCCGCTGAGGGCGTCGTAGGCTTCCACGCAGCAGGCGCCGGTCGCCGCGGCCCGCGCCACGCACTGAACAAGCGGCCGGCCTTCCAGCGCGGAGGCGAGGAACGCCGCGATGCTGGTATCGCCCGCGCCGGTCGCCGAAACAATCCGCTGGGGCCGGAAAGCCGGCTGAAAGCCCTCCCTGTCGGCCCACACTTCCGCCGGCAGCAGCAATCCCGCCCCGCGCAGGGCATCCGCGCCGGCGGTTCGGTAGTAAAGCCCGCGCGCGCCGCACTTGATCACCGCAACCTTGCAGCCCATCGCCATCAGCCGGTCACCCAGCGGCTCGATACCCCTGCGGATATCAAGGCTTGCGGTGACGTCGTCCCCGCCGGAGCGGGCAAGCCACCGGGCAAGGCGCGGACGATCCAGCATGAAGCACAGTTCCTCGGCGCTGGGCAGAAAAAAATCCACCGCCGGCAGCAGCTTCGCAAGCAGCGCGGGCCAGTCCATGGCCGCGGCCGGGGAGGAAGCGTCCACGGAGCACAGGTCCAGCGAGGTGGCCAGCCCGCGCGCCTTGGCGCGGGCGAAAAGGCGAAGCAGTTCCGCGCCGCCGTCCCGGCACAGCCTGAGCATCAGGGGCGGATACCCGAAATGCATCAGGCGGGCGCCGTCCATCATCCCGTCGGTTACATCCGCTTCGGCAAAGCCCTCGTTCGCGCCCGGATTGTGCAGAAAAACCCGATCGATCCCCGGCGGCGCGAGGACGATGCTGTAGGAGGTGGAACCGGCCGGATCACAGACCAGCGGACAATCCGCGCCTTCGGCCTCCAGCAGGTGGCGGATCAGGCCGGCGAACACGTCCTCGCCCACCCGCGCGACCAGCCGGGTGGCGACGCCCAGCTTTTGCAGCGCGAGGCCGGTGTTGGCCACGCAACCGCCGGTGTGCACGTCCGCCGCGCCCACGTGCGTCAGGTGGCCGGGGCGCAGCAGTTCCGCAAGCGAAGCGGCGCCGGCTGAGCTGAAAGCCGGCGTAATATCCAGGCAGATGTGCCCCGCGACGATGGCTTCGGGAACACGCATGCGAACCATGCCCCCTTCCGCGCGTCAAGGCAGGAGGCGGAGAAGCCTCCCGGCCCGCGCGGGCGTTCTTGGCATAGTATATAGCATTTCATGCGGTTTTGCACGGGATTCTTTTGCGAAAGACCCCGTCGGGCAGGGAAGGGGATCGCGCCCGGGGAGGCCGCGCGCGGCGTGTGCGGCGCAGGAGGAAACGATTGAAGAACGCGGGGCTGGGTCGCCGCGGAGGCCGGGCGCGGGCGTGCGGAGATTGACGTTCCGCCTCCGGGCGGCCGATGGGGACGCGACGGAACCATGATGCCTTCGCGCGCCGTGAACCCGACGCCCCGACGCGCAGCGAACCGGACGATCCGCCCCGGCCGCGCCGGATGGCAGGCGAAGGGTCGGCAACGCCCGTCACGGAATATCGGGGCACATCCTCTTGCCGATCCTCTGCGCTTCAGGGCCACGGCATCTTGCCGCGGCGTCGCAGCGAAAGCCCCGCGCCTTGGCTTCCTCGCCCCGCCACAGCCCCAAACCGCTCGTGTATCCCAACGCGCGCCAACATGGAAACCGGATCAGGCGTCCGGCTCGATGTCCCCGCACTGCGCCAGCGCTTCCGCGATAGTCTTTTCCAGGGCAAGGCGGCCGTAACGGTCCACCTCGCTCTGATCCTTCTCCCCGTGGGTCAGGCAGCCCGCGCCGCCGATGCACCCGCCCGCGCAGGCCATCCCCTCGATGAAGTTTTCTTTGAGCGCATTGCGGCTTTTTTTGAGCAGGGCGACGCGGCACTGTTCAATGCCGTTGCAAGCGACGGGGTTGAGGACAAAGTCCCCGCCCTGTTCCGAAAGCGCCTGCGCGACCGCGTCGGTCAGACCGCCGCTGCGGGCAAAAATGCGGCCGAAAAACGAGGCGTTGTCCAGCACGTCCTCGGGGAGCGCGGCGACGTCGAAATCCCGGCTGTCGATCCACGCCTGCAGCTCTTCAAACGTCAGCACGCAATCCACGTATGGGTTTACATCCACCCGCCGCCTCTCCAGCTTTTTGGCGGTGCAGGGACCGATGAACACCACCTTCGCGGTGGGATCGGTGCGCTTGATGAACCGCCCGAGCGCCGCCATCGGCGAAGGCGTGTGGCTGACCAGCGGGCGCAGTTCCGGAAAATTCTGTTCCAGATAGGCGACATACGCCGGGCAGCATGAGGAGGAGAGGAACCCCTTGGCTTTCAGTTCCTTCGCCTCGCGCCAGGCGACCATATCCGCGCCCAGCGCCGCTTCCACCACGGTGGTAAAGCCCAGCCGCTTGAGCGCGGTGACCACCTGCCCGAGCTTTGCGTAGCCAAACTGGCTGCTGACGGACGGCGCGACGACCGCGTACGTGCGGCAGGGGACGTTGCGGACGCTTTCCCGCAGCAGGCGGATGGCCTCCAGCAGGTAGGATTTATCCTGAATGGCGCCGAAGGGGCACTGGTACACGCACGCGCCGCAACCGATGCACCGGGCGGCGTCGATGATCGCGCTACGGCTTTCCCCGCGGCGGATCGCCTTGACCTTGCAGGCGTTTTCACAGGGGCGCTTGTGGTTGGCGATGGCCGCGTAGGGGCATGCCGCGGCGCACTTGCCGCACCCGACGCATTTCTGGGGGTCGATGTGGGCGTGGCGGGCTTCGTCCAGCGAGATGGCGCCCCTGGGGCAGGCTGCGATGCAGCGGTGGGCGATGCAGCCGCGGCAATCCGGCCCCACCTGATACCCGCCCGCGGGGCAGTCGTCACAGGCGATGCCGATCACTTCCACAATGCCCGGCTGCGCGGGATCGCCGCCCATGGCCATTTTCACGCGCTCCGTCAGGATGGCGCGCTCCTTGTAAATGCAACACCGCATGGTGGATACGGGGCCCGGGGCGAGCTGGCGGGGAATGTCCACATAGCTGTCGGCCAGCCGGTCCGCGTAGGCGTGACGGGCGACTTCCCGGAGAACCTCGTATTTCAGCTTTTGTACGTCGGTATCAAAACGGCGCATGGTACCTCCTAAAAATAGGACAGTCGAATGTGCTTGCCCATCCGCTCCAGACATGCGTCCAGATTCTGAATCAGCTGCTGCTTGATGCCGAAGGTGATGGGCAGGTCGGGGTTCTGGTGGGCCGGGTTGATCGCCAACCCGACGAAAAAATGAATGTCCGTGGCGTTTTCAAATAACTCCCGCGCGATCAGGCTGGCGCCGTCCCGGCCGATGGCCCAGGCGGGCGCGAGCTTTGCGGAGTCCAGAAAATCCTGCGCGTAGGCAAGCACCCGGGAAAGCGTCACCACGCCCTCAGTGGCGAGGTCGACGCCCTCGATGGCGCTGATGGGCGGCACGTCCGGGTCGGGGTAGTGAAGCGACGGGAGCAGCGGCTTGCCCAGATAGGCCGCCGCCAGCTGCCCCGTGGTGCCCCCGCAGACGATCCGCGTGCCCTCCTTGGCGAAAAACAGGTTCATCATCTTCATATCCTGCTCGCGGGAGGCGGGCGGCCCTACCACCAGATTCACGGGATGCCGCCTGCGCACGCGCACGACCGCCACCGTCGTATCGTCTCCCGGCTTGCCGCCGTAGAGCCGCCCGCACTCCTCCGCGATCAGCCCGGCGGTTGTCTTGGCGGAGTTTTCGGGCAGGTAGTTGGCGCTGGCGAAGCGCGCGATGTTCTCCCGCGTCCAGCCGAAGTTAAGCGCCCGGCCTACGCCCGCGTACTCCGCGCCGTCGCTCACGGCGATCAGCACATCCCCGTTTTCCACGGGAAACGCGCTTTCCCGAATGGTCTTGCCGGCGATCACGCGCGTGGAAACGGGGTAATCGTAGGGCTCGCCCCCGCGCAGGACGATGGTGGCTGGGTTGTCGAACTGGATCAGCCGGGCGGTGCGGTTTTCGATGATCCTGAGGATGGAAAACGTGGAGTAGGCCACCTGCCGCACGCTGCACACCGGCAGGGTGCTGGCGACGGTGGCGACGCATTCCTCAATGGGCATGCCGCCGCCCGCCAGCGTGCACACGATCTTGCTGGTAAGCGTCGCCAGAATGTTCGCTTTAACGCCGCTGCCCAGCCCGTCGGCCAGCACGAGGGTGAGGTCGTTTTCCCCGCCGCCGGCCATTTCCACGCGGTCGCCGCAGAGGGTTTCCCCGGCCTTGGTAAGGCTCACGAAGCCGGCCTCGGTCCACAGATCATTCACGGTTCATCGCATCCTTCAGCCGGGATAGGGCCAGCTTGGTTTCGGCGGTCGTTTCCCCCAGCAGCGAGGCGATTTCCTGCACCACCCGCATCTGCTTGTCGATCACGCGGTCGGCCGTTTCCACGGTCTGGCGGCGCAGCTCGTCCTCCTTGCCGCGCAGGGCTTCCTGCTCGGTGATGTCCCGAAGGATGGAAATAACCACGCGGTACTGGCGGTCGTAGAGGATGGTTTCTTCCACGCAGCGCTGGTACTCGGCCAGGTAGCGCCGGGCGCAGGTGACGTTGAGCGCGGATACGACGGCCTCCCGGTACGGCTCGGGGTTTAGAATCCGCACGACCGGCTCGTGCAGGATGTCGGTTGCCGAGGTGAGGTTAAACAGCTTCACAGCCGCGCGGTTGATCTGCTGCACCGCCAGATCCTCGTCCATCACCACAATGGCGTTGGGCGTGTTGTGGATGATGGTATCGCTGAAGCTTTCGGCCTTCTCCTTGAGGAAGGGGAGACACATTTCGATCTCCGCGCGCCCTTCCAGAATCGCCACCGCCTTTTCCCGGCAGGTGGGGTAGCCGCAGGAGCCGCAGTTGAGCTCCTTCTCCGGGCCGGTTTTGCCCATCTTGAGCAGCATGGCGTTTATGGCCTCGCTGCCCACATGCACGGCGCGGCCGCCAAGAAAGCCGAACGTGCGGGCGATATCGCCGGGTTCGGTGCCAAGCGGGAACCGGTCGTCCCCGGCGTAGGCGTCCACGCGCAGCGCGCCTTTCACGCGGCGGCCGCGATGCTCGCGGATGCAGGGGCCGTTGATGCAGCTTCCCTCGCACGCGCTCATCTCGATAAACACAGGGTCGATTCCGCCTCGTTCCAGCTCCGCAAAGGCTTGGCGGCAGTTTTCCACCCCGTCGATGGCCATGCGCCGGTAGCCCGGCACGGCCTCGGTCGCCCGGAGGATGCCGCCGGTGGCGGGGTAAAAGCGGGCGCGCATGCCGGGCTCCTCCACGTCGACCGCGCGGGGCAGCTGCACGCAGGCTTCGGCCAGCCAGGCGCGAAGCTCGTCGTAGGTCAGGGCCGCGTCGATGTAAGGGCTGTGGTCGGCCTCGTCCTTTTTGGCGATGCAGGGGCCGATGAACACGGTAAAGCAGTCGGGGTCCTCCTGCTTGAGCATGCGGCCGTGCGCCTGCGCCGGGGTGAGCACCCGTGCCAGGAAGGGCAGCACGGTCGGGTAATACTTCTGCACCAGCAGATTGATAGCCGGGCAGCAGCTGGAGATGAGCACCTGCTGCTTGCCCTCCCTGAGGATGGCCGCGTAGGCGTCGCTGACCAGCTGCGCGCCCTCGGCAGTTTCCCGCGCATCGGCAAAGCCCAGCGCGCGGAGGGCCGTTCGCATATCCCCGATGCCGCGCACAGCAAAGTCCGCGATAAAGGAGGGCGCGAGGCTGCACACCACGCGACGGCCCGCCGCGACGGCCGCCCTGACCGCGGCCACATCGTCGCGTATCTGCTTGGCTTTCTGCGGGCAGGCCACAAAGCAGCTGCCGCAGAGGATGCACTCGTCCGCAATGATCTGCGCCCGGTTGTGCGCAAAGCGGATGGCCTTGACCGAGCAGGTGCGGATGCACTTGTAGCAGTCCTTGCAGTTATTCTCTTTCAGGCTGAGGATATCGGTCATGCAGGGCACGCTCCTTCGGGGGTTCGGAATTACGGATGGTTGGCGTTCGCGTCGGGAAAGCGGTTACTGCGCCGTACAGGAATGGTCGACCCTTGTTTGCGTTGCGCTTGGCGCGGCCATGCGCAGGCTCATTGCGCAAGCCCGGGCGGCGCGCGGCCAGAGGAACGGCCGGCCTTTTTCCGCCGGGCGGGACGGAGTGGGCTACGCAAGCGCCGCGCAAACCCTGGCAAGCCGCGTACACGCAACCCGTGATCTGCCCGGCGGGGTTCGCGGCGCGCCAGGCGGCGCAGTCCTCCCGGACGCGCGCAAGGCTGGGAATACCGGCTTTTTCGTTACGCCAGGCGGGAAACGACGTTCTCCGCAAAGAACCGCTCGGCGTCCTCCGGGCGCAGGGAGTAGTTTTCCCCGTCCACCGTAACGCACACGCCGTTTTGGCAGTTGCCCATGCAAAACTGGCCGGAAAGCTCCACCCTGTCCTGCAGGCCGCCTTCGGCCACCAGCCGTTGCAGCGTTTCCACGATTTTGCGCGAGCCTTTCAGATGACAGCTGCTGCCGATGCAGATGGTAACCTTGATCATGCGTACCGTCTCCTTTTCTTCATCCCGGGCGCGGTCTGGGCACGGCTCCGCCCGCCTTCCCCGCAGGCGGGGGAAGGCGGGCGCCGGCCTATCGAAGAACCCATACAAAGCGCAGTGCCGCTCGCCTCATAGCCCATCGGGCTGTTCGCTTGCTTTGGTAGCATGCTTCGGCATAAGGCTTTGGGGCGTATCCGGTCGGTTTCATCGTCGGGCTGGGCACTGGCGTGCCCAGCCCTCGTGAAACCTCTCACCTACGGTTCGCTTTCAGCTTCGCCGAAGCGGCCACCGGCCGCACGCTCGCCTCCGGTGCCCCAAACTCCGCAAGGGTTGTTCCCGGGGGTTTCATCGTCGCGCAGGGCACTGTCGTGCCCTGCGCTTGTGACCCCCCCGTCTCCGGGTCGCTTTCAGCTTCGCTGAAGCGGCCAATGGCCGCACGCTTCCCTCCAACGCCCTTGACCCGGTTCCGCTGTGGCGGGGGTTAATCGAAAGGCGGGCGCCGCCTGCCGGCCGGCGGGTTTACTCGTAATCCATCACGCTGGCCCAGCGGAGCAGGAATTCCCGCTCCTGCGCCCGGCCCTTGACAATCTGGCTGGCCGCCACGATGGGGATCCACTTTTCCACGTACTGGCGGGCGGTGTCGCTCTTTTTGCAGTACAGGTTGAGGTAATCGGTGGCGGTCTTTTCGTCGTTTTCCAGCCAGAACAGCAGGTAGGTGCGGGCGGCGTCGGCGGAGGCGTTGCCCTGCGTGGCGTGTGACCAGTCCAGAATCCACGCGCTGCCGTCGGGTTTCAGGATGATGTTCCTGGGGTTGAAATCCCCGTGGCAGAGCTTGCGGTGCTTGGGCATGCCCTCCAGCCGGTTGTGCAGCTCGTAGCGGGTGGTCGCGTCCAGCCCGCTCTGGCTGATCTTGCGGTTCATCTTGTCCCGAAGCAGCGTCATCAGGGGCGAGGTCTGGGCATGCACCTGCAGTTGCAGGTCCACAAACCGTTCCAGATACGCGTTCAGCCGGTCGGGGTTTTCCTCCATCAGGCGGGAAAGCGTCTTGCCCTCGATATAGTCGCTCACGATCGCCCAACGGCCTTCCACCTTGGCGACCTCCCGCAGCGTGGGCACGTTGAGCGCGGTTTCCTCCGCCCGCGCCTGGTTGAGGGCCTCGTTGAGAATGTCGGCTTTGCTGTAGTCGTCGCCAAACACCTTAACGGCGAAGTCGCCGTCGCGGTAGACGGTCTTGTCGGTACGCACCGCGATCACCTTGTCCAGCTTCATGTCGGTTCCCTCCTTCAGCGTTCGTTGCCGTAATAGGCGTTTAAGTACATCTGCCTGATTTCTGCAATCAGCGGATAGCGTGGGTTGGCGCCGGTGCACTGGTCGTCGAAGGCCAATTCGGACATCTCGTCCAGCCGGGCGAGGAAGGTCTGTTCATCCACGCCGTAGTCGCGGATGGTCTTGCGAATGCCGATTTTCGCCTTGAGATCGTCCAGCGCGGCGATCAGGTTGACCAGCTTCTCCTCCTCGGTACGGCCGCCCAGCTTGAGCGCGTCGGCCACCATGGCATAGCGCGCCAGCGTGTGGGGATGGTCGTACTGGGGGAAGGTGCCCATTTTGGCGGGCGCTTCCGCGGCGTTGTAGCGCAGCACCTCGTCGATGAGCAGGGCGTTGGCGACGCCGTGGGGCAGGTGGTGGAACGCGCCCAGCTTGTGCGCCATGCTGTGGCACACGCCCAGGAAGGCATTGGCGAATGCCATGCCGGCGATGGTGGCGGCGTTGGCCATCTTCTCGCGCGCTTCGGGATCGGCGGGGCCGTTTTCATAGGCGCGGGGCAGGTAGTCAAAGATCATCTTGAGGCTTTGCAGCGCGAGGCCGTCGGTATAGTCGGTGGCCAGCATGCTGGCGAAGGCTTCCAGGCAGTGGGTCGCGGCGTCGATGCCGCTGGCGGCGGTCAGCCCCTTGGGAGCGTCCATCATCATATCCGCGTCCACGATCGCCATGTTGGGCAGCAGCTCGTAATCGGCCAGCGCGTACTTCACGCCCGCGGTTTCATCGGTGATGATGGTAAAGGGCGTCACCTCGCTGCCGGTGCCGGCGGTGGTGGGCACGGCGATGAAGTAGGCTTTCTGCCCCATTTTGGGGAAGGGGTAGATGCGTTTGCGGATATCGCAGAAGCGCATGGCCATATCCATGAAATCCGCCTCGGGGTGTTCGTAGAGCACCCACATGATCTTGGCGGCGTCCATCGCGCTGCCGCCGCCCACGGCGATGATGCAGTCCGGCTGAAAAGCGTTCATGGCTTTCGCGCCCTCGCGGGCGCAGGCCAGGGTCGGGTCCGGCGCGACGTCGAAAAAGCACGCGTGCCGGATGCCCATTTCGTCCAGCCGGTCGGTGACGGCCCTGGTGTAGCCGTTTTGGAAGAGGAAGGCGTCGGTGACGATGAAAACCTTCTTCTTGTCCAGCACATCCTTGAGCTCCCGCAGGGCCACGGGCAGGCAGCCCCGCTTGAGGTAGACCTTCTGCGGCGCGCGGAACCAGAGCATGTTCTCTCTCCTCTCGGCGACGGTTTTGATGTTGAGCAGCTGCATCGCGCCCACGTTTTCGCTCACGGAGTTGCCGCCCCAGGAGCCGCAGCCGAGCGTCAGGGAGGGCAGGAGCTTGAAATTGTACAGATCGCCGATGCCGCCGTGCGAGGAAGGCGTGTTGACGATGATGCGGCAGGTTTCCATGCGCCGGGCGAAGCGGGCGAGCTTCTCCTTCTGCGTTTCGGGGTTCAGGTACACGCTCGCGGTGTGGCCGTGGCCGCCGTCCTCGATCAGGCGCTCGGCTTTGGCCATGGCGTCGTCGAAATCCCTGGCGCGGTAGAGGGCCAGCACGGGGGAGAGCTTTTCGTGGGCAAACTCCTCGCCCATGTCCACGCGCTCGACCTCGCCGATCAGGATCTTGGCGGTTTCGGGCACGGAAACGCCCGCCAGCGTCGCGATGGTGTGCGCCGTCTGCCCCACGATTTTGGCGTTGAGCGCGCCGTTGATGAGGATGGTCTTGCGCACCCTGTCCAGCTCGTCGCCCTTGAGGAAGTAGCAGCCGCGCCTGTCAAACTCCGCGCGCACGGCGTCGTAAACGCCGTCCAGCGCGATGACCGCCTGCTCGGAGGCGCAGATCATGCCGTTGTCGAAGGTTTTGGAATGGATGATGGAGCTGACGGCCAACAGCAGGTTCGCGCTGTCGTCGATGATGGCGGGCACGTTGCCGGCACCCACGCCCAGGGCGGGCTTACCGCTGGAATAGGCGGAACGCACCATGCCCGGGCCGCCGGTGGCGAGGGTGCAGTCGCACTCCTTCATCACGAGGTTGGACATCTCCAGGCTGGGGGAATCGATCCAGCTGATGATATTCTCCGGCGCGCCGGCGGCCACGGCCGCGTCCAGTACGGTTTTTGCCGCCGCGATGGTGCAGCCCCTGGCACGCGGGTGCGGGGAAATGATGATGCCGTTGCGCGTTTTCAGCGCGATCAGTGTTTTAAAAATCGCGGTGGAGGTCGGGTTGGTGGTGGGGATCACCGCGGCGATGACCCCGATGGGTTCGGCGATGCGCGTGTAGCCGAAGGCCTCGTCCCGCTCGATCACGCCGCAGGTCTTGGTATCGCGGTAGGCGTTATAGATATATTCGGAGGCGAAGTGGTTTTTAATGACCTTGTCCTCCACCACGCCCATGCCGGTTTCGGCAACGGCCAGCTTAGCCAGCGGAATGCGCTCGCGGTTGGCGGCCATGGCGGCGGCGAAGAAGATCTTGTCGACCTGCGCCTGCGTAAACTGCGAATAGGCCTTTTGCGCGGCGCGTACGCTCGCGATGGCCTGCTGGAGGCGCTCGACGCTGTCCACAGCCGTACGGGTGTTCCTCATGGTATCCCCTCCCTTTCTGGTTCGTTAAAATATTAACATGCAAACCCCGAATACACAATTCGGGGTTTGCATGGGGGTATATCAACAATGATATGTTAATAATTTAACAATATAAGGCATACAGGGACCCAGAGCGCCGGGATGGGCGGGCTGGAGCGATTCCGACAGGCATCGCGTTCGCCTGCAGGCGGGGCGGGGATGTCGTTTTCGGCCGGGAAATCGACGGGGAGCCTACCGGGCTTCCGCGGCGAGCTCCGCCCACACGCGCGCGAGCTCCTCCAAAAACAGTTCGTCCATCGGGGAAAGCGTGTGCTGGCGGCGGTAGATCAGCACATCCTTATGGCGCGCGACGTTGTCCTGACAGGGTTTGAGGGTGAGGTGAAAACGCCTGAGCATCTCCGCGGGCACGGGCGACACCCACGCGTAGGCGCGCGGCAGCGAAGCAACCAGCTCAAACTGGCTGGTACGCTCATACAGCTGAATGCTGCGGCTGCCGCCCGGCGCCGCGCAAGCGCTTTGCGGAAGGGAGGGCACATACACGTCCCCCTGCCCGATGGCGACGGAGTCCTCCAGATCGGCCATCGTCAGCATCGGCTTGCGCGCCGCGGGGTGATCCACCCGGAGCATCGCCAGATAGCGGAACGAGCAAAGCTCGCGCGATTGCAGCCCCTTATCCCGGAAGGTGTTGAGAAAATACTTCTCATAATCCGCCTGATAGCGCACGATGCCCAGATCATACCCGTCCTCTGTCACGTTACGGATGGAGCGCAGTGCGTTGGTTTCCTTGTAATCCAGGGTCAGGTCTGGGTCGGCCAGCTGCGCAAAGCGCGTAAACGCCAGCGCGATGTAGCTGGCGCGCGGCACGGATAGCCGAAGGACGCGCCGATCCCCGGACTTTTTGCAGTAGCGGGCGGTCATCTCGTCAAACTGAGAAAGGATGCTGCGCGCGTAGTGCAGGAACTCCTCCCCCTGCGCGGTGGGCACGAGTCCCTTGGGCGTGCGGTCAAACACGGCGATCCCCAGCGCGCCCTCCAGCTCGCGGATGGCGCGGGACAGGTTGGGCTGGCTCATGTAGAGGTTCTCGGCCGCCTCGGTGATGGAGCGCGTTTTTTCCACCTCAATGGCGTAGCGCAGATGCTGGATGTTCATGGGCTGTACCTCCCCGGCAAAGGTCTGTGCAGGATGATTATAACGGATCGGTGCCAAAAAGGGAACCGTGGGGCGGGTATCGTGCGGGACGGAAGCCGCGCGGCCGGCACGCGGTTTCGGCTCCCGCCGGGGCGAAACAGCCCCGGGTGCTTTCCCCGCGCCGCCTGAAAACTGCGCCCGGCGGGGACCGGCACAGCCGCGGACCTCGCGTGGGGCGGCCCTGCGCCGATGTGACGCCTCCTGAACCGATGAAAAATCAGGTAAGCATGGAAGCTCGCGGGCGATCTTTCTGCAACGGGGAGCGGAAGCGAAGGCGCAACGGGGCTACCCGCGCCTTCGCGGCGAAGGCGCGGCGGAAATGCCGTGAGCGTGAGGCGCGCATGACTGGAAACGCTATGCATGCCTCCCCGTACCGAACCTGCGCGGCCGGGGGCGACGGAAAGGAAACCGCGGGATGAAAGGCGAACCTTTCGCAACGTGGGTCCGGCGCGGAGAAATCCGACCGCCGACCGAACGGGAGGCGCAAAGCATGAAAATCGACCGGCTGCTGGGCATCCTGACCCTTCTGCTGCAACAGGACAGGATGACCGCATCCGAGCTGGCCGCGCGGTTTGAGGTATCCCGCCGAACGATCCTGCGTGATGTGGACGCCCTCAACCGGGCGGGCGTGCCCATCGTGACCGCGCGTGGGAACGACGGCGGCATCGGTATCATGGAAGGATACCGCGTGAACCGGAGCGTGCTCAACCAGGAGGAACTGCAAAACCTGCAAGCCGCGCTCAAAGGGCTGGATTCCGTGGCGAAAACGGCGCGGTTTGAAAGCCTGATGCTCAAACTGGCACCGGAACGCAAGGCAATGCCTGCGGAAGCGGACAGCGTGGTGATCGACCTTTCCTCCCATTATCGGGCGAGCCTTTCGGATAAGATCGCGTGCCTGCGGGACGCCATCGCGCGGCGGGTGCGGGTTTCGTTCGACTACTACGCCCCCGCGGGGGAAAGCCGCCGGGAGATGGAGCCGTATGCGGTCGAGTACCGGTGGGACGCCTGGTATGTGTTCGGCTGGTGCCTTACGCGGCAGGCCTTCCGCCGTTTTAAGCTCAACCGGCTGTGGGAACTGCGCCAGACGGGCGAAAGCTATCAGCCCCGACCGGTGCCGCCCCGGCAGCGGGAGGCGGAGGACGCGTTTTCGGAGGTGGGCCGGATGCGGATCGCCTTTGACCCGTGCGTGCGCTTCAGGCTAATCGAGGAATACGGCCCGGAGAGCTTCGAGGAATCGGAAGGGGTTCTTTTGTTTACCTTATCCTACACCCGGCCGGAATTTGCTTTCCGCTGGGTGCTGAGCTTCGGCGAACACGCGGAGATACTCCATCCGCCGGAGGCGCGGGCGGCGCTTGCCGAACGGATCACTAAAATGGCCGGAAAATATGGAATGTGACATACAGGTGTCACCTTTCGTTTGCTATACTGCGCACAGAGCCCGAAAAGGAGCCGCGCGGGCAAACGAGGAGGAGCGTTATGAACGCCAACATTGTGGAGAAAGCAAACCGCGTCATCCAAAACGCGACGGAGGCTTCCATCGCCCTGATCGACGAGCAGGGTTTCCCGACCGTCTCGACCGTTTCCAGCATCCGCACGGAGGGCGTCTTCCGGGCGTGGTTTGTCACCGGACTGTCGGAATCCAAAACGAAGCGGATTCAGGCCGACCCGCGGGCGGGGGTCTGTTACCGCGACGGCGAGGCCAACGTCACGCTGGTCGGATTGGCGTCGATCTTGACGGACGCCGCGATCCGGCACGAACTGTGGCGCGACGGCTTTCAGCAGCATTTTCCGGCCGGCCGGGACGATCCCAACTACTGCGTCATCGCGTTTGAAACGAAGCGGGCGTCCCTGTGGGCGGAGGGGGAGAGCGCCGCGTTTTTCGTAGCCGATCTGCTGCGGGTACAATCCCGCTGCGGCCTGCTTTGCAGCGGATGCTCCTTTCGCGAGCCCTGCGGTTGCGGCGGCTGTGTGGCGACCAACGGCCATCCCTTTTATGGGGAATGCACCGTGGCGCGCTGCTGCCAGGAGAAGGGGCTTATGCACTGCGGCGAATGTGACTGGATGCCCTGCGAGAAGCTGTACGCCTTCTCCTGCACGGATCCGGAGCATGGGGACAAACCCGCGGGCGCAAGGCTTGCCATCCTGCGCGCGTGGAAAAGGGAAAACCGGCGCTGACGGGGCATCCGCGGCGACAGCCGACGCCGGAGCCGACGGAGCATGAGCCGCCGATCTGGGAGTATCGGTTTTTGGTCAAACGATCGGCCCGGCGGTACAGGCGTCACCCATCACGGCCGGCGGGGTAAACCGGCAAGGGCGGAGCTCGCGCTCCGTTTTTTATTGGGAGAACCTGCTCAAGGCCCAACGGGCCTGCGCCCGGCGGGAAGCGCGACGGTCCGGCTATCTTTGCTTTGGAGGGCGGGCCCCGATGACCCGGAAACTTGGCGCCGCCCGTTCAGGGCGCGCGAGCAAACGGGCAAGCCTGGCGCGGCGGCGCGGTGATATCGACGGAAAGCGCTCGTGCGGCAGGCCGGCCCTGCCCCCGTACGCCGATGCCGTGGTGCGGGTACGGCCGCCCGCCCGGCTGTCAGCGGCCCGCGGACATGGGCGACGGTGCGCCGCCGCGCAAAGAGGATTGCTTTTTCCGGTGAAAAAGGGTATCATGAAGTATATTACGCACAGGATGAAAGGCGGCGTATCGCTTTGGAACGCAATGAAAGCTTTGCAGCGAGCAATCTGGTCGACGTGGCCATCCATATGGGTTGGGCGCAGGTAGAAGTGTATGCGGATGAGATCGACCGCGTGCAGGTGCTTGCGGCGGGGGACGAAGCCTCTGTGAACGATCTGCGCATAGAACAGAACGAAGGGGTGCTGTTGGTGGAGCAGCCCCAGTACGGCATTTCCCTCAACATTACCGAAAGCCACTGGATGCAGGTGTGCGTGCGCGTGCCCAAGGCATGGACGCAGAAAATCCACATCAACACCGTGGGCGGGATGCTCAACGCGCGCGGGCTCAACGGCAGCCGAATCGTGCTGGACACCGTTTCCGGCGATATGCGCGCCAGCCGCATCACGGCGGGCGAAATCTCGCTGAAAACGATCATCGGGGACATCCGGGCGGACAACCTGACCGCGGAAAGCCTGAGCGTGCGCACCGTCAGCGGCAACGTAAGCCTGGACGACGCGGCGGTGAGCAAAGCGCGCTGCACCACGGTCAGCGGCGAGCCCAAGATCAAGCTCAAGGGCGATTTCACGTTGATGGACGTGCGCTCGGTCTCCGGCGACGTAACGCTGTTGACCACCGTGCGGCGCATGAGCGTATCCATGCGCTCCATCAGCGGGCGCGTGTCCTCCGACGGGGTGGAACTCACCGAGGACAAAACCGCGCCCGCGGTGCGGGTCACCGGCGTGTCGGCCGATTTGAAACTGATCAGCGCGAAGGCGTAACAGGAGGCGTATTCCATGGGTAAGAACCAGTTCGGCGGTTTCGGGGGCGGCTACGGCGGCGGCGGCAACATGCAGCAGTTGATGAAACAGGCGCAGAAGCTGCAGGAGCAGATGGCCAAGGCGCAGGAGGATTTGGACACCCGCGAGTATAGCGCGCAGGCGGGCGGCGGCATGGTGAGCGTGGTGGTCACCGGCAAGCGCGAGGTCAAATCCATCCAGATCAAGCCCGAGTGCGTCGACCCGGACGATGTGGAAATGCTGCAGGATATGATCCTCGCGGCCGTCAACGAGGCGCTTCGCAACGGCGAGCAGGCCCGCGAGGCTGAAATGTCCCGGTTGACGCCCGGTATGGGAGGCATGTTCTAGGATATGTCGCGGCAGTTGGAACCGATCGCCCGGATGGTGGCGGAGCTTTCCAAGCTTCCCAGCATCGGGCAAAAGAGCGCGCAGCGGCTGGCCTATCACATCATCGGCATGCCGCTGGACGATGTGCGGGAACTGGCCTCCGCCCTCTATCAGGGGCGCAAGGCCATCCGCTATTGCAACGTGTGCGGTAATTACGCCATCGACGAGCTGTGCGAAATCTGCGCCGATACCGGGCGGAAAAACGGGCAGATCTGCGTGGTGCGGGACCCGCGCGACGTAGCCGCCATTGAGCGGATGCGGGACTACGGCGGCGTTTACCATGTGCTGCACGGCACGCTCTCGCCCATGGAGGGCGTCGGCCCCGACGATATCCGCATCCGGGAACTGTTGGCCCGCCTGTCGGACGGGGCGGTGAAGGAGGTCATCCTCGCCACCAACCCCGATATCGAGGGCGAAGCGACCGCAAGCTACATCGCACGGCTGGTCAAACCCATGGGCGTGCTGGTCACGCGCATCGCCCACGGCGTGCCGGTGGGCAGCGATCTGGAATACGCGGACGAAATCACGCTGGCCAAGGCCATGGAAGGCCGCCGCCAGATGTAATCCGGCGCGGGTACGCCCGCACGCCGGCCACAGGCAGAAACGGGGCCGCCGCCCATTGTTGCGGCGGCCTTTTCCGTAGGAGGCGCTATGGTCTGGGAGAACATGACACTCTGGCAATGGTTCGTACTGGGCGGGCTCGCGCTGGTCGCGGTGCTGCTGATGAGCGTGCTTGCGGCGGTCGCGCGCCGCAGAAGCGAGGACGAGCGGCACCTGCGCGCCATCGAGGACGAGATGGAGGAAGGCTTCCACGCCATGCAGGCAGCGTTGAGCCAGCAGAGCCTGAGCCAGCGGGAGGAGCAACTGCGCACGCTGCAGGCGATCGGCGACAGTCTGGCGGGGCTGATCAACCGCGGCGCGGAACAGCAGCACAGCCAGTTTTCCGTGTGGCAGCAAAGCGCCTACGAGCGCGACCGCTCCCAGGAGGGGCGGCAGGTGCGCATGTACCAGCTGACCGAGGAGAGCCTGAGCAAGTTTGAGCAGCGCATGCGCGCCGTGGATACGACCCTGGACGGGAGGCTGGCGCAAAACGAGGCGCGCGTCGAGCGCCTGCGGGAAACCGTCGAGCAGTCGCTTGGCGCGCTTCGAAACGAGAACGCCCAAAAGCTGGAGGAGATGCGCCGTACCGTGGACGAGAAGCTGCAGGATACGCTGGACCGGCGGCTGTCGCAGAGCTTTACGCAGGTGAGCGAGCGGCTGGAGCAGGTGTACCAGTCGCTGGGCGAGGTGCACCGGCTGGCCGAGGGTGTGGGCGACCTTAAACGCGTGCTGGGTAACGTGAAAAAGCGCGGCGTGTGGGGCGAAATCCAGCTGGGAAACCTGCTGGAAGAAGCGCTGGCGTCCACGCAGTACGCGGTGAACGTGCAGGTGCGCCCGCACTCCGACGAGCGTGTGGAATATGCCGTATGCCTCCCCGGAAAGGACGGGGAGCGCCCCGTGTACCTGCCCATCGACAGCAAATTTCCGCAGGAGGATTACGCGCGCCTGGCCGATGCCAGCGACAGGGGAGACGTCCAGGAGACCGAGCTTGCCCGCCGCGCGCTGGTTAGCGCCGTGCGCGTGGAAGCCAAGCGAATCGCCGGCAAGTATATCGAGCCGCCCTTCACCACCGATTTCGCGGTGATGTTCCTGCCGCTGGAAAGCCTGTATGCCGAAGTGGTGCGAAACGCCGAGCTGGTGGAACAGTTGCAGCGCGAACAGCGCGTGGTGGTCGCGGGGCCAAGCACGCTGCTTGCGATGCTCAACAGCCTGCAAATGGGCTTTCGCACGCTTGCCATTGAAAAACGCTCGGCGGAGCTGTGGCGGCTGCTGGGCGCGGTCAAATCGGACTTCGGCCAGTTTTCGCAGGTGCTGCAAAAAACGCAGGAAAAACTCCGGCAGGCGACGGACACCATCGACACGGCTTTCGTGCGCACGCGCAGCATCGAGCGCAAGCTCCGCCGCGTGGAAGCGCTGGACGAAACCGAGGCGCAAAAGCTGCTGGACGAGCCCGGCTCCGTGCTGGACGATCTGGCCGACGCGGAGGGCGGGCCGCAGGAGTAAGGGGCGGCGACCCTTGCCGCCTTGCGCCGGCGCTCGCGGAAACGGCGCGGCGGCAGGAGGGCGTCTCCGGCGCGGCATTTGCGGCCCTCTCGTGGATGGCTCCGCCGCGGCGCACCCGACCCGCCGCGGTTCAAGCAGACGGGCGGCGGCTTCCCGACGCGCGGGCGCGTTACGGTCGCGCGCCGTACCCGAAAGGCCGCATGGGCTCCGGAAAGGCCGCGGCGAAAGCCCGCTATGCGACGCCGGACTGCGCAACGCGGCGGGGTGCTGCCGTTACGCATTTCAGGACCGGTCGCAATGCATCCGCCTCGCCCGGCCCTGTGCGACGTGGCCGGCCACGCGGCGGTCCCAGCCGATTTTCGAACCGGAACGTCCTCCCCTGAGCGTGGCCGCCGGCTGTTCCGCTTTGGCGCGCCGCTCCCGCCGCGCGCCAAAGCGTAGCACGGTGATCACACGGCGTTCACGATGGTCTGTTACGGTAACGTCGGCTGCGTTTGTCGAGCCATCCCAGCCCCCGCGCCGTCACCGTCCGGCCCGGCGGCCGCCGGAGGGAAACCGGCCGCGCGCAAGCTGCCGCACGGGGGGCCCGCATGTGTTTTTCTTAAGGGTTTTGCAATGATGACAAAACGCGCGGGGAATCGGGAAAGCCTTTTCCGTCCAAGAGAAACGGCCGCGATGCTTCCGTGCGTTTCCGTCCGGCACGCACAGATGGGCCTTGCTATTTCAGGGAAAGAATGCTTTAATGGAAAGGCAATCCAAATGATCGGCTTCTGCCGTGTGCATCCGTTCCATGGACAACGCGCGGGGGTATTTCGGCGTGCGTAGGCCAAAGGCCGGAGAACGGGGCCTTGTGCCTGCGCCGCACAGGAAAGGGGCGTTCCCTTTGGACATCCAATGGTACCCGGGACACATGGCCCGGGCGAGCCGGCTGCTGGCCCAGCAACTGGGGAAGGTGCACCTGGCGGTGGAACTGTGCGACGCGCGTCTGCCGCTTTCCAGCCGCAACCCCGATCTGGACCGGATGCTGGACAATCGCCGCCGCGTGCTGCTCCTGTGCAAGGCCGATCTGGCCCAGCCGGAAGCAACCGCGCGCTGGCTCAGGTATTTCGCCGCGCAGGGGCTGGAGGCGATGGCCTATGATACCACGCCCGCGAAGACCAAGCAGGCGAAAGCCCTGATCGATCAGGCGGCGCGGGATATCATTGAGCGCGGCCTGCGCCGGGGCATGCAGAAAACCATCCGCGCCATGGTGGTCGGCGTGCCCAACGTGGGCAAGAGCACGTTCATCAACCGCCTGTACGGCGGGGCGATTGCGCAGGTGGGGGACCGGCCCGGCGTAACGCGCGCCAACCAGTGGGTGAAGGTCAACCCCTACCTGGAAGTGATGGATACCCCAGGCCTGCTGTGGCCCAAGCTTTCCGACCGGCTGGCCGCCACGCGGCTGGCCTACATCGGCACCATCCGCGACGCGGTGTACGATCAGCAGGCGCTTTGCATCCACCTGTTGGAGGACCTGCTGGCCGTGCGCGGCGAGGCGACCTGCGCGCGTTTTAAAATCAAGAACCCCGAGGCGAAGAACGCGGCCCTGCTGGAGGAAGTCTGCCGGGGCCGCGGTTTCCTGCTCAAAGGCGGGGAATACGATTACGACCGCGCCTGCGCCGTCGTGCTGGACGAGTTTCGCGCCGGCAAGATCGGGCGGCTCACGCTGGAATGGCCGCCGGAACCCCCCGCGAAGGAGGCGGCGCGGGATGAGAAAGCCTGACGCGGCGAGGCTGGCCCGCGCGGAAGCCCTGGCCGCGCACGACCGGCGGTTTCCGGGTTTTGGCGTATCCCTTGCCGGCATGGACGAAGTCGGCCGCGGCCCCCTGCTGGGGCCGGTCGTCACCGCCTGCGTGATCATGCCCCCGGGGCCGATCCTCCCCTTTGTGGACGACAGCAAGAAGCTCAGCGAAGCCCGGCGCGAGGAAGTGTGCGCGCAGATTCGCGAGATCGCGCTGTTCGTGGGCATCGGCGAAGCCGGCGCGGCGGAGATCGACCGCGTGAACATTCTGGAGGCGACCCGACTGGCGATGCGCCGCGCCGCGCAGGACGCGCCCGCGACGCTCTGCCTGGTGGACGCGCTGGACAACCTCGGGCTTCCCTTTCCCACCAAAGGGCTGATCCACGGCGACGCGCTGAGCTATTCCATCGCGGCCGCCAGCATCGTCGCCAAGGTGACGCGGGATCGCATGATGCTCATGCTGGCGGAAACCTACCCCGAGTACGGGCTTTCGCGCAACAAAGGCTACGGCACCGCCGAACATATCCAGGCCATCCGGCGGTACGGCGCGTGCCCGGAGCACCGCCGCTCGTTTATCGGAAAATGGATCGCTTGAACAGGGTGTGATGGATCATGGCAAGGAAAACCTTAACCGGATTGCTGCTCCTGTGCCTGCTGGCGGGGCTCTGGATGGGCCTGGCGCAGGCGGCGGAAACCAACCTGCTGACCAACGGCGGTTTTGAGACGGTCACCGCCTCGGGTCGGCCGGACGGCTGGTACACCAGCGCCTACCGAACGCAGGAAGGCTTCACCCGCTTTGAGGTCACCGACGAGAAGGCGCATTCCGGCCGGTACAGCGCCAGGATCACCAACGCTAACCTTAACGACGCGCGCTACGTCCATTCTCTGGCCGTCAAGCCGGAAAGCATGTACCGCGTGTCGGGCTATATTCTGGTGGAATCCATGGAGCATTCCGGCAACGGCGCGAACCTCTCCGTCGAGGGGGTGTACGCGTTTTCCGTGCCCCTGTACAACACCGACGGGGAATGGAAGTACGTGGAGTGGTACGGTGAAACCGGCGAAAGCCAGACGGAGATCGAGCTGGACGTCCGTGTAGGCGGCTACAGCGCGGAAAGCCAGGGCATCGCGTACTTTGACGATATCGCCGTTGCCGAGGTCGACACCCTGCCCGCCGGCGTTATCGCCAGCATCTGGTACACGGTGGACACCGGCGACGCGGCGGCGGACGAGGGGGAGGAGAGCGCCGCGGAAGCGGCCGCGCCGCAAAAGGATATGGCGCTGCTCCTGCTTCTGGCGGCGGCCTTCCTGCTGCTCAGCTGGCTGGGGATCCGCATGATGCCCGGCAACCACCAGATTTCCAAACGCGACGAGCGGCTGACGCTGGCTGTTTTTGGCTTCCTGCTGCTGGGCGCGCTGCTCCTGCGGGTGCTGCTGGGCGGCCGGGTGTCCGGCTATCAGGTGGATATGAACTGCTTTGCCGCCTGGAGCCTGCGCATGGCCGATCAGGGGCCGTGGGGCTTTTACTCGCCGGATGTGTTCTGCGATTATCCGCCGGGCTATATGCTTCTGCTCTGGCCGGTCGGACTGCTCATCAAAGCGGTCGGTTATTCGGATACCGCCGGCGTGCGGCTGCTGATCAAGGCGATCCCGATCCTTTGCGATATGTCGGTGGCCGTCGCGCTGTTCGCCTGCGCGAAGAAACGCGTTCCCCTCAAGGCGGCCGCGTTCGTGGCGCTGCTGTTTGCCCTGAACCCCGCGGCGATCGTCAACGGCGCGGCGTGGGGGCAGGTGGATACGGTGCTGGCCCTGCTGATGCTCCTGACCGCCGTGACGGCGATGAACAACGACTGGCGCAAGGCGCTGCCGCTGTTTATCATCGGCGTGCTGGTCAAGCCGCAGGCGCTCCTGTTTGCGCCGGCGGGCGGGCTTTGGATGCTGCTGGCGCTGGCGCGGGGGACGAAAGCCGACCGGCGTCGCCAGTGGCGGCACATCTGGCAGGGCTCGCTCATCGCGCTGGGGTGCGCGGCGGCAATCATCGTGCCCTTTGCGGTGCGGCAGAGCAACCCTTTCTGGCTGCTCAAGCTCTACGGGCAAACGCTCTCCTCCTACAACTACGCGTCGCTGAACACCGCCAACCTCATGTACCTGCTGGGGGGCAACTGGTCGCCGCTCAGCGGAATCAACGGGTACGGCGTGGTCACGCTTCCCTGGCCGGTGCCCGCGGCGACGGGCGCGCTGCTGCTATGCCTTGGCGCGCTGGGCCTGAAGCTGTACCGCGGACCGGGCGCGGCGCGGCGCGGCTGGAAGGCGCTGCTGGAAAGCCGGCACGCCCTGAAGGGATTTGGGGACGAAGGCCGACGGATGCTCCTTTCCCTGCTGTTGGGCCTTATGGGGCTGGTGTTCCTGACCCTTTCGCTTTTCCGCTGCACGTTCATGGTCTACGGAACCGCGTGGATGGCGTTTTCCTACCTGTATGCGATGCTTATGCTGGTCGCCGACGGCCGCGCGGACGCGCTACCCTTCGCCATGGCGCTGATGCTGCTGGGGGTGTACGTGACCGGGGTCAAAATTCATGAGCGGTACCTGTTTGCCGCGCTGGCGCTCCTGCCGCTGGGCTACATCCGCACCGGGGATCGGCGGCTTTTATGGCTGTGCGCCGGGCTTTCGGCGACCACCTTCCTCAACACCGCCATCGTGCTGGAAAACTCGATCCTGTTGGGCTCCTCCATGGGGCATTTGAACGCCGATACGGTGGTGCTCAACGACCTGCTGTGCGTTGTCAACCTCCTGCTGTACGGTTTCGCGGGGTACATCGCCTACACGGGGCCGGCCGCGTCTCCGGCGCCCGCGCCGCGCCGGGCGCGGGAACCCCGCACCGCCGCCGCTTACCGTAGCGCCCTGCTGACCCCCGCCGACGCGCGGCTGCGCATGACCGCGCGCGATTACTGGATCATGGCTGTCACCGTGGTGCTCTACGCCGGGCTTACGTTTACCAACCTGGGCAGCGCCAAGGCACCGCAGACGGCCTGGGTGGCAACCAGCGCCAGCGAGCAGGTGGTATTTGAGCTTCCCCGGAAGGAGACGTTCAAGCTTCTCTATTACGCGGGCGTAAGCTACAACAACTTCTCCGTATCCGTCAGCGACGATGGGGAAACCTGGTCGGAGCCCTATGCCTGCGAGATGAGCCAGGGCCTGTGCTACCGCTGGAACTACGCCGTTACCAGCACCGAGCAGGGCGAGGGCAGCGTGCGCTTCGACGACGACGCGCCCGGCAACATCCTCCGCCTCACGGGCAAATACCTGCGCGTGAACGCCGAGGCCGCGGGCCTCAACCTGTGGGAGATCCTGCTGCGCGATCCCGACGGGGCCGCGATCCCGCTCACGTTGGTTGCGCATACCGGCGCGCGGGACGTGCTGGAAACCGAGCGGCCGCCTGAAAACCTGATCGACGAGCAGGACACGCTGGAGGGCGAGCCCAGCTGGTTTAGCGGCACCTACTTTGACGAAATCTACCACGCCCGCACCGCGTATGAGCACCTCCACGGGCTTGCACCTTACGAAACGACGCACCCGCCGCTGGGCAAGCTGATCATGTCGGTGGGCATCGCGATCTTCGGCATGACGCCCTTTGGCTGGCGCTTTGCGGGCGCGCTGGTGGGCGTAGGGATGCTGCCCGCCATCTACCTGCTGGCTAAGCAGCTTTTCCGCAGGCGCGGGCCGGCGACGTTCGCCATGCTGCTGCTGGGGCTGGACCTGATGCACTTTACCCAGACGCGCATCGCGACCATCGACAGCTTCCCGGTGCTGTTCATCCTGCTAGCGACGCTTTGCATGGTGCGCTATCTGCAAACCGACGCCTTCGCCGTGCCGGACGCGCCGGAGGCCAAGGAGCCGCGCACGGGTAAGCTCGCGGCCCTGCGCAGCTTCCTGCCGCGCCTGGCAAGCCCCCTGCTGGGCAACCTGCGCCGCCGGTCTCAAAAATCGGAAACCGCACCGGCGGACCAGCCGCGCGTGTGGACGCGCCCGTTTTGGCACACCCTCCTGCCGTTGATGCTGTGCGGGTTCTTCATGGGCCTGTCCATCGCGAGCAAGTGGATCGGGCTGTATTCGGCGGCGGGGCTGGCGGTGATGTTCCTGCTCGCGGTTTACCGGCAGTTCCGCGCCGGGATGGTCGCTTTCGACGTGGAGTTGGACCAGGCGCTCACCAGGGGCCAGCAGACGCGGGTGCTCTGGGCGCGAAGCCTCACGCTCAGGCGCATTCTGGCGACGTGCCTGATGTGTGTGATCTTCTTCATCGCCGTGCCGGCGTTGATCTATTACCTGAGCTACATCCCCTACCTCTCCCCGACCGGGCCTGTAACCCTGGAGCGCCTGATCGACGCGCAGGAGGGCATGTTCGCCTACCAGAGCACGCCGGGCCTGGGCATGGATCATCCGTTCTACTCGCCCTGGTGGCAGTGGCCGCTGATCCTCAAACCGATGTGGTTCTGCCAGGATAAATTCGAGCCCGCCGGTTTCGCCAGCACCATCATGTGCATGGGCAACCCGCTGATCTATTATGTTGGCGCACTGTGCATGGCGGCGGTGTTCGCGCTGTTCATCCACAAGTACGTCCGCTTCCGCGGCGGCCTGCGCCTGCGGGAGGGCGACGGCAACCTGACCGTGGCGCTGGTGGGGCTGGGCTTCCTGACCCAGTACCTGCCCTGGGTGCTGGTGCCTCGCTCGATGTACATGTACCATTATTTTGCCAGCGTGCCGTTCATCATCCTGGCGACGGCGCTGGTGTTCAACCTCCTGCCGCAGGGCAAGCTGCGCAAATGGGCGATGATCGTCTACGTCGCGCTCGCGGCAGCGGTTTTTGCGATGTTCTACCCCTACGCGTCGGGCCTGCTCACGCCCACGTCCTGGCTGGACTGGCTTAAGTGGTTCCCGCGCATCTATTACTGACGGGCAGGGGTCGGCCAGAGCGCACACCGGAGGGAAGCGAGGGATCGGGCATGCTGGCAAGGGTGATCTCCAGCGGACTGGAAGGCGTCAACGGCTTTCTGGTGGATGTGGAAGCCTGCATCCAAAACGGCATGATCGGCTTTGACGTGGTGGGCCTGCCCAGTATCGCGGTCAAGGAAAGCCGCGACCGCATCCGCGCGGCCATCACCAACAGCGGCTTCCCCTGGCCCATGAAGAAGCTGACCGTTAACCTGGCGCCGGCGGACGTGCGCAAGGAAGGCACCAGCCTGGAACTGGCGATCGCCGTTTCCCTGCTGGCGGCGCAAAACGCGGGCGCGTTTGCTGGGCTTGCCGGCACGCTGCTGCTGGGGGAGTTGACGCTTCACGGCGAGCTTCTGCCGGTGCGCGGCGCGCTTTCCATGGCGCTGGCTGCGCGTACCGCGGGCGTTACGGATATCCTGCTGCCGACCGGCAACGCGCGGGAGTTGGAATGCCTGGGCGACGTGCGCGTTTTCCCCGCCGAAACCCTGCGCCAGGCGGTGGAACACCTGACCGGGGAGACGCCCCTGACCGCGCAGGCGCAGGTGCCCTACGGCGAACTCCGAAGCGGAAGCCTGCCCGAGCACGACCTGAGGCACGTGAAAGGCCAGAGGATCGCCCGCAAGGCGCTGGAAGTCGCGGCGGCCGGCGGGCACAACCTGCTGATGGTGGGGGTGCCGGGCAGCGGGAAAACCATGCTGGCGCGCTGCCTGCCGGGCATCCTGCCCCCGCTTTCCTACGAGGAGGCGCTGGAAACCACCTGCATCCACTCCGCGGCGGGGGAACTCCCGCGCGAATCCGGCCTGATGACCCAGCGGCCGTTCCGCGCGCCGCACCACAACGCGTCGCTCCCATCCATCATCGGCGGGGGAACAAAGGCGCGGCCGGGCGAGGTATCGCTGGCCCACAACGGCGTGCTGTTCCTGGACGAGCTGCCGGAGTACCAGCGCCAGACGCTGGAGGCGCTGCGCCAGCCGCTGGAGGACGGGTACGTGAACGTGACCCGGGTCAGCGGTCAGGCGCGCTACCAGAGCCGCTGCATGCTGGTCGCGGGCATGAACCCCTGCCCCTGCGGCAACCACGGCAGCAAAACCAAGGCCTGCCGCTGCAAACCTTATGAAATTCAGCGGTACCTTGCGCGCATCAGCGGCCCCCTGCTGGATCGGATCGACCTGCAGGTGGAAATGGACGCCGTGACGCTGGAGGAGATCGAGAACGGCGAGCCGGAGGAGGATACGCAGACCGTGCAGCGCCGCGTGACGGCTGCGCGCGCGCGGCAGCTGGAACGTTACCGCGGCGAGCGCTATTTCTGCAACGCCAACCTGACCCAGGAAGGCGTGGAAACCTATTGCGCGATGACGGCTGACGCCGGGGCGCTTCTGCACCGGGCCGTGGAGCAGTTCCACATCAGCATGCGGGCGTACGGCCGCATCCGCAAGGTGGCGCGCACGCTGGCCGATCTGGCCGGGCGCGACGCCATCCAGCGGCAGGATGTGGCGCAGGCGATCCAGCTGCGCAATCTGGACGGACAGTATTGGAGGTAGCCATGCGCTGGACCGAAGAACAGCGATGCCTGCTGTGGCTTTCCGCGGCGGAGATTTCGGCGGACCGGGTACGCCGGATGCTGGAGAAACGCGAAACCGCGCGCGCCCTGTGGGAGGATTTTGCGCAGGGCGTCGCATTAACGTCCAATGCCGAAGCCACCCGGACGCTGGGCCGCTTTCACAGCGAAACCGCGCTGGACGCGCTGTGCGAGCGGATGGAGAAACTGGGCGTGACGCCGCTGTTTCAGGACGATCCGGCATACCCGGCGCTGCTTGGCTGTATTGACGATCCGCCGTATGTGTTATATGTTATGGGGGACGTATCCGCCCTGAGCCGGCCGTCGCTGGCCGTCGTGGGCACGCGCTACCCCAGCGCCTACGGGCGCGATATGGCGCGCACGCTGGCGTTTGGGCTTGCCAGAGCCGGCATGGGCATTGTCAGCGGCATGGCGCGCGGCGTGGACGGCTGCGCGCACGAGGGCGCCGCGGACGCGGGCGGCAGCACCGTGGCTGTGCTGGGCAGCGGCGTGAACGTGCCCTACCCGATGGAGAACATCGGCCTGTACCGCCGGATCATTGCCGGGGCGGGCGCGGTGGTCAGCGAATACCCGCTGGACGCCGTGCCGCAGACCTATCACTTCCCGCACCGCAACCGGCTCATCAGCGGGCTGTGTTACGGCGTGGTTCTGGTGGAGGGCCGGCACAAGAGCGGCGCGATGATCACCGTGAACACCGCGCTGGATCAGGGGCGCGAAGTGTTCGCCGTGCCGGGCTG
>JAAYUF010000168.1 GCA_012517815.1 Clostridiales bacterium
GCTGTTCGCTCGCTCTGGTTGCAGGCGCTGCGACGCATTGGAAGGTTCCGCAGGGGGCGCCGCCCCCTGACCCCCGCAAGGGCCATCGGCCCTTGACCCATCTTTGGCTATCCAAGTGTTGATGGTTCCAACGCACGCTGTACGTCGCCGCCACTCGCCTTATCGCCCTTCGCGCTGTTCGCTCGCTCTGGTTGCAGGCGCTGCGACGCATTGGAAGGTTCCGCAGGGGGCGCCGCCCCCTGACCCCCGCAAGGGCCATCGGCCCTTGACCCATCTTTGGCTATTTTGGACAACAGGGAGGAAATCAACGCCATGCTGACCGACCTTACCACCGTACTGGATATCGCAAAGCGCAGGGGCTGCGCCATTCCCGCCTTTAACGTGTACAACGCCGAAACCGCGCTGGGCGTGATCTTTGCCGCCGAAGAAGCGAAGTCCTGCGTTATCCTGCAAATGTACAGCCGGCTGTTTGGCAGCTACGAGGCGGAGTTCCTCGCCCCCGCCATCGTGGAAGCCGCGCACCGCGCGAAAACCCGCGTGGTGTTCCATCTGGATCACGGCGCGGACGATCAGGTGGTGTCCAAGGCGATCCGCTGGGGCTGCACCAGCATCATGCGGGACGCCAGCGCCCTGCCCTTTTCCGAAAACGTGGCCGTCACCCGCCGGGTGGTCGAGATGTGCCACGCCGTAGACGTGCCCGTGGAAGGCGAACTGGGGCACATCGGCACCACCAGGGAAAGCATCGCCACCGAATACACCCGCGTGGACGAAGCCGTCGCCTTCTGCGAGCAGACCGGCGTGGACGCGCTGGCCATTCTGGTGGGCACCGCGCACGGCCACTACAGGCAGGCGCCCGTGATCGCCATGGACCGGATCCGCGAAATTGCCGCGGCCACCGGCGTGCCCCCCGTGCTCCACGGCGGCAGCGGCGTGCCCGACGAGCAGATTCAGGCCTCCATTCAGGCCGGCATCCGCAAGGTCAATTTCGGCACCGACGTGTGCTATTCGTTCCTGGATCAGGTGTTTGAAACCAGCCGCGACCTGTTCGCGGTGGACCTTTTCATGAAGGAACCAACGCAGGCGGTCCGGCGCTTCGCGCTGAGCAAGATCCGCCTGCTGGGCGCGGAGGACAGCCATGCGTAACGCGGGCGGCGCGTCGTCCGGCGTCTGGCCCGAGGTGATCGGCATCGGTTCCACGGTGTACGATACCCTCATGGTCACCGACGGTTTTCCCGTTGAGGACACCAAAATGGAGGGGTTGGAAACCAAGGTGCAGGGCGGCGGCCCATGCGCGACCGCGCTGGTGGCGGCGGCCAAGCTGGGGGTTTCCGCCGCGTACATGGGCGCCGTGGGGGAGGACCCCTTCGGCCGCTTCATGACCGACGATCTGGAGCGCTGGGGCGTCACAACCCGCTATGTGCGCCGGGTGCCCGATACCGTCTCCTTTCACGCGGTGGTGCTCCTCAACCGCCGCAACGCCAGCCGCACCATCGTGTGGAGCCGCGGCACCGTGCCCCCGCCCGCCCCGGAGGAGTTGGATATGGAGGCGCTCGCCCACGCGCGCGTTTTGCACCTGGACGGCCACATGCTGGAAGCCGCCGTGCACGCCGCGCGGTTTTGCCGGGCAGCCGGCGTCAAGGTCAGCCACGACGCGGGCGGCGTGTACCCCGGCATCGAGCGGCTGCTCCCCTATGTGGATTACCTGATCCCCTCGGAGGAATTCGCCCTGAAGCTCACAGGCGCGTCCACCCCCGAGGCGGCGGCCCGGTCGCTCATGGAAACCTACCATCCCGAACTTGTCGTATTGACGCAGGGCGCGCGCGGCGGTATCCTGTTGGATGAACAGGGCATGCGACGTTACGACAGCTATCCGGTGGATGTGAAGGATTCCAACGGCTCGGGGGATACATTCCACGGCGCTTTCGTCGCCGCGCGCATCAAGGGCTTGGACGCCCAAAACGCGTGCCGTTACGCCAGCGCCGCCGCCGCGATCAAATGCACCCGCCTGGGCGCCCGCTTCGCCATGCCCCACGACGCGGAATGCCGCGCGTTCTTGAAAGAGAGAGGGGTACAACTATGAGCATCGTCACCATCCAAAACGAATTCCTGACCGTTTCCGTTTCCTCGCTGGGGGCCGAACTGCAGTCCATCCGGGATAAAAACGGGGTGGAGCGCCTGTGGCAGGGGGACCCGCAGTTCTGGGCCAGCCGCGCGCCCATCCTGTTCCCGGTGGCCGGCGGCTTCCGGGAGGATTGCTACGTGATGGGCGACAAGCGCTACCCCATGCCCAAGCACGGCTTCGTGCGCAAGCTGGAGTGGCAGGTCGAAGCCGCCCATGATACCTCCGTGACCTTCCTGATGACGGCCAGGCACGAGGGCTTCCCCTTCGATTACGCGCTGCGCGCGACGTTCGCCCTGGCCGGCAGCGCGCTCAGCGTGGATTACGCGGTGGAAAACAGGGGCGCGGAAACCTTCTGGTACAGCGTCGGCTCCCACGAAGCCTTTGCCACGCCCGAGGGGCTGGAAGCCTACGAGATCGTCTTTGACGAGGAGGAGCGTCTGGAGGACTTCCCCCTGCAGGGCAACCTGATCGCGCGCCAGCCCGTCGTCATGGCGGAAAAAACCCGCACGCTGCCGCTCAAGACCGAGTACTTCGCGGTGGACGCGCTGGTGTTCCGCACGCTTAAAAGCCGCGGCGTTACCCTGCGCAGCCAGGCGCACGGGCGCGAAATTCGCGTGGACTATCCCCAGCACGGCACGCTGATGCTCTGGACCAAGCCGGGCGCGGGCTACCTCTGCATCGAGCCCTGGTGCAACGCGCCGGATTTCGTGGACGCGGACCTTCGCATCGATCACAAGCCGGGTTTCATCCGGCTGGACGCGGGAGCATCGGCCACCCGCCGGCATACGATCACCGTACGCTGACGCTTGGCGGTTTGTCCCACCCCTCCCGGCGGGCGGGTCGATCTCCCGCCGGGAAGCGCCCGGAACGAGGATGATGAAGGAGGCTTCTCCATGGATACGCTGCAAACCCTGAAACGGAAAAACCCGAACCTGCCCTTTTACGCGGTGACCGACCCGGCTTTCCGCCCCTTTGGCCGGGTGATTGATTTTGACGCCGGCGCGCTGATCGCCGCCTGCGAAAAGGCTGCCGCGATGCCCGCCGCCGGCGCCGGTTACGTGCCCGATATGCCGGCGCTGGAAGCCCTGCCGGACTTTGAGACGGTGCGCCGCGTGCTGCGCGGCGAGGGCGGCTGCCAGATCGGCTGCTGCTGGGGCTTCAACACCCGCCTCAACTGTCTGGAGTACCACCGCGCCAGCGAGCACAACATCGCCGTGACCGATCTGGTGCTGTTGCTGGCCGCCCAGCAGGAAATGGAGGGCTTCGACCTTCCGGCCGGCAGGGTGGTTGGGTTCTACGTGCCCAAGGGCACAACGCTGGAGGTATACGCCACCAGCCTGCACTACTGCCCCTGCCAGACCTCGGACGCGGGGTTTGTGAGCATCGTGATCCTGCCCCGCGGCACCAACCATCCGCTGGACGGCGCGCGCCCGGAAGGCGCGGACGGCCGCCTGCTGTGGGCGAAGGACAAATGGCTCATCGCGCACCCGGACAACGCGGATGTGGTGAAGAAGGGCGCGTATCCAGGCCTCGGAGGCGAGAATTTCGACATCAAGTATTGAGGAGAGATACCATGGAACGCAAGGCTTTCATGTCCGACATGATCCGCACGGAGCTGGAGGACGTCGTGGGCGTGGAAAACGTATCCGCCCAGGACAGCGAGCGGCTGGCGTACGGCGTGGACTATTTCTGGATCGGCCGCATGTGGGCCGACCGGGGCAACACGCCGCCGATGCCCGACTGGATCGTCCGCCCCGCCAGCAGCGAGGAAGTCTCCAGGCTGCTGACCATCGCCAACTACTACCGCCTGCCCGTGCAGATCTGGGGCGGCGGCAGCGGCTCGCAGGGCGGGGCGCTCCCCATGGCCGGCGGCGTGATGCTGGACATGAAACGGATGGATCGGCTGATCGAGATCGACGAGGTCAGCCGAACCATCACCGCCGAGGCGGGGATGATCTTCCAGCGGCTGGAGTGGTTTGCCAACGAAAAAGGCTACTCCTGCCAGCACATCCCCAGCTGCCTGACCTGCGGCACCATCGGCGGCGCGCTTGCGCACCGCGGCATCGGCATCATGAGCACCCGCTACGGCAAGATCGACGACCAGTGCCTGAGCATGGAAGTCGTGCTGCCAAACGGCGAAATCATCTACACCCTGCCGGTGCCCAAGCACGCGGCCGGGCCGGACCTGAACCAGATTTTCATCGGCTCGGAAGGGACGCTGGGCGTGATCACCAAGGCCACGTTCAAGCTGTTTGAGCAGCCCGAAACCCGGCAGTTCCGCGCCTTCCTGTTCCCGGACATGCACAGCGGCTTCATGGCCGGGCGCGATATCATGCAAAAGCTCAAGCCCTCAATCCTCCGCTTCTTTGACGAGGCGGAGACCATGAGCATCATCCGCAGCATCCTGGGCTTTGAGAAGCAGGGCTGCTTCATGAACCTCGCGCTGGAAGGCATCGGGCGCATCGTGGACATCGAGATGGAGCTCGTGCTTGATATCTGCCGCCGCTGGGGCGGGGAGGACCTGGGCAGCGAGTACGGCGAAAAGTGGTACAAAAACCGCATCACCTTCTTCTACCCCGGGCACATCATGGACATCCCGCAGATGTTTGGCACCATGGACACCGTAGCCACCTACCAGAACATCGAGGAAATCTACTGGGCCATGAAACACGCCGTGGAGGACAACTTCCCGGGCGTGCGGTTTATCGCCCACTGCAGCCACTGGTACGAGTGGGGCACCATGATCTACGATCGGTTCATCATGGATCACCCGCCCCAGGACCCGGAAGAGGCCATCCGCCTGCATAACCAGATCTGGAACGCGGGCGTGCGCGCCGCCATGGCGCACGGCGGGGTCATCAACGACCATCACGGCATCGGGCTTAAGCTCGGCCGCCTGATGAAGGAGCAGTACGGCCCCGCCATGCAGGTGATGCAGGGGCTCAAAAAGTCGCTGGACCCCAACGGGATCATGAACCCCTACAAGCTGGGCCTGTAACCGTACCCGCAGGACGATGAATAAAGGTGGTTATTCGCATGTTCACAGAGAAAGCCAAGAAACACGCGGACGCGTGCCGCTTTTGCTGGATGTGCCGGCACCTGTGCCCCGTGCAGCTGGCGACCGGCAAGGAAACCAACACGCCGCGCGCGAAGGGGTTGCTGGTTTCCATGTTCAACCGCGGCCTGCCCATGGACGAGGGCGCGGCCCGCATCATGTACGAGTGTCTGCTGTGCGGCGCCTGCACGGACGATTGCGTCACCGGGTTTGAACCCCCGCTGTTTATCCGCGAGGCGCGCATGAAGGCGGTCGCCGAGGGCGTGGCTCCGGCCTACGCCACAAAGCTGATCGATACCCTCGTTGAAACCGGCAACCTGTACGGCGCCAAGGAAGTCAGGGCACATCTGGACGGCGTGCCCGAAACGGGCGATACGCTGGTGTGGCTGGGCGCGACGGCGCGCTATTCCACCCCGGAGGTAGCCGACGCGCTGCTGAGCATTCTCAAAAAGGCAGGCGTGGATTTCGCCGTTCTCAAGGATGAGCCGCCCTCCGGCGGCGCGCTGGGCGACCTGACCGGCTATATCGAGGATGTGCGCGTTCAGGCACGGCAGGCCGCGGAAGCCATCGCCCGCACCGGCGCCAGGCGCCTGATCGTGCTGGACAGCTACGACGCCGCCCTGTTCCTGCACGAGTACAGGGATTGGGGCGTAACCCTGCCCGAAACGGTCACCGCCACGGCCTTTGTGGACGGCCTGATCCGCGAGGGCAAACTCACCCCCCGCAAGGAAGCCCTGACCGTCACCTACCACGACGGCAGCCGGCTGGCGCGCGATCTGGACGAGCACCGGCCCGCGCGCGATATCTTGGCCGCCATGGGCTGCGCGGTGGTGGAGATGTTCCAAAACCGAAGGCTGGCCCGCTGCTGCGGCAGCGCGGTCATGGGCCGCGCCCTGCCCCAGTTGCACGCGCGCATCGCCCGCGGCCGCTGGGAGGACGCCCAGCGCACCGGGGCGAACGTGCTGGTGGCCGCCTGCCCCCAGAGCACCGAGGCGCTGGCCGCCACCGTGCCGCAGGGGTATACCTATCAGGACCTCTTTGTGATGTTGGACGGGCGGGTGTAAGGCGCCCGTCCGGGGTATAGGAACCGGCGGCCGGGGCGAAAAACCCTGCCCGCCGGTTCGCGCAGCCCGCTTTTCCTGCCGCGACAAACCCCCAAACGAGGTAACGCATGAACATCTTTGTAAGCATCAAGCAGGTGCCGGCGACCAGCCAGGTGGAAGTGGACGCGGAGACGGGCGTGCTCAAGCGCGCCGGGGTCGCCAGCAAGATGAACCCCTACGACCTGTACGCGCTGGAAACGGCGCTGCGGCTGCGGGAGGCGCACGGCGGCAAGGTGACC
>JAAYUF010000169.1 GCA_012517815.1 Clostridiales bacterium
CGCGCTTGCGCGTGCGCGGGCAAACGCCGCGTGAAATGGCCTGAATTCGCCGCGGAAGCAGCGCGCTTGCGCGGGCGCGGGCAAACGTCGCGTGAGACGGCCTGAATTCGCCGCGGAAGCAGCGCGTTTGCGCGGGCGCGGGCGAAACAGTTGTGGTATACTGTTGGCAATAAGCGGGAACCGCGCGCCGCCGGAAACGGCGGTCCCGCGCGGAGAGCCCGGCTGCCGGGGAGCGGTTGACCATGCATGGTAAAACAGTGGCGGCGCTGGCGCTTGTGCTGGCCCTGCTGACGACCCTGCCGGAGGCGCGCGCGGCCGCCGCGCCGCCGGAGGAGAAGCGGCTGGTGGTGTATACCGCCCATAAGGAGGACGTGTACACCCCTATCCTGCGGGAGTTTGAGGAGCGCACGGGCATCTGGGTGTCGGTCGTCGCGGGCGGCACCGCCGAGATGCTGGAGCGCATTTCCTTTGAGGCGGAAGCCCCCGTGTGCGATGTGATGTTCGGCGGCGGCGTGGAAAGCCTCGCGGCGTACAGCCGGTATTACGCCCCGCCGCCGGAGGAACTGGCCCGGCAGGTCGACCCCCGGTATCTGCGGGAGGGGAGCGACTGGCTGCCGTTTTCGGCGCTGCCCATCGTGATGATCTACAACACCCGGCTGACGGGCAACCGCGCGCCGCAGGGCTGGCTGAGCCTGTTTGAGGACCGCTTTGCCGGGCGCATCGCCTTTGCCGACCCCTCGGTGTCCGGCTCCAGCTTCACGGCCCTGTTTACACTGCTGACGGTGCTGCCGGAGGCGGATACGCTCGGGCGCTTCGTGCGCGCGCT
The DNA here is from genome assembly GCA_012517815.1 of Clostridiales bacterium. GTDB lineage: Bacteria > Bacillota > Clostridia > Christensenellales > Aristaeellaceae > CAXXOK01. Next base: position 827 of record JAAYUF010000169.1, read on the forward strand.
GAAGAGGCGGGTGCTCGGCGGATCGGGCGACGTGGTTACGGCGGTTGCCAACGGCAGTTGCACCGTCGGCGTCACGCTGGAGGAAACGGCGCTCAAGGCCATCGCCGCCTCCATGGATATCGCGATGGTCTACCCGGAGGAAGGCACAAGCGCCGTGCCCGACGGGGCCGCGATCATCCGCGGCTGCCCGCACCCGGAAAACGCCGCCGCGTTCCTGCGCTTCATCCTGAGCCGGGATGTGCAAACCCGCCTGTGCGCACAGATGTACCGCCGCCCCGTGCTGGCGGGCATCCCGGTGGACCCGGGCTCGTTTGAGCCGTTTATCCTGATCGCCTACGATATCGGGCTGGCGGGCGAGCGGAAGGCCGGGCTGTTAGCGGACTGGAGCGACGCCCTTGCGCGCAGCAAGGAGGAAGGGTTGCCGTGAAAGCGTTTCAGAAGGGGTCTTTCAGCCGGCAGGTGCTTGTGACGATGCTGCTGGTGGCGCTGGTGCCGATGATCCTGTTCAGCGGGGCGATGCTGTTGACGCTGGTGCGGCGCGTGCAGGTGCAGTTGGACGAACAGGCCGCCCTGCAGCTGGCCCAGGTGCACGAAACACTGTCGGCTGCCTGCGACGCCCTGGAAGGAAGCGTGCGCACCCTGGCGCAAACGCCGCTCGCGGCGCAGGCGCTGGCCGGCGGCACGGTCAGCGAGCAGGCGCTGTACCGGGCCGTGCTGGACGCGATTGGCCAAACCGGCGCGCTGGCGGACTTCATCCTCTACGACGCAACCGGCAAACGCGTGACGGCAACCGGGAAAACGCTGGCCGGGCAGACGCTTTCGCCCGAATGGGGGCTGCTGAGAAGGGTGCGGGAGGCCGGCGGCTACCTGCTGACGGACGGCCAGGAGGGGGACGCGGTGTTTTGCGCCGCCTGCCCCGTGCCAACCCCGGACGGCGCCCACGCCGGCTACGCGGTGGCGGCGGTATCGCAGACGCAGTTTGCGGCCCTTTTGGCGGGCACGTTTGACCGCACCGCAAACCTGATGGTGCTAAGCCCCTACTGGCACCTGCTGTACGCCTCCCAGCCCGCGCAGAGCAAGGCGGCCGCGCTGGCCCTTCGCGGGCAACTGCTGGCGGGGCGGCCGCTCGCGGGCGAGGGCGACGCCTACCAGACCTATACGGAGCCGGACCCGACCACCGGTTTTACGCTGGTTTTGCAGCAGCCGCAGTTCTTCACCGCGGGCATCCGCCGGGCGTACTACCTGCTGGGCGGGGTCATTACCCTGCTGGGCGTGGGGCTGAGCCTGTGGGGCGCGATGCTGTTCAGCCGCCGCTTGGCCAAGCCGGTCGGGGCCATCGGCGCCGCGATGAGCCGCGTGGAGCACGGGGATTTCAGCGTGCGGCTTAAAAAGCAGCGCAACGACGAGCTGGGCCGGCTGGCGCGCGGCTTCAACCGGATGATGAACGAGTACCAGAGCAGCGTGGAGCGCTCCGTGAGCCGCCAAAAGGAGCTCAACGAGGCGCGCATCCGGCTGATGCAATCTCAGTTGAATCCGCATTTTCTTTACAACACGCTGGATTCCGTGCGGTGGCTGGGGGTCGAGCACCACGCCCCGCAGGTGAGCGCGCTTGCGACGGGGCTGGCGGGCCTGCTGCGCATGAGCATCGCGGGAGAGGAGTTCGTCCCCCTGCAAACGGAGCTGGAGCTGGTAGAGCGCTATGTCGAAATCCAGTCCATCCGGTTTGAGGACCGGTTCACCTGCGAAATCGACGTGGAGGAGCGGTTTCAATCCTGCAGCGTGCCCAAGCTGATGCTCCAGCCGCTGGTGGAAAACGCCATCCTGCACGGCGTGGCCCAGCAGGAGGACGGCTACCTGAAAATCAGCGCGGCGCAGGAGGGGGATGATCTGGTGGTATCGGTCAGCGACAACGGCGCCGGCATCCCCCCGGAAACGGTGGAAAGCCTCAACCGCATCGGCGCGCCCGCGCCGGGCCGTCATCTGGGCCTGTATAACGTGGACGCGATCCTCAGGCTGCACTTCGGGTCCACATACGGCGTCCATGTGACCTCCGCGCTGGGGGAGGGCAGCTGCGTGAGCGTGCGCCTGCCGCTTACGCGCAGCCCGGCGGCGCGGGAAGGGGAGGGATCGGCATGCTGACGGTACTGGTCGTGGAGGATGAGCCGGTAGTGCGCCACGGCATCATCCATGGGGTGGACTGGGCGGCGCTGGGCTGCCGGGTGACGGGCGAGGCCGCCAACGGAGCCGAAGGGCTGGCGCTGGCGCGCACCCTGCGACCGGATCTGATCATCACCGCTATTCGCACGCCCGGGATGGACGGCATCGAAATGCTCACCGCGCTGCGGGCGGAGGGCAACCCCGCGCACGCCATCATCCTGACCGCATACGGCGATTTTGACTACGCCCGCAGCGCCATCCAGCTGCGCGTGTCGGACTACCTGCTCAAGCCCTTCAGCGACCGGGATTTGGAAAACGCCATCCGCCGCCTGCACGCGGAAGCGGGCGTGAAGCCGCCCGCCGAATCGCCGCTGCTGCCGCGCGTCGCCAATGCCAACGGCTACGTACAGGAGGCCATGGCCTACATCGCGGCGCATTACGCGCGGGAGCTTTCCATCACCGAAATCGCCGAGGCGCTTTCCATCAGCGAAAGCAGGCTAAGCCACCTGTTTCGCAAGGATACGGGCCACACCATCACCGGCTACTGGACCCGCTACCGCATCCAGACCGCTATGGAGCTGCTGCGCGACCACCGCGTGAAGGTGTACGAGGTGGCGTCGCTGGTGGGCTACCGGGACGTGGCGTATTTCGGCAGCCTGTTTAAGAAGCTCACCGGGAAAACGCCCGGCGACTGGCAGATGGCTGTTTCCTCCGAGAAATGACAGCCCGCGAATGCCAGACCGTCACGGAGCCGCCGCGTGACCCCCGCGCGAAGGGGCACGGGGCGGCTTTGCCAACGGGTTGGCGGGACGCGGCGGCTTTCGGCTGCCTGTGAAAAACGCACCGGGACAACGCCCGGCGAGCCGAGATGTCCGTTCCGTCCCAAAAATAGCAGAATTGTCCCATGAAATAGCGGTATCCTCCCCTTCAAACGCGGGCGCGCGCCGGCTACAATCAGGGCATAAAGGGCGCAAGTCCCCCACAACTGAAAAGGAGAGGTATCACCATGAAAAAAACCCTGGCCCTGTTCCTTGTGCTCGCGCTGTTTTCGACCCTGACCGTCGGCTACGCGGTTGCCCAGAGCGTTACGGACGTGATCGCGCAGGCGCAGCAGATGACCAATGAGGAACTCTTCAAGAAAGCCATTGAGGAATCCAACGGCAAGACGCTCTACGGCATCGGCAACTCCAGCCGCGGCAAGTCCGCCGGGGAGAGCTTCGTGGCGATGCTACAGACCATCGAGCCCGGCTACACCGGCGTGATCGAATGGTCCCAGCCGAAAAACAACTCCATTTTCACCACGCTCAACGCGGATATCAAGAGCTCCCAGCACATCTACTCCATGACGCTGATCCAGGACGGCAACCAGATCAAGAGCAAGATGCTGGATACCGGCAACCTGCTCAACTTCATCCCCAAGGACTGGCTGGACGCCCAGGGCACCGACGAGGCGCTCAACGGCCACCCGCTGGCGTTGCAGACGCTCAACAAGGTGTTCATGTTCAACAACACCGACGGCACCGCCATCAAGAACGTGTGGGAGTATGTGGCGGAAGGCCGCGCCCCGCTGTTCATGGGCGTGAACTCCGAGCTGGTGGGCAAGAACTTCCTCTACATGCTCACCTATGAAACCTACGCCGATTACCTCAAGGCCGCCTTCGACGCGCTGAGCGCCGATCAGCAGGCGTATTTTCAGGCCGTGGTGGACGAAGTCGCGCCCGACGCGGAGTACCTGGGCCTGACCGCCGCAAACGCGCCCTACGCGCTGGCCTGGATCAAGCTGTGGTGCACCCAGTATAACGAGCAGACCGACGACGGCCCCATCTGTAACACGCTGGTGACCACCTCCGCCGCCGGGCAGTCCGGCCTGCTGGTGTATTCCAAGCTCCGCTCGGTGGAAGAATCCGCGGAGGCGTCCGTCAACAACATCACCATCGCCGCCTATCAGGACGATTACACCGGCATCGGCGGCTTCGGCTACAAGCATTACCTGCAGGTGGTCAAAACCTCCCCGCTGCCCTGGACGGCCTGCGCCTTCATCTCCTACATGACCACCACCAAGGACGGCTTCGCCGCCTGGGGCAAGGACATCGGCGGCTACTCCTCCAACCCCAACATCAACAAGGATCACACCCGCGATGGGTATGACGGCGACACCCTTGTGTTTGCAGCCAAGAACGACCGCGGCTACGACTGGTGGGTGTCCGCCGAGGGCGGCGAGCTGGTGCTGGAAGACCCGGCCTACTGCGCGTCCGTCTCCTTCGACCTGGGCGACTGGATCGACATGATCATCGGCACCCGTCCGTAACCGACCGCAAACCTGACCGCGGGCCGCGGTTCCCGCGCGCGAAGGGGTATGGCTTGCATACCCCTTCGCGCCATCAACAGGGGGGATATACATGGCTCAGACCGCCGCCGTCCGTCCGGGCCGGGGCCGCGTGCTGCTCAACCGGCTCAGGACCTATCTGACCAAGCCGCAAAACGCCATTTTGCTGTTGCTGGGGCTTTTGCTTACCGTAACGACCATCGCGCCCATGGCGTCCATCCTGACGGATACCGTGTCGGTGCACATCGGCTCCGTGGACGCCCACTACACGGGGCTGACCGGGGGCTATACGCTGTATAACTGGGTCGACCTGTTCACGGGCCGGCTGGCCGGGATTAACCTGTGGCGTCCGCTGGCCAATTCGGTGCTGCTCTCGGTGTATTCCTGCGCGGGCGCCATCCTCTACGGCGGCCTGTTCGCCTATCTGGTGACGCGCACCAACCTGCGCCTCAAACAATACCTGAGCTCGATTTTTATTTTTCCCTACATCATGCCGCAGTGGACGCTCGCGGTGGTATGGCAGAATCTGTTTAGCAGCAGCGCCGTTTCCGGCACGTCCGACGGGCTTTTTGCGGCGCTGTTCGGCGTCCAGATGCCCGCGTGGTGGACGCAGGGCATGTTCCCCAGTTCCGTTGTGCTGGCGCTGCACTACGCGCCGTTTGCCTATATCCTCATCGGCGGCATTTTCCGCAACATGGACGCCAACCTGGAGGAGGCCGCCACCATCCTCAACACCCCGCGCTGGAAAACCTTCCTTCGCGTAACGGTGCCGATGGTCAAGCCCGCCATACTGAGCACCGTGCTGCTGGTATTCAGCAGCGCCATGGGCTCCTACCCGGTGCCGCATTACCTGAACCTGACCACGCTCACCACCAAATATGTGGAGATGAGCGAGAAGCGCGCCGGGCAGGCGAGCATCCTGGCGGTGATCATGGTGCTCTTCGGCGTGGCGATCCTGCTTGCAAACCAGCGCGCCACCTCCAGCCGTAAAAGCTATACCACGGTCACGGGCAAATCCGGCCAGAGCGCCAAGGTAAACCTGGGCAGAATCGGCCGGGTGGCGGTCGCGCTGGCGCTGGTGGTTACCACGCTGTTCAGCGGCATCCTGCCCATCGTCCTGTTCGCGGTGGAAACCTTCCTGCCAAACCCGGGGGATTACAGCTTCCTGACCAACGGGCTGGCGGGCAATGTGACGCTCAAGTGGTGGAACACGTCGGAGGGCATCAGCGAGAACGGCATGTACGGGCAGCGCGGCATTCTGTATAACGGCACCATCTGGAACGCCTTTGAAGGCACGATGATCGTCGCTTTGTGGTGCGCGGCGCTGGCGGGCACCGTGGGCCTGCTGGTGGGGTACGCCGTGAGCAAGAAGCGGCGCAGCCGCTGGGCGACGTATGTGAACAACATCGCGTTTCTGCCCTACCTGATGCCGTCGCTGGCGGTGGGCGTCGCGTTTTTCATCTTCGGCTCCTCGGCGGGCATTTTTAACACCTACCTGCTGCTGATCCTGGCGGGTACCGTCAAATACATCCCGTTTGCCAGCCGAAGCTCGCTCAACTCCATGCTGCAGCTTTCCGGCGAAATCGAGGAGGCGGCGGTCATCCAGAACATTTCCTGGTTCCGGCGGATGACCCGCATCATCATCCCCATCCAGAAATCGTCCATCATCAGCGGCTACCTGCTGCCGTTCATGACCTGCCTTCGGGAACTGACGCTGTTCATGCTGCTGTGCTCGCAGACGCGGATCATCACCACGCTGCTGGACTATTTCGACGAAATGGGCCTGTACGCGTTTTCCAGCGGCATCAACCTGCTGCTGATCGTGGTGATCCTGATGTGCAACGCGCTGGTGAACAAGCTGACCGGCGCGAGCCTGGATAAGGGAATTGGGGGAAAGTGACATGGCTGAAATCGTACTGACCAACGTAACCAAGCGCTGGGGCCCGTATTACGCGGTGGACGACCTGAGCCTGCGCATTGAGGATAACGCGTTTGTGACCCTGCTGGGCCCGTCGGGCTGCGGCAAAACCACCACGCTGCGCATGATCGCCGGGCTGGAGACGCCCACCAGCGGGCGCATCACAATCGACGGCGTGCCGGTGTTTGACAGCGAGCTGGGCATCAACGTGCCCGCCAACCGGCGGCGCGTGGGCTTCCTGTTCCAAAACTACGCGCTGTGGCCCAACATGACGGTGTACCAGAACATCGCCTTCGGGCTTGGCAACGTGCGGGAGGCGCAGCCCGCGGTGGAGCATACGCTGAAAAACACCGAGCGGCTGGCCGCCATCCTGCAAAAACCGCAGGAGGTCGCCAGGCTCGTCAACGAGTGCCGGGACAAGCACGGCAAGCTGGATGAAAAGCTTGCCGGACTGCACCTGATCGACCTGTACGAAATTTCCGGCTACACGGCGGATGCGCTGCTTTCCTTTGGCCTGCACACCGCGGCGGACCCCGCGGCCGCAGGCGCGGCGCAGGCGGCGCGCCTTGCGCAGAAGGCGGAGGCTCTGCGCCGCAGGCTCGCGCAGGACGGCCTGAGCGTGAACGAACGCTACGAGCTGCTCCGCGACGGGCAGCCGCAAACCGGCGTGCGCAAGCTCGACCGTGAGGAGATCGACCTGATCGTGCGGCGCGTATCCCGGATCGTGAAGATCGGCATGTTCATGGACCGTTACCCCAGCGAGCTTTCCGGCGGCCAGCAGCAGCGCGTGGCCATCGCCCGCACGCTGGCGCCCGATCCCAGGGTGCTGTTCATGGACGAGCCGCTGTCCAACCTGGATGCGAAACTGCGGCTGGAAATGCGCTCCGAACTGCAACGGCTCCATCTGGAAACCGGCAGCACCTTTGTGTACGTGACCCACGACCAGATGGAGGCCATGACGTTGGCCACCAGGATCTGCCTGATCGACAACGGCGTGCTGCAGCAGTACGACCGGCCGCTGACCGTCTACAACCGGCCCAGCAATCTGTTTGTGGCGGACTTCGTGGGCAACCCGGCGATCAACTTCATCATGGCCAAAGGCGCGCAGCACCGGGAAGGCGCGCTGGAGCTGACCCTGCTGGACGGTTGCCGGGCCGTGTTTACCCCCAGCGAACCGCTGGACCTGGCGACCTGGCACGAGCAGGCGCGCCGCGACATGCGGGCGGGGGAGGAAGCGCTGCTCAAGGCGCACGGCAAGGCGGAAAAGGGCAACAAGGATAAGGGCTTCAGCCCCCGCATCGCCAAGGTGCGGGAGGACGCGTTTGACGAGGCCGTCGCCGTAACGGAGGACGATTTCGTGCTGGGCGTGCGGCCCGAGTTCCTCACCATCACCGAGGAGGGCGGGCTTCCGGGCGAGATTTTCAGCGCCATGCCCACCGGCATGGAAACCACCGTCAAGGTGCGCATCGGCGCGTATCTGCTGACCGGCGTGGTGTTCGGCGGCGTGCTCTTCCGGCTGGATCAGCCGGTTCGGGTGGATTTCCGCGGCGACAGCGTGATGCTGTTCAGCCGGAAAAACGGGCGCATGATCGCCAGCGGCAGCCTGAAGGTGCAGGAGGCGAACGGGTGAACCCGGCGCCGGATTGAACCCCTGCATAGGCCGCACACGCAGCGAATGCCCGCAAAACCCTAACAGAGAAGGGATGGCCGGCGCAAGCCCGCAGGCGCGGGGCTTGTGTCAAGCGCGCCGTGCTCTGTGTCCCTGGGCGGCACCCGCAGGCGCGGGCCTTTGCGGCGCACAGGCTGCCCACAAGCCCCCGCCACAGCAAAACCGGGGCAGGATCGTCGAAGGGAGGCACGCGGCCTGCGGCCGCTGCAGCGAAGCAGAAAGCGACCCGCAGAGGGGGTCGCACAAGGGCGGGGCACGGCAGTGCCCGGCTCGCCGATGCCCCCGGGAACAACTCTTGCGGGGTTTGGGGCGGAACCCTGAAAGCCTATGCCGAAGCATCCGGCCAAAGCGAGCGAACAGCCCGAAGGGCTAGGAGGAGAGCGACGAAAACCGTCCGCATGGGTTTGCCAACCCGCCACGCGCTGCCGACCGTCGATGGACGACCGGCAGCGCTTTTGTTTCCCCGGCGCCGCCGCCCGCCGGTGACGCAGTGGCGGGAAGCGGCTCGACGGCCGGTATGCCGAAGGTTCGGACAGTCGCCCAACGGCCGCTGTCCCGCAGGATCGGACAGCAGCTCAACGGCCGCTGTCCCGCGAGTTTGCACAGAAGTTCAACGGCCACTGTCCCGCGGGCTCGGGCAGCCACTCAACGACCGCTGTCCCGCAGGCTTGGACAGTCGCTCAACGGCCGCTGTCCCGCGAGTTCGCACAGAAGTTCAACGGCCGATGCCCCGCGAGTTTGCACAGAAGTTCAACAGCCGCAGTCCCGCAGGCTTGGACAGTCGCCCAACGGCCGCTGTCCCGCGGGCTTGGACAGGCGCTCAACGGCCGATGCCCCGCGAGTTCGCACAGAAGTTCAACGGCCGCTGTCCCGCGGGCTCGGACAGTCGCCCAACGGCCGATGCTCCGCGAGTTCGCACAGAAGTTCAACAGCCGCTGTCCCGCAGGATCGTGCAGTCGCACAACGGCCAATGCTCCGCGAGTTCGCACAGAAGTTCAGCGGCCGTTGTCCCGCGGGCTTGGACAGCCACTCGGCGGCCGGTATCCCGCGGGTTCGGGCAGCTTGCCGACAGGCGCAACCGTTTCGAAAATTAAGGGTTGACAAGTGACGATCTATGTTGTATTCTAAACGCATGAGAATTGTATACAATTAAGCACATATTCGTATACAAGCATGGAGGTATCGATGGCCAGAATTAAAGGCCCTGCCGCCGATCAGGCCTATGAGATTATTCTCAACCGCATCCTGTCGTTCGATCTGCTCCCCGGAGACGCGGTATCCGACCACACGCTGGCGTTCAGCCTGGAAATGAGCCGCACGCCCATCCGCGAGGCCATGCAGCGGCTGGTTCACGAAGGCCTGATCACCAGCGCGGGCACAAGGTGGGTGGTATCGTCGCTGAGCTTGCAGGACATCGCGGAAATCTGCCAGGTACGCGAAGCGCTGGAAAGCAAAGCCGTGGAGCTGATTTTCCGGCAAGGCGGGCTCAACGAGTCGCAGCTGGAGCACCTGCGGGAGCTGAACCGGCAAATGCGCAAGTATGTGGAAGAAAAGGACTATGAGCACAACTTCGCCTGTGACGACCGCTTTCACGCGGCAATCCTGATCTACTCCCAAAACGGCAGGCTGATCGAGCTGTTCGGCCGGCTGCGGTTGCAGATCCTGCGCGCCCGCTGGCTGACGGTCTACCGTTCCACCCATACCTACCAGCAGTCCCTGATGGATCACGACGCGATCATCCGGGGCATCGAAAGCGGCGATATGGCCGTTGCGCGCGCGTGCATTGAACGGCATATGCGCAGCGCGGAGGAAAATTTCAGCCAGATTTTCTCCAACGCCAGTTCGGACATGCCGCTTAAGTCGCTCAACCTGCTGGGCTTTACCCCGCACCGAAAATAACGTAAAGGACAGAGACGGCGCATGAAATACTGTATTCAACTGGACGAACGGGACAACGTGGCCACGGTGCTTGCGCGGGTGGAGCCCGGCGACACGCTGGAAATACTTAACGCGCATATGGTCCCGCAGAGCACGATTCTCTCCGCGGAGGGAATCCCCTTTGCGCACAAGATCGGCCTGCGCGATATCCGGGCCGGGGAAGACGTCACGAAATACGGCGAACGCATCGGCCGGGCGACCCGTTTCATCGCCACAGGAAGCTACGTGCATGTGCACAACGTGACGAGCGTGGAGGGTACGGTGAATGCCAAACAAAACCAAGAGCAGGGAGCGATAGGATGAATTTTCTGGGCTACAGGCGTCCCGACGGGAGTGTCGGGACACGCAACATCGTGGTGGTGCTGCCGACGATCGGCTGCGCCAATGAGATTGCCAACCGGATCGCCAAAGCCGTGCCGCAAAGCTGCGCGATGCCGCACAACCACGCGTGTATCCGGCTGGGCAAGGACAGCCTGCGCGCCCGCGATACGCTTATCGGCATCGGCCGCAACCCCAACATTGCCGCCGTGCTGCTGGTCGGGTTGGGCTGCGAGCCCATCAAGGCGGAAGAACTGCAAAAAGAAATTGGAAAAACGGGAAAGCCGACGATGCGCGTCGTGCTGGAAGAATTGGGCGACTACGACACCGTGGTTCGGGAAGGGATTCGCGCGGCACAGATCCTTTGCGGACAGGCCATGTGCCTTCGCCGCGAGCCGTGCAGCCTTTCCGACCTGACCATCGGAATCAAGTGCGGCGGATCAGGCGCGGTATCGGCAGTGTCCAGCAACCCCGCCGTCGGGATGGCGGCGGATATGTTGATCCAACAGGGAGGGAAGGTGATTTTCACAGAGACGGCGGAATTGATCGGCGCAGAACACGTGCTGGCCAAGCGAGGGGTGACGCCTCAGGTCAGCCGGGATCTGCTGGACGTGGTGGCGGATCTGAAGGCGGAAATCGCGCGTTACGGCGTGGATCTGCTGGGGAGCGAACCAACGCAGGGCAACATCAGGAACGGACTGACCACCATCGAGGAAAAGTCGCTGGGGGCGATCGTCAAGGGCGGGACCATGCCGCTGTCGGGCGTCCTGCGCTACGCGCAGAAACCGGCCTTGCCGGGCCTGTACTTCATGGACGGTACCACGCAGGCGTCCCAGCTGTTCCTGGGCATGTTCGCCGCGGGCGCGCAGATTCAGATCTTCAGCATGGGCGGGGGGCTGCCGGCCAAGATTCGCGGGTTGCCCTCCTACCCGCCCGGGTTTACGGCGCTGCCCGTGCTCAAGGTGCTGGGCAGCTGTGACGACGAGGCGGAAAAGCCTTACTTCGACGTATACGCGGGGGATATCCTCAAAGGGTCGGAATCTATCCAACAGGTCGGCAAGCGCATCTTCGACACGATCATCGCCACCGCGTCCGGCCAGGAAACCTGCACCGATCAACAGGGAGACTATCGCGAGATGCTCCAGTTTTACGCAAACGGATTGCTGATGTAATGAAAGTGAGGTCGGTATTTACCATGAAGAAAATCGTTGCCATCCTTCTGTGCGCCTTCCTGACCTGCGCGATGGGCACTGCCGCTCTGGCCGCGCCGGAATTCACCATTCGCATGGGCTATATCTCCCCCGAGCTCACCCCGGACGTGAACAACGAAACCATGTACGCCTATACCTTCCGCGATTATGTGCAGGAAAAATCGGAAGGCCGCATCGCCGTGGAAATCTATCCGGCGGGCCAGCTGGGCAAATTCCCGGAAATGATCGAGGGGTGCATGTCGGGCACGGTGGATATGGCCATCGTCAACGTGATTCCCGTCAACAGCTTCTATAAACCCAGCATGATCTTCGGCCTCCCGGGCGTGTTTACCGACATGGACGAGTGCACCAAGGTGCTGCAGGGCGAGTGGGGCCAGGCCTTCAACGAGTCCATGCGGCAGGCGCTGGGGATTCGCGTGCTCAACCACTGGAGCTCCGGGATGCGCAACTTCACCAACAGCGTCCGCGAACTGCGCGTGCCTTCGGACGCGAAAGGGCTGACCTTCCGCGTGATGGAATCCCCCGTTTCCATCAAGATGGTGGAGGCGCTGGGCGCCAAGGCCGTGCCGATCGCCTCTTCGGAAATGTATGTAGCCATGCAGAATCACGTCGTGGACGGGCAGGAAAACCCGATCTCCTCCATCATCCAGGACCTGACGTACGAAGTGCAGAAGTACTGCATTCTGGACGGGCACTTCACATCGTCCATGATGCTGATCATGAACGACGCGCTGTTCCAGCGCATGAGCCCCGACCTTCAGCAGATCATCCTGGACGGTTCCGCCAAGGGCTACGAAGAGGCGTCCGTCGTGCTCAAGCGGATCGAGGCCGACGGCATCAAACTGCTTGAAGAAAAAGGGATGCAGGTTTACCAGCCTACCGACGAGGAAAAATCGCAGTGGCACAGCGTGATGTTTGAAGCGACGAACGCCTACATCCGCGAAACGCTGGGCGACGAGCTGGTCGACGGATTCCTCGCGGCCATCGAAACGGTGCGCAACGCCAAATAAACCGATACGGGCGGCTCCGCCTCCCTTGGAGGGGGAGCCGCCCGGGAATGAACCTGAGAGGAGGGATCTGACATTGGAATCGTCCAAAGGAGCCGGTTTGTATCGCAAAATGAGAAAGATTCAGGATCGGGTGGACGGCGTGCTGGAGAAGCTCGCGGTGGCCATGCTCGCGCTGCTGGTGCTCACCATTGTGTTTCAGGTGCTGTACCGTTTTGTGATCGTGAGATTCGTTGCGTTCTCCTTTCCCTTTACGGAGGAACTGGCCCGGTATCTGATGATGTGGTTTACCTACCTGATTCTCGGCGTTTGCTTTAAGGAAGGGATGCACGCCAGTGTCACGATCGTCAGCGCAGCGCTGCCCAAACGGGGCAAGCTGATCCTGTACGGCTTCATCCGCGCAGGGATGCTTGCCTTTCTGGGCGTCGCGCTGGTCATGGGCGTGCGCATCACCGGGAGGAGCTGGCTGTACACCACGCCCACGCTGCAACTGCCCATGGCGGTGCTGTACGCGGCGGTTGTGGTGGGGGCGGTGCTGATGGCGCTGCAGATCCTGCTGGAGATGTACGCGGTTTTCACCGGCCTGGAAGAACCCTTCACAACAGAGAATAGGGGGAATTCGTAATGGCCGTAGTCCTGCTGCTTGCATTTCTGGTCCTGATCTTCATCGGCGTGCCGATCGGCTTTGCCATGGGGCTGGCCACCATCGGGGGGTTCCTGACGCTGGGCGGGGCGATGGAGATCATCCCGACCAAGATGATCACGGGAATCGACAACTTTACCTTCCTTTGCATTCCGCTGTTTGTGCTGGCCAGCGAAATCATGTCGGTCACGGGGATTACCAAACGCATCGTGGTGTTTTGCGATAACCTGATCGGGCACATCACCGGCGGGCTGGCGCATGTTAACGTGCTGGGCAGCATGCTGTTTGCCGGCATCACCGGTTCGGCCACGGCGGACGCGGCCGGTCTGGGCACCATCGAAATCGCCATGATGGACGAGGCGGTGTACGACCATGATTTTTCCGCCGGGGTAACGGCCGCGTCGGCCATTCTGGGGCCGATCATTCCCCCCAGCATGAACATGGTCATATACGCCGTGGTGGCCGGGAACGTATCGGTCGTGGCCCTGTTCCTGGGCGGGATCGGCCCCGGCGTGGTCATCGGCCTTGCGCTGATGGGCATCTGCTATGTGATGGCCAAGCGCAATCACTATCCGAAACGCGTGAAACGCGTGCCGGTGCGCACGGTTGTCCGAAGCTTCTTTCAGATGCTGCCGGCGCTGCTTATGCCCATCATCATTCTGGGCGGCATCCTGGGCGGCATCTTCACCGCCACGGAGTCCGCAGCCATCGCCGTGATTTACGCGGTGATCGTGGGCATCTTTTTCCTGAAAACCATCACCTGGAAGGATTTGTACCAGCCGCTGCTGCGGGCCGCGAAAATGACGGCGGTCGTGATGTTCATCATCGCCGTGGCCTCCGCGATGGGCTGGGCGCTGACGGTTCTGCAAATTCCCCAGAAGGTCGCTCACTTTTTCCTGACCTACGCCAACAACCGGTTTGTTTTCCTGCTGATGGCCAACGTCCTGCTGTTGATTATCGGCACGGTGATGGATCTGGCGCCTGCGCTGCTGATTATGGTGCCGGTGCTGGCGCCCGCGGCGATGAGCTTTGGGATCGATCCCATTCATTTTGGGGTCATGGTGGTGGTCAACCTTTGCATCGGGCTGATTACGCCGCCGGTGGGGATGACGCTTTTCGTGGTGTCCAATGTGGCGAAAATCAGCCTGTCGCGCATGTATAAGGCGATCCTGCCGTTTATGATCGTGGAAATCATCGCGCTGACCCTGATTACCTACGTTCCCGCCGTGACGACGACGATCCCCCATCTGTTGGGGTACTGAGCGAGGAGGATGTCCGCGATGATGACCTGTGTGAATGCCCTGCTGGACCCCGTGCCGCTCGCGCGCATGGCGCCGGTGGAACAGGCGTTTGACGAGGAACAGCTTTCCGACGTCGCGGCGGGCGTGCGTGCGGAACTGGAACGGCCCGCGATCGCCGCCACGGTGCGCCCGGGAATGCGCATCGCCGTTACGGCGGGCAGCCGGGGCATTCGGGATATGCCGACCGTGGTGCGGGAAACCGTCGCTTATCTCAAACGGATGGGCGCCGAGCCGTTTGTCATTCCCGCGATGGGCAGCCACGGCGGCGCGAGCGCGTCGGGCCAGCAGGAGATTCTGGCTGCGTACGGCATCACCCCGGAAACGGTCGGCTGCCCGGTGCGGGCGACCATGGAAGTCACCCGGATCGGCCAGCTGGACGACGGCCGCCCGATCCTGATCGACCGCTACGCCGCCCAAGCGGACGGCATCGTGGTCATCAACCGTGTGAAGGCGCATACGGCCTTCCGGGGCCGCTACGAAAGCGGCGTCATGAAGATGATGACCATCGGCCTGGGCAAACAGGCCGGCGCGGAGGTGTGCCACAGCCAGGGCATCCTGCGGCTGGGCCCGAACGTGGAAAAATTCGCCTTTGGCATTCTGCAAAACGCAAACATCCTGTTTGGCATCGGCATTGTGGAAAACGCGCTGGACCGCACGGCGATGGTGCGGGCCATGACGGCGGAGGAGATCCCCCGGATCGAACCGGACCTGCTGGCGGAAGCCAAACGGAGAATGGCGCGCCTCCTGCTGGACCGGGTCGACGTGCTGGTGGTGGATGAAATCGGCAAGGACATCTCCGGCGAGGGGATGGATCCCAACATCGCCGGCCGCTGGATCGTGCCGACCGTCACAGGCGGCATTCAGGCGCAGCGCGTCGCGGTGCTGAGCCTGACGGAAGAAACCCTGGGCAACAGCGTCGGGCTGGGCATGGCGGATGTCTGCTCCAGGCAGGCGGCGGAAAGGGTCAACGCGGATATGACGTACCCCAACTCCCTGACCAGCAAGGTGCCTTGCCTGTGCGCCATACCCATGACGTTGGACAACCACCGCCATACGATCCAGGCGGCCGTGAAGATGGTGCCGGACAAGCAACCCGGGGACGTAACGATCATCCGAATCCGCAACACGCTTTGCATGAGCCGCATCGAAATCTCCGAAAACCTGATGGAGGAGGCTGCGCGGCAGCCGGGCATGCGTCTGTGCGGAGAAGCCGCGCCGTGGCGCTTCGACGCGCAGGGCAATCTGTTCTAGCGGGGCGCCCGCGCAAGGCGGGCCGCGGCGGGCCGGAACGCATGGCCAGCCCGCCGGGACGGAGAACGTATCAGAAAAAAACACGCCCGACGGCGGCGCGCGGCGGCCGAATACCGGCGGTACCCGAGGCGGGACGCCGCGCGAGGGGCAGCCTGAGGGCAATATCGGGAAGGATGAGGTTTCCTTGACATTCAAAGAAAAGCTGAAACAGGGCCCTGTGTTTGGCATGGCCTGCTTTACCGGAACCACCTGCGTGATTGAGAGCATCGCCCAGTCCGGGCTGGACTTTATCTATCTGGATTTGGAGCACACCAACTACATGCTGGACGAAGCCTTTGAAAAACAGATCATGGCCGCCCGGCTGCACGACGTGGGCGTTCTGGTGCGCATGGCGGACGACAATGAAGTCGCGATCCGCAAGGTGCTGGAATGGGGCGCGGACGGGGTGGTCGTCCCGCACTGCAAAACCGCGGAGATGGCCCGCCGCTGCGTGGAAGCGGCCAAGTTCAGCCCCATGGGCAGGCGCGGCGGGGAGAGCAACGTCCGCGCGGCGGGGTTTGGCTACCGGGACTTTGACTGGAACCGCTACATGCGGGAACAGAATGAAAACACCCTTGTGATCCCCATGGACGAGGATTTTGAGTTTACCGAAAACCTGGATGAGATTCTGGACGTGCCGGGCGTGGACGCGATCAACTTCGGCCCGATCGACTACGCCGTATCCTGTAACCTCCAGGTGGGCTACGCGATGGGGGACGTTGTGCGCGAGGCGTTTGGGACGCTGGTCGGGCGCGCGAAGGAAAAGAAGATCGGCGTGCTGGGCCCGGTGGTGCCGCCGACGCGCGAGAACCTGCTCAACGCCGTGCGGGACGGTTATACGATGATCATCGTGGGCAACGATATGTGGCATTTCCAGCAGGCCCTCAAGGGCATGATGGCCAACGCCGTGGAGCCTGCCCGCTCGGAGCTGGAAGCCGCCCCGCAACCCGCGCGGGAAGCCTGAGCCGCGGGACGATCCCCGCCCTCGCCGGACGCTGACGCCAGGCAACCGCCGGACGATCGTCGGCGAAGCTTGAGGGGGCGGCGCACGCCCCGTGGCAGACCGGCCAAAGCCGGGCCGGCTGCCGGCGCGGGCGCGCACCGGACAGGCACCCGGGCGCGCAAGACCGACGCGGTGTCTTTCGCCCGCCGGTGCGCCCGCAGACAACCCGCGAAAACGCGGCGGGCTGTGCGGCGCGTGCCGACCCGTCCGCACACCGCCGCCGCATGAAACGCCCATCCGCCGCCGATGAAAATCGGTTGGCGGAGGATGGAACGCCGGTGCGCCCGCAGACAACCCGCGAGGGTCGCGGCGGAAACAGGCGCGCCGTGCCGGACCGCCCGCACGCGCCGCACGCGCCGCGCGGCCCGCCGCACACCTCCGCCGCATGAAACGCCCATCCGCCGCCGCATCAAACGCCCATCCGCCGCCGATGAAAATCGGTTGGCGGTTTTTTTCAAACAAGTGTTGACAATCGACGAATTATCACTATAATAGGGTTATATTAACGTTAATAGTAACGATACTGTTAACGTTACCACAGAAAGATAGCCGATCGCGCCGGAAAGCGAGGTGAGCGTTGAAGCCGGCGCGCCGCGCGCCGCCGGGATGCGGGCGGACGTCCGCGGGGATTCCGATGCGGTCCAACCCAACGGAGCGTTTCAGCACAGCGTGCTGAGAGCATAGTAAAAATCTTGGAGGAGGGTTCTTTCATGAAGCGTATCGTATGTCTGGTGCTGTCCCTACTCATGATGCTGTCCCTGTCGTCCCTGGCGAGCGCGGAGGCCGTCAAGGCCAACAAGGAATACGAAATCGCGTTCAGCCTCAAGACCGTAACCAACGACGCCTTCCAGCAGGCGATCGCCACCGCCGTCGAGCAGGCGTGCGTGGCCGCCGGGGCGAAGTTCACCCTGGTAACCGCCGGCACCGAAACCGGCGTGGCCACCCAGGTAACCCAGCTGGAAGACCTGATTACCAAGGGCGTGGACGCGCTGGTGGTAAACCCCATGGACGCCAACGCCGTGATCCCGGCCCTGCAGAAGGCCAAGGAAAAAGGCATCCCCGTCGTGCTGGTGGATAGCACCGTGGAAGCCGGCAACGAAGACCTGTATGTGACCTACGTGGGCACCGACAACTATGCCGCCGCCAAGCAGGGCGCGGAAGTGCTCAGCACCGCGCTGGGCGGCGCCGGAAAGGTGATTCTGGTTCGCGGCGCGAATGGTAACTCCGTGGGCAACGCGCGCGCGGACGGCTTCAAGGCCGGCCTGGCCGCCGGCATTACGCTGGTGGGCGAGCAGCCGGGCGACTGGAGCAACGATACCGCCAAGCAGGTTACCGAGAACATGCTGCAGGCCAACCCCGACGTGACGGGCATCATGTCCTGCTCCGACGTGATGGTGGACGGCATCCTGCAGGCCATCGACGACGCCGGCCTCACCGGCATCAAGATCATGAGCTTTGACGGCGACAGCGTCGGGCTGATCAAGGAAGGCCTCGTGCTGGGCACCATGGCGCAGTTCCCCGGCCAGATGGGCCAGATCGCCGTGGATACGCTGATCACCGTGCTCAACGGCGACGCCGCCGCGGACAGCTTTGCCAAGTACATCGACTCCGGCACCGCGTGCTACACCGCGGACAACCTGCCCCAGTAAACGGGAAAACCGCCGGCCGCGCCCTGTCGCAGCCGGCGCCCGGGCGCCGGGCAGCCGCTCCGGGGTCGGTTCGCTGCCGCGACGGCACACCAGGGGCGGCGCCCGGCCGGGCGCTCCGGGGACGCGATTGCCATGGTAACCGCGTCCCCGTTTCCTACGGTTTCACCTCATGAACACCGCTATCCCGCGAAGGTCTGGTGCGGCGACTATGCCTGATAAGCCCGACGCAGCCCCGCTACGCCTTCGCTTCCGCCCCGCGCCACGGCAGAGAATCGCTCGTGAGCGGCGAAGCGTTCATGCGTTGAAATGGTATCATTCCTCCGTTTTCCAAAAAAAGGAGAGGTTTGAGTCCGATGAAAGGGAAATTCCTGAATCCGAAAAACCTGATCCTCGTCGGGCTGACGGCCGCGGCCCTTACGACGGCGGGGCTGTCGATTCCCCAATTCCTTACGATGGAAAATATCCTAAACGTGATCCGCCAGACGGCAATCGTCTCGCTGGTCTCCTACGGCAGCGCCATGGTGATCATCGTGCGCGGCATCGACCTTTCCGTGGGCGGGCTGATCGCGTTTTGCGCGATGATCAGCGGCATCATGATGAAATCCGGCTACCCGATGGTGCTGTGCTTTGCGGCCGGCATCCTGTGCGGCGGCCTGATGGGGCTGTTCAGCGGCGTGATGGTGGAAAAGCTTGAGGTGCCGGCGTTCATTACCACGCTGGTCATCGGGCAGGTGGCCACCGGCCTTGCGCTGGTGCTGGGCGGCGGAAATTCCCTGGGCGGCTTTTCGGACGCCTACGTGTTCATCGGCAACGGCGCGTTGCTGGGCGTTCCGGTCTCCATATACATCACGGCGTTCTTTGTGACGCTCTCCTACCTGATCATGAACCGCACCAGGCTGGGCGTGCACATCTACGCCCTGGGCGGCAACGAGCAGGTGGTCAAAAACCAGGGCGTCAGCACGGCGAAGATCCGCTATTTCGTGTTCGCCTATTCCGGCGTGTGCGCGGCGGTGGCGGGCATCCTCCTCAGCGCGCAGATGAACACGGTGCACCCCCAGCAGGGCGGCACCTATCAGCTGGACGCCGTGGCGGCCTGCGTGATCGGCGGGGTCAACATGGCGGGCGGCGAGGGCAAGGTATACCTGGCGCTGGCCGGCGCGCTCACGCTGCGCTTTCTGCGCAACGCCCTGAACCTCATCGGCCTGCACCCGTACTACCAGAACCTGATCGTAGGCGTGCTGCTGATCCTGATCGTGGGCGTCAGCATGTACCGCCGCAACAAAGCGCTGGAAAAAAGCCTCATCTTTTAAGCCGAGGCCGGAAAGGACGAGCCGACATGCCCATCAGACGGAAAATTTCCGGATTCGTGAAAAACAACGGCAGCGTGATCATCATCCTGCTGCTGGTGCTTTTTGCCTCCGTGTTTGTCAAAAACTTTTTCAGCCTGCGCAACTTCGCGCTGCTGCTCAAACAGGCCGCCATCCCGGCCATCGCCTGCATCGGCATGACCATTGTGCTGATGACCGGCGGCATCGATCTGTCGCTGGGCTACATGATCGGGCTTTCCTCGATCTCCGTGGGGCTGCTGGTAAAAACCTACGAGGTCGGCATCCCGCTGGCAATCCTGCTCACGCTGCTGTTGGGGCTGCTGGTGGGGCTGTTTAACGGCGTATGCGTGCAGTACATCCGCGTGCCGGCGTTCATCACCACGCTGGGCACGGGCTACATCCTGCTGGGCGTGGCGCAGATCATCTCCAACGGCGCGTCCATCAACCACATGCCGGATGTGTTTCTGGCGCTGGGCAAAACCAAGATCGGGCTGCTGAACACCACGGTGTTCATTTCGCTGGCCTTCTGTCTGGCTTTCTACTACGTGCTGCACCTGTCCACCTACGGCCGGTCGCTCAGGGCGTTCGGGCTCTCGGAGCCGGCCAGCCGGCTCAGCGGCTGCCCGACGGCCCGCCTCAACGTGTCGGTGTACATGATCAGCGCCACGCTGGCCAGCGTCGCGGGCATCCTGCTTACGATGGACGTCAACTGCGCGCAGCCCACCATGGGCGGCGGGGATTACACCTTTCAGGTGATCACCGGGGCGGTGCTGGGCGGCGTGAGCCTGTACGGCGGCGTGGGGTCCATCCCCGGGGCGGTGCTGGGCGTGATATCGCTCAAGATCATCAACAACTGCATCAACCTGTTGAACGTCCCCTACTATTGGGGCAGCGCGGTGCTGGGGATCGTGATCCTGACGGCGATTATCTTTGAAAACGTCAAGAACAGAAAGCTGTAAGGGTGTGCGCTATGGAAAAAACCATACTGGAAATGGAGCATATCACCAAATACATCTATGACGCCTACGGCAAGCCCATTCGCGGCACCAACGTGAAGATTTTAAGCGACGTGCATTTGGATGTGCGGGAGCGGGAGGTGCACATCCTCATCGGCGAAAACGGCGCGGGCAAATCCACGCTGATGAAGATTCTGGGCGGCATCATCCCCCACGACGAGGGCACGGTCAGGCTGTTCGGGCAGGAAGTGCGTTTCACCAACCCCCGGCAATCCCAGGCGATGGGCGTGGGCTTCATCCATCAGGAGCTGGACCTGTGCCTGAACCTGGATGTGGCGGAGAACCTGTTCCTTGGGCAGGAGATCGGCAGGCTGTTTTCCGACAAGCGGGAAATGTATCGCCAAAGCCGCCTGATGCTGGAGAAGCTTGGCTTCGACATCGACCCGCGCACGCCGGTGCGCCGCCTGTCGACCGCGCACCAGCAGATGGTGGAAATCGTGAAGGCCGTTTCCCGGGAATCCAAAATCATCATCATGGACGAGCCTACCGCGAGCCTCACGCAGGCGGAGATTGACCACCTGTTTGAGATCATCCGCAACCTGAAAAGGCAGGGCGTGAGCATCGTCTACATTTCCCACCGGTTTGAGGAGCTCAAGGAGATCGGCGACCGGCTGACCGTGCTTCGGGACGGCGGGTATGTGGGCACCATCGACATGGCGGATTTTGAGCACGGCAAGGTCGTGGGCATGATGGTGGGCCGCGAGCTCAGCTGCATGTACCATTGCAGCCACCGGCCGGAGGCCGGGGAAGTGCTCCGCGTGGAGGGGCTCAAAATCGGCCCGGATACCGTGCCGATCGACCTGACGGTGCACCGGGGCGAGGTGGTGGGCATCGGCGGGCTGGTGGGCGCGGGCCGCACGGAGCTGGCCAAGAGCATCTTCGGCGTCCGCCGATATTTTGGCGGGCGGATCTTCTACCACGGCCGCGCGGTCGCCGGCCGCACGCCGCAGCAGTGGATCGACGACGGGCTGATGTACCTGACCGAGGATCGCAAGATCGAGGGGCTCGTGCTGCCCATGAGCATCGAAGGCAACATCACGCTGGCTTCCCTGCGCAGGCTGTTCCCGTATACGCGCCTCAAGCCCAGGGTGGAAACCGCCATCGCGCGGGAGATGATCGACAAGCTTCGCATCGTGTGCCGCGGCCCCAAGCAGGCCGTGAACACCTTAAGCGGCGGCAACCAGCAAGAGGTGGTGCTGGGCAAGTGGCTCTCCGCCAAGCCCAGGCTGCTGATCCTGGACGAGCCCACGCGCGGCGTGGATGTGGGCGCCAAGGCGGAAATTTACGAGATCATCGACGGGCTGGCGCGGGAGGGGGTCGCCATCCTCATGATCTCCTCGGAACTGTCGGAGCTGATCAACATGAGCGACCGCATCTACGTGATGCGCCGCGGCACGGTGTCCGCGGAGATGCGCGACCCGGCGGCTTTCACGCAGGAGAGCATCCTGGCCCATACGCTGTAAGGGAAAATCTTGTGGCCCGGCGGCGGTTGTGCTATCATGAGAAATCAAGTGGCTGCAAACGCCCGGGCCGGATGCGCCGGATCAACAGTGGATAGGTGTGATGGCATTGAAGCCGGTGAAACGCAACGTAACGCTCAAGGATATCGCCCAGAGAACCGGGTTCAGCGTCAACACGGTTTCGCGCGTGCTGCGCGGAAAATCGGAAATCGCGGACGAAACGCGGGAAACGATCCTTGCGGCGGCCAAGGAAATGGGCCATGTGAGAAACATGCTGGCTTCCTCGCTGCGTTCGGGCGTTTCCAACACCATCGCGGTGATCCTGGGCGACGTTTCCAACCCGCACTTCGCCATCATGATGAGCGAAATCGAGCATTACGCACGCAGCCTGGGCTACACCTCCTTCCTGATTAACACCGACGAGGATGAGGAACGCGAGGCCGAGGCCATCCACACGGCGCTCAACCAGAGCGTGGACGGCATCATCATCTGCCCCACGCAGCGCTCCCCCCGCAACATCGATTTTCTGCGCGAGCGGCACATCCCCTTCGTGCTCATCGGCCGCCGGGAGGCCAACACCTCCTACGTGATCTGCAACGACGAGCTGGGCGGCTACCAGGCCACCCGCCGCCTGCTGGACGCCGGGCACCGGGAGATTCTGCTGATGGGCGGGCCGGGCTACATCAGCAGCGCCGCGGAGCGCAAGGCCGGTTACCTGCGCGCGCTGGCCGAGGCGGGGATCGCCCCCCGGCCGGAACTGATGGTGGAGGTGCCCGTGACCGCCGCCAACAACTGCGCCGAAACAGTCGACCGCCTGCGGCGCAACCAGGTTCGCTTTACCGCCATTTTTGCCTTCAGCGACATCATCGCGTGGAAGTGCTGGTCCTGCCTGCAACGCGCGAACGTGCGCGTGCCGGAGGATGTGTCCATCGTTGGGTTCGACTACATCCAGTCCCGGCTGGAGCTGCCCTTTCAGGTGACCAGCATTTCCAGCCATAAGCGCCATATGTCCACCACGGCGGTGGATGTGCTCCTCGCGGCCATCCGCTCCCGCAGCATACAGAAGGTGGAGCAGATCATCATCGACACGACGCTCAGCGAAGGGCAGACGGTGTTGCCCGCCCGCTGACCCATAGAGATTCATCACGGAACACAGCGGAAAAAACGTGTTTCATCCCCGACGGATGGGGATAGATAAGATATGAGCCAAACAATTAACGATAACAGTATCGATAATGTGAAAGGCGGAACGAAGTGAACGGGTCGCTGTTCGATATCAAGGAGTGCGCCATCCACGACGGCCCCGGGCTTCGGCAGACGGTGTTCCTCAAGGGCTGCCCGCTGCGCTGCAGCTGGTGTCATAACCCGGAGGGTCTCTCCGCCCGACCGGAACTGATGGTTTCCCCCAACGGTTGCACGGGTTGCGGCCGTTGCAGGGAAGTCTGCCCGCTGGGAGGCACGATGGTCGGCTTTGGCAAACCGCCGGGCTGCACCGCCTGCGGGCTGTGCGTGACGGCCTGCCCGCAGCGCATCCGCCGGGTGGCGGGCGAAACGGTATCGGCGGAAACGCTGGCCGCGCGCCTGATGGAAAACGCCGATTACTACGCCGGCACGGGCGGCGGGGTCACGTTTTCCGGCGGGGAACCGCTGATGCAGGCGGATTTCGTGCTGGAAACCCTGCGGCTTTTGGGCCCCGCCGTGCACACGGCGCTGGAAACCTCCGGCTACGGCGACGAAAACGCGTTCGCGGCGTTCACGGATGCTTTTAACCTGATCCTGTTCGACCTGAAAAGCATGGACGACGACATTCACAGGCGCTATACCGGCGTTTCCAACCGCCTGATCCTGAAAAACGCGCGCCGCCTGTGCCGGGGGAATACCCCGTTTATCTTCCGCATTCCGGTGATTCCCGGCGTCAACGATACCGAGGCGCACTACCGGGCGGTGGCGGAGCTGGCGCAGGGCGCGCCCAGTCTGTTGCGGGTGGAGCTTTTGCCTTACCACATCACCGCGGGCGCCAAGTACGCCCTGTTGCAGAAGGCTTACCAGCCCGGCTTTGAAACCGACCGGCCCATCCATATCGACCTGGACATTTTCACCCGGCACGGGATAAGGAGTTGTGTGCTATGACGGACAGGATCCGGCGGCTCAAACGATATGTCATCACGGACAAGGCGCATCACGCGCTGCGTTTTGCCCCGCGGGACGAATACGCGCTGGCGGAAACCTTTGCCCAAAGCGGCATGGGGGACATGCGCCGCGCGGGCCGAAGGCTGATTGCGATGCTGGAAGCCGAAACGCCCGTGCTGCTGCCTGAGGAGCGCATCGTGCTTACCCGGCGCAACCCCACCGTGTTTTCGATGTTCACCAGGGCGGAGCTGGAGCGCCTGCCTAAGGAGCGCCGCATCCACGAGCGCGGGGACGTGAGCAACATCGCCGTGGATTACACCCGGCTTTTAAACGTGGGGCTGGAAGCCAAGCGCGAAGAGATCGAGCGCTGCCGCGCGGCGTTTGAGGCGGCCGGCGAACGGGACCGGGCGGATTACCTCGCCATGGAAGCGGAGATCCTGAACGCGGTGATGGCGCTTTGCGACCGCTACCGCGCGCTGGCCGAGCGTGAAGGCCGCGCGGACGTGGCCGCCTGCCTTGCGCAGGTGCCCCGCCACGCGCCGCGCACCTTCCCGGAAGCGCTGCAGATGTTTCGCATCCTCCACTTTACGATGTGGCTGGGCGGCAACTACCATAACACCGTGGGGCGTCTGGACCGGTTCCTGTACCCCTACTACCGCGCCGATCGGGACGCCGGGCGGCTGACCCGGGAAACCGCGCTGGAATGGCTGGAGGAGTTTTTCATCTCCTTTAACCGCGACAGCGACCTCTACCCCGGCATGCAGCAGGGCGACAACGGCCAGAGCGTGATGCTGGGCGGGCGGAACCCGGACGGCACCAGCGCCTTCAACGAGCTTTCCGAGCTGTGCCTCACGGCCAGCCTGGAGCTTTCGCTGATCGACCCGAAAATGAACCTCAGGGTGGACCGCGACACCCCGCTGGACGTGTTTACGATGGGCACGCGGCTGACCAAGCAGGGGCTGGGATTTCCGCAGTACGCCAACGACGACGTGGTGATCCCCGCGCTGCTGGCCTACGGCTACGCGCCTGAGGACGCGTACAACTACGGGGTGGCGGCCTGCTGGGAGTTCATCGTGCCGGGAACGGGCATGGATGTGCCCAACATCGCGGCGGTGAGCCTCGCGGCGGCGGCGCAGCAGGCGGTGGCCGACCATTTGAGGCAGGCGGAGGATTTCCCCGCGCTGATGGCGGCGGTGAAGGCGAACATCCGCGCGCAGGCCGACGATTGCATGGAGCATACCAAGGGGCTGTACCTTTTCCCCGCGCCGTTCCTGTCGCTGATGATGGAAGGCTGCGTGGAAAACGGCATGGACGTGTCGCTGGGCTGCCGCTACAACAACTACGGCATCCACGGCACCGGCGTGGCCACGGCGGCGGATTCGCTGGCCGCGGTGCGAAAATACGTGTACGGCGACCACAGCGTCGGCAAGGAAGAGCTGCTCCAGGCGCTTTTGCGGAATTTCGAGGGCGACGGTGACCTGCTGGCCAAACTGCGCTTTGACGCGCCCAAGATGGGCAACAACGACCCCGAGGTGGACGACATCGCCGTAGAACTGCTGGACGCGTTCGCCGACAGCCTGGAAGGAAAGAAAAACGACCGGGGCGGCGTGTTCCGCGCAGGCACCGGGACGGCCATGTATTACCTGTGGCACGCGGTTACGCTGCCCGCCACGGCGGACGGCCGCAAGCGCGGCGAGGCGATCGCCGCCAACTATTCGCCCAGCGTGTTTGCAAGGGTGAAGGGCCCGGTATCCATCCTGCAATCCTTCTCCAAGGCGCACCTCGGGCGGGTGTGCAACGGCGGCCCGCTGACGCTGGAACTGCACGATACGCTGTTTCGCAACGAGGAAGCGATCCAAAAGGTGGCCGTGCTGGTGAAAAGCTACATGGAACGGGGCGGGCATCAGCTGCAGCTCAACGCGGTCAACCGGGACACGCTCTACGAGGCGCAGCGGCACCCGCAGGAGCATCGCAACCTGATTGTGCGGGTTTGGGGCTGGAGCGGGTACTTTGTGGAACTGGACAAGGAGTATCAGGATCACATCATCAAGCGGATGGAGCTGTCGCTGTAAGGCGGTCAGGCCTTCAAGACGGGCCAAGGGCCGCCGGCCCTTGCGGGGTCAAGGGTGCGGTGCCCCTTGCGGACCCGCGAAACCCTGCGCCGCAGCGTGCCGAGGCGAGCGGGCGAACAGCGCTGAAGGCGCGATCGGGCGCGCGGTGGCAGGCACCCGTAACGGGATTGCAAAAACCGGCATGGATGTCATGCCTGTTTTCTTGCACAAAGCATGGGCCAAGGGCCGACGGCTCTTACGGAGACCCCGGCGCCTTGCGCCGTGACATCGCGGCGCCTGTTTACAGGGCCGCCGCGTGAGCGACCAGCTCGGCGATCTGCGCCTCCCGCGTGGGTGCGCTCCAGTTGATCACGCCGGTGAGCGTAACGTTGGCCGTCTTTTGGGCGCAGGCTTCCCGCATCTGGCGGAGCGCCCGGTTGCCGCCCATCCAGGGCTTGGGAAAGTGCTGGGTCACAAAGCAGACCGTTTTCTTGCCGCCGAGGGCCGGGATTTGCGCAAGATAGGTTTTCATCACATCCGCGAGCGAGAACCCCCATACGGGGGCGCCGAACACAACGGCGTCGTAGGGGGTGGGGTCGGGCGCGTCCACCAGCTGATGGCTGCCGGGGGCTCCCGGTTTGTCGGCCGCGACGGTCACCCGTGCAATCGACGCGGTGTGGCCCGCGGCCGAGAGCGCATCCGCTATCCGCTGCGCGACCAGCAAGGTGTTGCCTGTTTTGGATAGGACGATGATCCCGATATTCATGCCGGACAGGCTCCTTTCCCGGGCCTCAGGCCCGATCGGGGCGGCGGCACACATCGCGGTGTGGAAGTACGACAGGCACGCGACGATCCGTCAGCCGATGCCGCCCATGTCAAGAAGGATTCTGCCCTCCATATTCAACGCGAAGGCCGCGCTTCCCTGCATGGCGGGCCGCGCCGCACCCGGGAACTGCGCGACGCCTGTATGGTTGCGCGCCGCCCGTCCGGCTTTACGCGCCCTCCGCGGCCTGCGCGACGCGCGCGCCCGCCGGGTGGCAAAGCACCATGGACAGGTCGCCTTTCAGGATCACATCCTCCGCGCCCTGCGGGAAAAACAGCTCTGCGCCGCGCCGAACCGGGAGCGCGCCGTCCGGGGCCAGCAGCTCACCCGAGCCCCGCGTCACAATGCCGATGCGGATGGCCCCCGTAGGCAGGAGCCTGATAGGGTCCCGCGCGCTGATGAGCGTGCAGGCGAAGTAGGGCGTCTGTTCCGGGCCGATCAGCAGGCGTTCCTCCCCCCAAGGCCCGCAGCGGATCACGGGGTTCTTGGTCTTGGTCATGGCCAGCACCTGATGAAGCGGCCGGCCGGTAAAGTCGAAGGAATGGAGCATCTGGGATTCGTAAAGCGCGTCGTCGATGGGGGAGAACACGCCCAGCGGGTTGCTCTCCCGTCGGAAGCGCAGCAGCTCGCGCTGGGGCATGGGCACGGCGGTCAGGTCGGTGGGCTCCTGCACCTCGATCACGAAACAGCCTTCCCCCAGCGCGTGGGGCATGCCCGCGGGGATGAAGTACGTTTCCCCCGGACGGACGGGGAACTTGTGGCACATAGCTTCCAGCGCGTCCATATCCTCGCGGCGGTAGGCGGCCTCAAACGCTTCCCGGGTGACGCCGGGCCGAAATCCCAGCCGGATGTAGGGCGGCTCGGCCTCGTCGTCCCGCACGGTAAGCACGTGCCAGCACTCGGTTTTACCGTACTCGCTGTTCCAGTAGCGCCGGGCCGTTTCCCGGCTGGGGTGGCACTGCAATAAAAACTTGCGCTTGGCGTCCAGGTATTTGACCAGCATCCCAAGACTGGTGCCGAAGCGCCTCAGGTGCGCCTCGCCCAGCACCCGCTCCGGCGCTTCCTGAATCACCTCGAATAGAAACCGGCGCTGCCCGTTGGGCAGGTTCACCTCCGCGTACCCCAGAAAGGGATGTTCCAGCGTGGCGCCGTTGGCGGCGGTTACCGAGCCGATCCACGCTTCCGCGCCGTCGGGTGTGTCGCGCGGATTGTCCTGCCCCCGAAACCTGTCGATCTCACGGCCCCCTTCGGCCCGCACCTTGTTGGGCACCAGCGTCCAAGGCTGTTGATACATATCGTTCCACTATCCCGCTTTTCAATCTCTGAGCTTGTCACGGTAGGTCATCACCAGCAGCGAGCCCAGCAGGATCGCGCCGCGGACGATGTACTGGATGTAGATATTCCAGTTGAGGATGGTCATACCGTTGATCAGCACGGAGATCAGCACCACGCCCACCAGCGTCCCCCAGATGCGGCCGGAGCCGCCCGTCATGGAGGTGCCGCCGATGATCGCCATGGTGATGCAGTCCATGGGCCAGTCCTTGGCATAGGTCCAGTCCGCGTTCATGACCATGGCGGAGTTGACCCAGCCGGCCAGCGCCGCGCAGACCTGCACCGTCACAAAGACGACGGCCTTGGCCTTAAACACGTTGATGCCGCTCAGGCGCGCGGCCTCCTGATTGCCGCCGATGGCGTAGATGGAGCGCCCGGTGGTGGTGTGCTCCATCACTACGTAGCAAACGCCCCACAGGACCATAAAGATGATCACCGGGTAGGGGATGGTGCCGAACAGCCGCCCCATGCCCAGCTGCACAAACCACTTGGGGAACATGTTGGGGATGGGGTAGTTGTTGCAGATGGTGGCCCCGAGGCCGAAGAGCAGGTACTGCGTCGCCAGCGTAATAATGAAGGGCGGGATGTTATACTTGTTCTGGATGGCGGCGTGGAACGTGCCAAACAGCGCAGCCAGCAGCAGGGAGGCGGCCATGCCCAGCACGCATGCCAGCGACAGGTCAAACCCGGCGGCCGTCATGTGCTTGCCGAACACCGCCACGATCACGCCCGAAAGCGCCACCTGCGAACCGGTGGACAGGTCGATTTTACCGGCGATCAGGATCATCGTCACGCCCAGCGCGATGATGCCCTTGACCGAGCCGCTGCGCAGGAGGTTCATCCAGTTGCTCCAGGTCATGAAAGTCGGCGCGGCGATCCACAGGGCCACGCAAATCAGCACCAGCACGATCTCGGTCACATGGTTGAGGATCATCAGGCGCAGGGCTTTCTGATCCAGCTTTGCGATTTTCACGGTTTCAGCCTCCCAAGCAGAGTGTGTAAAGGTCGTTGGTATGCGTGCCTTGCAGGCGCTCGCCCTTGAGCTCGTCCACGATGCGCCCGCCCCGCATGATCAGGATCCGGTGGCACACGCCCAGCAGCTCCTCAATTTCGGTGGAAACAAAAATGCTGGAATGCCCAAGGATCGACTGCGCCCACATGATCTCGAAGATCTGCTGCTTGGCGTGCACGTCGATGCCGCGCGTGGGCTCGTCGTAGATCATGATGCTGGGATCGTTGTTGAGCCAGTTGCCCACGACCACCTTCTGCTGGTTGCCGCCGGACATGGAGCTGGCGCGGGCGTTCAGGCCGCTCAGTTTGATGTGCAGGGCGTCCACCTGGCGCTGCGCCATGGCGCGGCGCTTGCGCGTGCTTTCCACCCAGCCGCCCACGGTGGTGCGGCGCATGCCCGCGTAGCACAGGTTGCTTTCGATGGAGTGCATCAGGATCAGCCCGTCCACCTTGCGATCCTCCGGCGTCAGCCCGACGCCCGCGCCTTTCATCAGGACGGGGGAGCGGCGGGCGTAGGTTTTGCCGCCCACGGTCACGGTGCCGCTGTCGGCGGGCATGGAACCGAAAATCCCGTTGAGCAGCTCCGTGCGGCCGGAGCCAAGCATCCCGGCGATGCCCAGCACCTCGCCCCGGTACAGCTTAAAGGAAACATCCTCGTACCACCCGGCGCGGGTCAGGCCGTTCACTTCCATGATCACTTCGTCGGTGGGCACGGATTCGGCCGGGCGCACCTTGTGCCGCACGTCGCCAAACATCATGTGGATCATGCCGGCGTTGGTCAGCTCCCGGATGTCCCGGCTGCCCACGTATACGCCGTCGCGCAGCACGGTTACGGTGTCGGCGATCTCGTTGACCTCGGCCAGCTTGTGGGAAATATAGATGACGACGACGCCCCTGTCCTTGATGCGGCGGATGGCCTGAAACAGCTTTTGCACTTCGTCCTTGGCCAGCGCGGAGGTCGGCTCGTCCAAGATCAGCACTTTGGGGTCGTGGCTCAGGGCCTTGCAGATTTCGATGACCTGCCGCTGCCACATGGGCAGGTGCTGGATGAGCGCCCGGGGGTTGATGTGCAGGCCCATCCCGTCCATCAGCTCCGCCGCGCGCACGCGGGCGGCCTTCCAGTCAATCAGCCCGTTGGGCTTGCGGGGCAGGCGCCCCAGAAAGATGTTTTCCACCACGCTGAGCGTGGGCACCAGGCTGGTTTCCTGATACACCAGCACGATGCCCTCCTGCGTGGCCTGCAGGGTGCTGCTGAGGCGCAGCGTTTTGTCGCCCAGGCGCACCATGCCCTCCGTCGGGATTTCCGCGCCCGCGAAAATCTTGACCAGCGTGGACTTGCCGGACCCGTTTTTGCCCAGCAGGGCGTTGATTTTCCCGCCCTCAAAATGGCAGGAAACGCCGTCCAGCGCTTTGGTTCCGGGATAGATTTTGGTGATGTTTTCCGCGTAGATGGTGTTCATAGGCCGTCGGGCCACCTCATTTCCTTCCAACGGCAGGCGGGGAGGGGGCGACCCCTCCCCGCCCGGAAGTTTTTACTTGGAGGACAGCGCGTAGAAGCGATCCAGCCAGGACTGCACCTCGGGCAGGTCCTGCACGGAGTGGATGATGCCCGCCAGATAGACCGTTTCGCCGGGCTTGCACTCGGTTTCTTCGCCGCGGATGGTTTTCACCAGCTGCTCCACCGCCTTGTAGCCCATGGTGTACATATCCTGCTCCAGCGTGCAGTACAGCGGCGTGCCTTCTTCCAGCAGCTGACCGGCGACCTGCTCGCCCATGTCGTAGCCGACCACGCAAATCTGCTTGTCCAGCCCCATGGTTTTGACAACCTGCACCGCGATGGCCGTAAAGGCGGCGGAGGTGTTGTAGAACACGTTGCAGTCCGGCGCGCCGGTGAGCATGGCCTCGATGATGGGGACGTTGTCCTGCTTGGAGGTGGAGGACTGCTGGGCGACGATGTCGTAGGTGAAGCCGTAGGCCGTGAGCGCGTCCAGGAAGCCGCCGTAGCGCGCCTTGGACTGCTCGGGGATGGCGGCGTCAAAGTCGATGATGGCGATCTTCAGGGGGTTTTCCTTGCCGAAGCGTTCTTCCAGCACCGGGGCCATGAACTCGCCCAGCTTCTGGCCGTTTAGGCGATCCTGCGAGGTGAAACCGCCGCAGATGAAATCCGCGTTCTTGAGCTTGATGTTGGCTACGGCGATCTGCACGCCGCGGTCGTAGGCTTCGCGCAGCATCGGGGAGGAGGCTTCCTCCGAATACGGGGTGATGGCGATGCCCTTCACGCCCATATCCACGTAGCCGTTGATCAGCTGCTGCTCGTTGGCGATGTCGCCCATCGAGTTGCCGATGAGGATCTCCACGCCCAGATCCTTGGCGGCGTCCTGATAGCCCTGTTGGACCATCTTCATGGTAAACTCGTCCTTAAACACGATACCGGCGACCTTGAACGTGTCTTCCGCCGCGGCGGCGCTCAGGCCAGCGCTCAGGAGCAGCGCGAGGGCCAGGCAAAGGGACAGGGTCTTTTTCATCGTTTGGGAACCACCTTTCGTTTCATCTATATTCGGGCACGGCGTCACTCGTCGTGTCGAACGGCTTTTTCCTCCCGCCGTTTCTTGCGCCACACCGAGGGGGACATCCCCTCCCATTTGCGGAAGAACCGGCTGAAATAGAACATATCCTGAAATCCGCATTCCAGCGCCACCTCGCTGATGGACAGATCGCCCACCGAGAGCAGTTCGCGCGCGCGTTCCAGCGTTCGCTTTTGCAGGTAGATCACCGGGGATTCGCCCATCTCCTGACGGAACAGCCGCCCGAAGCTCGAGGGGGAAAGGCTGCACAGGCCGGAGAGTTCGCCTACGGTGATCGTGCCCACGGGGTGGTTATCCATGTAGAGCAGCGCCGCCTCGATGCGCCGGTAGGCGATGCTGCGCGGGCGCTTTTTGAAGGTCGTTTCGCTGAGCATGGTCAGCAGGTCGTACATCCGGGAGATGATCAGCGCCGGGGGCGTGAAGCCGCTGCCGGACAGCCGGGCCACACGCTCGCTGAGCTTGTAGAACGGGTCCATCTGGGAAAACCGGAACACCTCGATGCGGCTGCCCAGCGTGAAGGGGAGCCCGGCCGCGTCCAGCATTTCAAACCCCATGAAGATGACGTTGGCCGTGCGCACGCCCTCCGCGCCGTCGCGCTTGACGCCGTCCCAGTAGTAGTTGCCGTCGGGCAGGTTGGAAAGGTCCGCGCCGTTTTCGATGACCTTGCGGGCGTAGAACTCGTAGCGCATGCCCTGCGGGATCACCACCAGGTCGCCCGGCGTCGCGGTGGCCAGCACCTCGCGGGTGCCCACGTCCATGTAGTCCGCCTCGACCCCCAGAATGACCATCACCGCGGTGTTCACGCGCCCGCCTTCCTGGATAATCCAGTTGCTGCTTTCGCGCCAATATTGCATGTGCGCGATCACATGCCTGAGGGAATAATCCATGTTCCTCAGTTCACTCAACGGGACTGCGCGCATGAAAACCCTCCGTATACCTTATTCTGGTTTCGCTCCCGGGCCATTCACTGCGTAAAATATACAGGATGCGTGCGGTAAATGTCCATGCACATTCCAATCATAAATATGGACTTTTTATCACGGCATGTGCTTTGTGTCGGGAAAAGCACGCTGGCTTGACAGGCCGCCCAAACGCGCGTATATTGGGAACCAAGGCTTCGCTCGCCGCTCCCATTCACCACAACCCCATCGCCCGCCCTTTTGCTGTGTACGGAAAGGAGCCGTTATGCCGCTTTCTGTTGTGGTGATACTGGAAAACCCTGATGCCGTGTGCCTCGCCGGCCCCAACCGGCTCGCGCCCGCGTGCGAAATCGTCGGCGTGGCGCGCAACCTGCGGGCCGCCCGTGACCTGCTGACCGCCTGCCGGCCGGATATCGTGCTGATGGACCTTTTACCGCCCGCGCAGGACGCCTTCGCCCTGCTTGTGCGCATGCGCGCCGCCTGGCCGGACGCGCGGGTGATCCTCTGCTCCCGCCGGACTTCCCTGGATGTCACACGGCAGGCGATCCGCCTGGGCGTGGCCGATATGCTTCAGACGCCCGTCCCCGCCGCGGCGTTGCGGGAGGCCCTTGCCCGCGCGGCGCGGGAGGCCCGCCTGGCCCGCGACCGGGCGGAGGCGCTGCTTGACGAGCGTCGCCGGGCGCGCCTGCTGACCCTGCTGACCAATGACGAGCGCGGGGGGCGCGCAACGGGGGCGGTTTTGCAGGCGGGAGCGGACGCGTTTTTGGCGGACGAATCCGCCGCTGTTTCCGAGCGCGGGACAGCCACGCCGCCCCGGGAAACAACCGCTTCGCGCCCCACAGGCGAAACGGGCGTCGGCCCGGAAAGCGAAACCCCCCAGGGTGGCGCGGCCTCCGGGGACGACGACCTTCCGCTGGACGCGTACTGCGTGCTGGTGGCGCAGCCGCGGGAGGCGACGGCCGACCCCGCCGCGGTGATGGCGCGCACGGCCGCGGCCCTTCGGCGGACCGGTATCCCCTCCCTGTCGGCAACCCTTTACGACGCGGTGGTGCTGGTGCTGACGCAAGAACCCGCCGACGGCAACTGGCAGGCCGCCGCGGCCGCGGCGGCCGACGTGGTGGCGGAGGCGGCCGGCGTGCCCGTGCGCATCGGCATCGGCCGCCCGGCGCACACGCGCGGGATGCTGCGCGCGGCGTACCAGCAGGCGCGAAGCGCGCTGTGGGACATCACCCTGCGCGGCGAGGCCTGCAGCCGGGGCTTCTATCAGGGCGTAACAAGGCAGGGCGGCGGGCGCCTGACCGAAGTGCACCGGGAGCTGGAAGCGCTGATTGAGAAAGCCGAACTCACCGACCGTTCGGCCGACGAGGCCGCGGAGATCATCGGGGTTCTGAGCGGGCGGCAGTACTCGCACCTGCGGGCGATCGTATCGCTGTACGCGATGGCGCTGTGCCGCAGGTTTGCCTGCCCCGCCGACGGTCAGGTCGGCTCCGCCATGCACGAGGCCTGGTTCGTGGGCAACGGCGAGGAGGTGCGCGCCTGCCTGCGCCGCATCTGCGCGGCGCTCCGGGCTTGCCGTGAGGCGCGGGAGGGCGAGCTTTCCCCGGTCTGCCGCAGCGCGCTGTGGTACGTGCGTCTGCACGCGGTGGAAGGCCCGGCGCTTTGCGACGTGGCGGGGTTGCTGCACGTGAGCCCCAAGTATCTGTCGGCGCTCATCCGCCGGGAAACGGGCGTGACCTTTCACGAGCATGTGCGGGACGCGCGCATGGAGCGCGCGCGCGCCCTGCTGACCGATCCCTGCGTATCGGTCGCGGAGGTGGCGCGCGCGGCGGGGTACGCCAATTACATCACGTTTTTCAATGTGTTCAAGCGCGTGGAGCAGATGACCCCGACGGAATACCGCAGGCGCGAGGGGCGCTTTGCCGCCCTGCCGGAGAACGCGGGCTGAACGCCCGAAGGGGCTGTCGGCCGCCGGTCGGCGCAGCGCACCTACCGGCGCGACAGGCGAGGGACGCGCACGCTTTCACCGCAGGCGCGGGCCGGGGCCGGCAAGGCCGGAACGCATGCCGCAAGGGGCGGGGGTGGCGCGAGGCTGACCCAATGCGCGGGTACGCCGGGAAAACGCGATCGGCCGCCAGGACGAGGGCGAACCGGCTGCCGGCCCGTTGTGAGGCGGCCCGACGGGGGGAGCAAACACGCCCGCGCCGGCGCGAACGAGCGCGAAAAGGGATTGACAACCGCTACGCATGGCGCTATACTGAAAGGGAACAAACGTTCTTAATTCAGGACGAGCATCGGAGGCCCGGTATGTGCGGACGCTACCATGTGGATCTGGAAGAAGAAAACGCGCAGGTGCGCAAAATTCTCATGGAGATCAACAAGCGCTACTTCGGCACGCCGGAGCGGGAGCAGATGAAGAGCGGCGAGATTTTTCCCACGAACATCGTGCCGGTATGCTCCAACAACCGCAAGCTCCATCCCGGCTACTTCCTCATGAAATGGGGCTTTTCTGCGTATGAGGGCACGGGGGTCATCCTCAACGCCCGCAGCGAAAGCCTGCTGGAGAAGCCGATGTTCCGCAAGGCTGCGCTGGAAAGGCGCTGCCTGGTGCCCGCCGGCCACTATTTCGAGTGGGAGCGCCGGGGGCGGGAACGCGTCAAGTACGCCATCCGCCTGCCCAAAGAGGGGCTGATCTACATGGCCGGTGTGTACCGCATGGAAGAGGGCGAGCGGGTGCCGTCGTTTGTGATCATCACGCGCCCGGCGGCCGAGGAAATTGCCTTTATCCACGACCGGATGCCGCTGATCCTGGCGGACGGGGACCGGGCGGCGTGGCTGAAGCCCGACGCGGATGTGACGGGCCTGTTTTCGCGTGCGCAGGAGCAGGTGCGGTTTGAGGCGGTCGGGTGAGAGAGCGGCAGGCGACCGTCCCCACCCCCGCCGCGGCGGAGCCGGGTCAAGGGCGGCGGAGGGAAGCGCGCGGCCAGTAGCCGCTTCAGCGAAGCTGAAAGCGACCCGGAGCCGGGAGGTTTCACAAGTGCGGGACACGGGAGTGTCCCGCGCGCCGATGAAACCTCCGGGAATAGCCCTTGCGGGGTTTGGGGCACCGGAGGCGAGCGCGCTGCCAGTGGCCGCTTCGGCGAAGCCGAAAGCGAACCGAAGGCGAGAGGTTTCACGAGGGCCGGTCACGGCAGTGCCAGCCCGACGATGAAACCGACCGGAGGAGCCCCAAAGCCTGATGCCGAAGCACCTTGCCAAAGCGAGCAAACAGCCGCGAAGCGGCTATGAGGTGAGCAACGATGGCCGCGCGTATGGGTTTGTCAACGGTTTGAGCCGCGAAGCGGCTGTATGGCAAGCGACGCAAGGCGCCACACAGGCTTTTGGCATCCTGACGCGCGCCATGCATGTTCCGGCAGAAAGCCCGCGCTGCAACGGCCAGACCAAGGCCCAGCGCTTGTCGCGGACGATTCCGATCCATCCCGCCCGGATGCAGCGTTTCAGCAGAAATCATTCGCGATGACCGTTTGTCTGGCTGAGGCAAACGCGGCGCACGCTCCCGATGGAACGTACGCCGCGCCTGATGCTGCTGATTTGCCCCGTTGATCCTTTGAATACCGCGGCGCCAGGGCGTGCCGCGCGCCTGCCGTGCTCCCTAGGGCTCGAAATGGTGGGTAATCTGCCGGGGGTTGGGCGCGCAGTTGTTGCCCACGCAGATGGTCAGCTTGTACTTGTCCCCGCGGATGAAGCTTTCCACATATTCCACGGGGGAACCGTCCGGGTGCTGGCCCACGCGCTCGGAAAAAAACAGGGGGTCGCCCTTGCGGATGCCCAGCAGGTCGGCGGTTTTCACCGTAGCTTTGACAATGGAGTAGGTATCGATCGCCATGGTGGGCATGGTGTTGTATTTTTTCAGCAGCGACTCGTACAGCGATTCGCCGATATCCGACATCTGAAAATCCGGGAACACGTCGCTGCGCAGGTAGGAGCAGATCACGGCCAGCGGCTCGTTGTCCACATTCATCACGCGCTTGTAGCGGATCACGCCCGCGCCGGGGATCACCCTGAGCTTCTCGGCGATGGGGCTGCCGGCGTACACGGTGCCAAAAAACAGCACCCGGTACACGGGCTTGAAGCCCTGCGCCAGCACATCGTTGGTGAAGGTGGGCAGGTGCTCGAAGGATCGGTTGATGCGCGCGGGCGCCACAAACGTACCCTTGCCCTGCTCGCGGTAGAGCAGGCCCTCGTAAACCAGGTCCTGCACCGCCTGCTTGACGGTGCCCCGGCTGACGTTGTACTGCCCCATCAGCTCATGCTCGCTGGGGATGCGCTGGTGCGGCTGCATGGAGGCGATCTCCTTGCTCAGCTGGCTCTTAATCTGCACATAATACGGTAAATATGCTTTCATGCGAAGTGGCTCCTTTTCCCAATACACCCTATTATAGCATGCTTTTCCGGTCAGAAAAACAAAAAGTTTAAATAACTGGTTGACTAGTCAACTAAATGGGTGTAAGATGACTTCAGAAAAGCAAGGGCGCTTTTTAAAATTGAAGGAGGCTGTAACACCATGGTTAAGAAGGTCTGTGCGCTTTTACTGGTGCTTTGCCTGGCGCTGGGCGTCGTGACGACGGTGGCGTCCGCCGAGGGCAAGAAGATCAAGGTCGGCTACGATATCTATTATCTGGGCAACAGCTGGTCGGTGCAGATGTACGAGGAATTCAAGTACGCCGTGTCGAATACGCAGGATGATATCGAAGTGATCTACGTCGACTCCCAGGGCGACGCCGACAAGCAGGTCGCCAACCTTGAGGATCTCGTGGCCCAGCAGGTGGACGTGATCATCACCACCCCGTGGAGCTCCAGCGCCCCCATCCCGGTGCTGCGCGAGGCGCGCGACGCGGGCATCAAAGTGGTGCTGCTCGCCTCCACCGTGGATACCAAGGATTACGACTGCCTGGTCACCTGCGACGAGACCGAGTTCGGCCGCGCGGGCGCTCAGTGGCTGGCGGATCAGCTGGGCGGCAAGGGCAACATCATCTGCCTCAACGGCATCTCCGGCCTGTCCACCTCCGAGCTGCGCTGGCAGGGCGCTCAGGAAGTGTTCGCCAAGTACCCGGATATCAAGGTGCTGGCTTCCCCGGACGCGAAGTGGGACTATGCCGAGGCCAAAGTGGTCGTGGCGGACCTGCTGGCGACCTACCCGCAGATCGACGGCGTGTGGAGCCAGGGCGGCGCGATGACGCTGGGCGCCATCGAATCCTTCCAGGCGGCCAACCGTCCTCTGGTGCCGATGACCGGCGAGGATAACAACGGCTACCTCAAAAAGTGGAAGGAACTCCAAAGCCAGGGCATGAAGGGCATCGCCTGCGCCAAGCCCACGTGGCTGGCCGAGGTGGCGCTGCAGAAGGCCATCGCGCTGGTGAAGGGCGAGGCTGTGGAGCAGGACGTGATCTACCCCACCGCCGTGTTCTCCGACGACGAGCTGGATACCTACGTGCGTACCGACCTGCCGGACGATTTCTGGGCCAACACCCACCTGCCCGACGACGTCATCAAGACCATTTTCGCCCAGTAACGTTCGCTGTCCGCGAGATTTCGGCTTCCTATCCGGTCGCGGGTAGGAAGCCTCATTTTTAGATGGAGTGGAGCGAAGCGATGCAAACCAATCAAAACGAGGTCATACTGGCGGGATGCGGGCTGTGCAAGCAGTTTTCGGGCAACCCCGTGCTGACCGGCGTATCCATCGCGTGCCGGCGCGGAAACGTGCTGGCGCTGGTCGGGGAAAACGGCGCGGGCAAGTCCACGCTCATGAACATCCTCAGCGGCGGCCTGATGCCCGACGACGGCCGGCTGGAGATGGACGGGGAGGAAATCGTCTTTTCCAGCCCACACGCGGCCAAGGCGCGCGGCGTCGCGTTTGTGCACCAGGAACTCAGCCTGATGGAAAACATGACCGTCGGCGAAAACATCATGCTGGGGCAGGAACCCCTGACCGGCCGCCGCCTGATCAGCCAGAGGGCGCTGCACCGGGAGGCGGAGCGCATCCTGGCGGAAATCGGCTACCATGTGCCGGTGGAAAGGATCGTTTCCGAGCTGACCCCCGCCCAAAAGCAGATGACCGAGATTGCCAAGGCCTGGGCCGGCAAACCGCGCGTGATGATCCTGGACGAGCCGACGTCCAGCCTGAATAAAACCGAATCGGATCAGCTGTTCCGCTTCGTGCGCCGCATCCGGGACGAGGGCGTGTCCGTGGTGCTGATCACCCACCGGCTGGAGGAAATCCCGCTGGCCTGCGACGACGTGATGGTTTTAAAAGACGGCGAGATGACCGCCCACGAACGCGTCGACCGCATCACCCGGGATGAGATCATCTGCCGCATGGTCGGCCGGGAGATCACCAACACCTACCCCGCGCGGTGCAAGGCGCTGTCGGCCGATCTCCTGTTGGAGCTCAGGGACGTATCGCTGGGCCGGGAGCTTTCCCACATCAGCATGGCGGTGCCGCGGGGCAGCGTAATCGGCGTGGGCGGGCTGGAAGGGCAGGGCCAGTACGAGCTGGCGCGCGCGCTGTTTGGCATACGGCCGTTTACGGCGGGGGAAGTGCTCGTCGCGGGCCAGCCCGCGCGCATCCGC
Organism: Clostridiales bacterium; assembly: GCA_012517815.1. Taxonomy (GTDB): domain Bacteria; phylum Bacillota; class Clostridia; order Christensenellales; family Aristaeellaceae; genus CAXXOK01. Next base: position 40,540 of record JAAYUF010000169.1, read on the forward strand.
TCGCCCCGCTCCGCCATGCGCCACGGCATCGCCTACGTGCCCGACGACCGCAAGCTGGAAGGGCTGGTGCTGCCGCTTTCCGTGGGGGAGAACATCTCCATGCTGGTGCTCAAACAACTGTGCGCGCGCGGCCTGCTCAACCGGCGCAAGACCGAGGCCTGCGCGCTGGAAGGCATGGAAAGCCTCCGCATCCGCGCGCATTCCCACCGCCAGCCGGTGGCGTCCTTAAGCGGCGGCAACCAGCAAAAGATCGTGTTCACCAAATGGCTTCAGTTCAAGCCCAAGCTGCTGGTGCTGCACGAGCCCACCCGCGGCATCGACGTGCAATCCAAGCTGGAAATCTACGAGCTGATCCGCAGCCTGACCGCGCAAGGCCTGAGCGTGCTCATTTTCACCAGCGACATGCTGGAGCTGATCGGCCTTTCGGACCGCATCTACGTGCTCTACGAAGGCGCGGTATCCGGGCAGCTGTGCGGGGAAGACGCCACGGAGGAAAAAATCATGCAGCTGAGCGCCGGCCTTGGGAACGCGGCGGGCGGCGGGGAGGTGCCCCATGTTTAAAGGCTCGCTACGCAAACACCTGTGGCAGGCGATGCCCGCCTTTGCCATTCTGGCGGCGATGATCGCGTTTGCTTCGGTATTTTCGGAAAAATTCGCCACCTACGCCAACATTAAAAACGTCATCTCCCAGTCCTCAACGCTGGCCATCGCGGCCATCGGGCAGACGTTCGTGCTGCTGCAGGGCGGCATCGACCTGTCCGTCGGCTCCACCATCAGCCTGTCCACGGTGATTCTGGCGCAGGTGAGCAGCGTCCCGGGCGTGGGGATTCCGCTGGCGCTGATCACGGCGGTGCTTGCCGGCGCGCTGGTGGGGCTGATCAACGGCCTGGGCGTGGTGCGCTTCCGCATCCCGCCGATGATCATTACGCTGTCCACGGGCTCGCTGGTCAAGGGCATCGCGCTGCTGATCCAGCCCAAGCCCGGCGGCAACATCTCGGTTACGCTGCTGGACATTCTCACCGCCAAGGCGGGGGTGCTCAACACCTCCAGCCTGATGGCGCTGGCGCTGTACGCGCTGGCCTTCCTGACGCTGCACTACACGCGCTACGGCCGGCAGGTGTACGCCGTGGGCAACGACGCCCTGCACGCCCGGCAATCCGGCGTGGCGGCGGATCGCGTGGTGGTTACCACCTACATGGTCTCCGGCATGGTGGCGGCGGTGGCCGGCATGGTGCTGGCCATGCGCGTGTTCTCCGGCGACCCCCTCATCGGGGATAACTATTCCATGGATTCCGTGGCCGCGGCGGTGGTGGGCGGGGTATCGCTCATCGGCGGTTCGGGCAGCGTGCTGGGGGCGCTGGCGGGCGCGCTGGTGCTGGGCATGATCAACAACATGATGAACATGCTCAAGGTGTTCGCCTATTACCAGTACATCATCAAGGGCGCCATTCTGGTGCTGGCGCTGCTCGTATTCCGCATCAAAAGGAGGGCGAGGACCACATGCTGACGAAATGGAATGAAAACCGCCGCTACTCCAAGCTCCCGCTGCGCGTGTACGGGCTCCTGCTGGCGGCGATCCTGCTGTTTTTCTTCGCGGCGCAGTGGAAGGTATCGCCCTCCCACCTGATTAACATCGTGCGGCAGAACGCGCCGCTGGGCATCGTCGCCATCGCGCAGACGCTGGTGCTGCTGATGGGCGGCATCGACCTGAGCGTGGGCGCGGTGATGTCGCTGACCAATATCCTTTCCACCGCGCTGATGGCGGGCAACCCCGACAACATCCTCCTGGGGGTTACGGTGTCGCTGGGCTTCGCGCTGCTGATCGGGTTTGTTAACGGCATCATCGTGGCGCGGTTTAAAATGCCGCCGTTCCTGATCACCATGGCGATGGCGACCATCATTCAGGGCGGCTACTACGTGTACACGCGGGGTATCCCGCGCGGCAGCCTGCCCGACGCGTTCCGCGTGATCTCGGAGGGCTGGCTGGGGCCCGTGCCCATCGCGGGGCTGGTGTGGCTGTCCGTGTGGGGCGCGCTGTCGCTGGTATTATATAAAACCCCCTACGGAAGGCATGTGTACATCACCGGCGCCAACCCGCAAACGGCCTACCTTTCCGGCATTCCCACCATGGGGATCACGGTGTCGGTGTACATGCTCTGCTCGCTTTTGGCGGGGCTGGCCGGGCTGATCCTCACGGCGTTCATCGGCGTACCCTCCACCGGCGTGGGGGATTCGTTCACCCTCAATTCCATCGCCGCGTCGGTGGTCGGCGGCACCTCGTTCGTCGGCGGCGTAGGCACGCTGGAAGGCACCTTCCCCGGCGTGCTCATCATGGTGCTGCTGCAAAGCACGCTCACCATCCTCAACATCCCCGAGGCCGGCAAGAGCATCAGTCAGGGTGTGGTCATCGCGGTGATGGTGGGCATCAACATGCGGGTGCGCAAACCCAAAAGGAGGAAAACAGCATGAGCTTCATTCGCACCATGTGCGGGGATATCGCCCCCGAGGCGTTGGGCGTAACCTATTCCCACGAGCACCTCGTGTGCCGCCCGGCTTTCTGGGTGGAGCGCGGCGAAGATGATCTGATCCTGGACGATCCGGAGAAAACCAAGCAGGACGTACTCCTGTTTCAGGCGGCGGGCGGCCGCAGCATCGTGGACGCAACCGCCGTGGACTATGGGCGCGATCCGGGGGCGGTGCGCGACATCGCCGTGGAAACCGGCGTGCAGATCGTGGGCACGGCGGGGTTCAACAAATCCTTCCTGTGGCCGGCGAAGATGCCGGGGCGGGAGTGCACCTACGAAAACTGGATCGAGAAAACCTCGGTGGACGACCTGGCCCGCTTCGTGATCGACGAGGTGGAGCACGGCATGAACGGCACCGACGTGCGCGCCGGGCAGGTAAAGTTCGGCACCGGGTACAACAGCATCCATCCCCTGGAGATCAAGACCATCCGCGCGGTCGCCCGCGCCCACCACGCCACCGGCGCGCCCATCCACTCCCACACCGAGGCGGGCACCATGGCGCTGGAGCAGCTCCAGTACCTGCGCGAGGAGGGCGTCCAGCTGCCAAACGTGTGCTTCGGGCACATGGACCGCAACCCCGACCCCTACATGCACCTGAAGCTCGCGGAAACCGGCGCGTACCTGTGCTTTGACGGCATCGCCAAGGTGAAGTACGGCCCGGAAAGCGTGCGCATCGCATGCATTTTTGAGCTTTTCCGGCACGGCTACGGCGATCAGGTGCTGGCCAGCGGGGACACGGCCCGCAAATCCTACTACTATTCCTACCGCTACGGCCTGGGGCTGGGCTACATCCTGAGCACCTGGGCGCCAAGGCTTAAGGAGGAGGCGGACGCGGCGGGGCTTGACGGCGAGGACGTCGTGCGCCGCATCTTTGTGGATAACCCCAAGCGCTGCTTTACGTTTAAGAAAGGGTGAGCGCCATGCTGCTGGGCGATTGCAACCAGCGCGAGGCCGCGCTGGCGCTGGACGGGAACACTGTGGCGCTTTTGCCGCTGGGCGCGGTGGAGGTGCACGGCAACCACCTGCCGCTGCTGACCGACCTGTACCTGGCCCAGGGCGTATGCCGGCTGGTGAGCGAGCGCGTGGAAGGCGCGGTCACCCTCCCCGGCATGCCCTACGGGCAGATCTGGTCGCTTCGGGACAAGAAGGGCTGCCTGAGCGTGAGCGACCAGACCCTTTCCGCGCTGCTGTGCGAGATCGGGCGGTCGCTGTACGCGCAGGGGGTGCGGCGCTATGCCGTGGTCAACGGCCACGTGGGCAACGTCAACGCCATGAAGGCCACGCAGCGCGTGCTCTACGACGAGTGCGACCTGAAAATGTACGCCTTCACCTACCCGGGCGTGGGGCCGGCGCAGCGGCAGGTGCTTACCACCCCGCGGCCGCACCCGGTGTATTTTCACGCCTGCGAAATCGAAACCTCCTACATGCTCTACCTGCGCCCCGACCGGGTGGACATGGCGCAGGCGATCTGCCAGTACCCGGCGTTTCCCCCCGCGATGGAGGCGCTGCCCACCCCGTGGTCGGCTTTCATGGACACCGCCGTGATGGGCGACGCGACTGCCGCCACGGCGGAAAAAGGCAAGGCGATGATCGACGCGGTAGTGGAAACCATCGTGCGCCTGCTCAAGGAGGAATAGCCCATGGGATACGTGCTCTCGCTGGACCTGGGCACCACGGCGCTCAAGCTTCTGCTGCTGGACGCGGGCGGGCGCACGGTTCACGTGGCGAGCGAACCCTACCCCACGCGGTTCCCCGAGCCGGACCGCATCCAGCAGGAGCCCGCGGAGTGGGTAAAGGCGCTGTGCCGGGGCGCGGGGGCGCTGTGGGAACGGTGCACGCCGGGGGAGATCGAGGCGGTCGGCTTTTCGGGGCATATGAGCAGCGTGGTGGCCATCGACCGGCGGGGGGAGCCCGTGTACCCCTGCATGACGCTGGCGGACGTGCGTAGCGCCCGCCAGGCCGCGTGGCTTACGGAGCACCTGAGCGGCGAGATCCTCGCGGCGACGGGCAACCGGCCGCTCAACGCCTTTGCCCTGCCCAAGCTCCTGTGGCTGCGCGACGAGGCGCCCGAGGCGTTCGCCCGCGCGGACGTGTGGCTGAGCGCCAAGGATTACCTGCGGTTCTGGCTCACCGGGGAAGCGGCGCAGGATGTGACCGACGCCTATAACTCCCTGTGCGTGCTGCCCGAAACCCGGCGATGGAACCGGCCGCTGATCGAGGCGGCGGGGCTTTCGCCCGCGCTGTTCCCGCGCCTGCTGGAGGCCTACGGGCGCGCGGGTTCGGTCACGGCCGAGGCGGCGGCGCTCACGGGGCTTTTGGCGGGCACGCCGGTGTTTGCCGGCGGGGCGGACATGGCCTGCGGCGCGCTGGGCATGGGGCTGGCCCAGCCGGGCGACGCGACGGTGTCCATGGGCACCAACGCGCCTTTCATGATGATGATCGAGCGGTTCGACCCCGCCTATGCCGGGGCGCTCACCTGCCACGCCGGAGCGTTCCCGGGGCAAACGTACGCGCTGGGCTCGCACTTCAACGGCGGGCTGGTGGTCAACTGCCTGTCCAAGCTGCTTACGGAGGACGGTCGCATCGATTACGGAATGGTCGGCGTTCTGGCCTGTGAGGCCGAAGCCCTGCCGCCGGGCGCGGGGGGCGTGATGGCGCTGCCGTTTTTCGCGGGCAGCGGCTCGCCGTACTTTGCGCCGGACGACCGCGCCGCCCTTGTGGGCCTGAGCGCCGCGACCACGCGCGCGCAGCTGCTGCGCGCCGCGCTGGAGGGCGTGGCGCTGAACCTGCGCCAGAGCCTGGAGCTGATGCGCACGCTGTGCCCGCAAGGGCAAACGCGCGTGAGCCTCTTTGGCGGCGGCACGCGCATCCCGCTGTGGACGCGCATCATCGCGGCGGTGTTTGGCTTCCCGGTGGACGTGGTGCAAAACCCGGACGCGTCCGCCGTGGGCGGCGCGCTGCTGGCGGGCTATGGGGCGGGGCTGTACCCCGACCCCCTTTCGCTGGCGCGGGCGGTGCTGCCCGGCCGCGCCGAGGTGATCCCGACCGGGGAGGACAAGGCGGCCTACCAGGCGCTGTACGGGCGGTACCTCGACCTGTACGGGGCGCTGCGCCCGTGGTATGAGAAAGCGTGAAGACGGCCTTTGCCGGCCGCGACGGAGAGGCCGCCGCGCGGCCGGCCGGATAAAGTTTCGCGGCGCGAAGGAATGCGCCGCCGCCGGATGGAATCAAGAAAGGACGGATTTGAGCCGCGGGCCGCGCCCGAATCCGACGTTGGAGGAATGGGCATGTACACTTCCATGTGGACGTACGCCTGGGACCTGGACGATTGCGGCATGGACGTCGCGCTTGGGGAACTGCGGGACCACGGCGTGGGGGATGTATCGGTGGCGACCGCCTACCACTGCGGGCGTTTTTTGCAGATTCGCAGCCCGCGCCGGAAAATCTACTTCCCGCAGGACGGGGTGCTCTACTACCCCGCGCCCGCGGAGGATTTCGCGGACAGCCGCATCAAGCCGCTGGTGGGCGACTTCGCGCGCGAGCGCCCGGATTTCTTCCCCGAACTGAGCCGCCGCGCGGAGGCGCTGGGCATGACGGTATCCGGCTGGACGGTGTGCCTGCACAACACCCGGCTTGGCTACCTGCACCCGGAAGCCTGCGTGCAAAACGCGTTTGGCGATACCGTCTACTTTAGCCAGTGCCCCGCCAACGACGATGTGCGCGCCTACATGGCGGCCCTGCTGCGCTCGGAGGACCGGCGGCTGTCGCTTCACACTTTGCAGATGGAAAGCATGAACTACATGGGCTTCGCCCATGAGTACCACCACGAGAAGGACGGCGTCGGCCTGACCGCGCTGGAGGATTTCCTGCTTTCGCTGTGCTTCTGCCCCGCCTGCATGCGAAAGGGCCGGGCGGCGGGCATCAATATGGAGCACGTGCGAAACCGCGTGCGGGACGACGTCGTGCGCTACCTCTCCCTGCCACGCGCGGAGGTGCCCTCCGACCGGTTCCTGCGGGAAGGGCCGGATTTCTTTGCCGACGACGCGGATGTCCGGGCGTTCCTGAACTGGCGCGCGGGCGTGGTCACCAGCCTTGTGGAGCGGGTGGCGGGCGAAGTAAGCCGCGCGCAACTGTGCTTTTTAAGCCTGCTGGCCAACGCCAGTTCCTGGCTGTTCGGCGTGGATTTGAAGGCCGTTTCCCGCTTTTTGGGCAGCGCGCTGGTGTGCAGCTACGATTGCGGCGCCGACAGGGCGCGGGCGGATGTGGCGGCCTCCCGGGCGGAGCTTGATCCCGCGTGCAAGGTATACACGGGCATGCGCGCCTTCACCCCAGAATACACGGGCCGCGAAGCCTTTGTGGATAAGGTGCGCGCCGCGCTGGCCGCCGGCACGCAGGGGTTTGTGTTCTACAATTACGGGTTGATCCCGCAAGGCCGGATGCGCTGGATTGGCGAGGCGTGCGAGGCCATCCGGGAAACGGAGGAGAAACGATGATCGATTTTCCCACGGCAGAGGCCCTGCTGGCCACGCTGGTCGCCTACCCCACCGTCAACGGGCAGGAGCGCCCGCTGGCCGAGGAGATCGCGCGGCTGGCCGCGGGGCTTGGCATGCGCACGGAAGTGCAGCCCGTGGCGGAAGGCCGCGCCAATGTGTACGCGGAGATCGGCGAAGGTCCCTGCCTGTTGCTGTGCGGGCATCTGGACGTGGTGCCGGCCGAGGGCGCGTGGCACAGCGATCCGTTCACGCTGACCGAGCGGGGGGACAGCTACGTCGCCCGCGGCAGCGCCGATATGAAGGGCGCGATCGCCGCGATGCTGCGCGCCGCGGCCGACCGCGTGGCGACGGGGCTCAACGGCATCCGGCTCGGGCTTTTGTTTGTGGCGGATGAGGAGAGCGGCAACACCGGCATCAAGCGGTTTTTCGCAACGCACCCCGGTTGCGCGGACGCGTGCGTTATCGGCGAGCCGACGGAGCTGGAAGTCGCCGTGGCGCACCGGGGCGTCGCCCGGTTCTGGATTGAACTTCACGGGCGCGCGGCGCATTCGTCGCTGCCGGCGCTGGGCAATAACGCACTGGTGAGCGCGGCGAAGGCGATTCTGGCGCTGGAGGCGGAAAACGCGCGGCTGGCGGCGTTTACGCACCCCATTCTGCCGCCCCGCACGCTGTGCGTGACCGTCGCGCAGGGGGGCGAGCGGGAGAACATCGTGCCCGACGCGGCGCGGCTGCTGGTGGATTACCGCCTGTTCCCCGAAGACAGCCCGGCGGCCGCGGAACAAACGGTGCGGGATGTGCTGGACAGGCTGGCCCGGGAGGACGCGAGGTTTGCCTACAGCCTGCGGCCGCACTGCTACCTGCCGGGCGGGGCGCTGCCGGGGGAGCATCCCTGGGTGCGCGCGGTTTGCCGTATTGTGGCCGACGCGGTGGGGAAGCCCCGCGCGCCGGTGGAGTTCAGGGCGGGCTGCGAGCAGGCGCTGGCGCTGAACGCGGGCGTGCCCACGGTGGTGGTCGGCCCGGGGAGCCTTTCCGAGGCGCACACCGTGGACGAAGCGCTGCCCAAGGCGGAGCTTGCGCAGGCGGTGTGTGTTTACGGGCGGCTGATCGACCGATTCCTGACGGAGTATGGCGCGAACATGATCAGGTAAGGGAAAAAGTTGGGGCAAGCGGCGAAGCCCTTGCGGGGTTTGGGGCCAGGCTCCAAGCCCCGTTTCTTTCGCCGCGGCGAAAGCCCCCAAGCGAGCGAGCAGCGCCGCAGGCGCTGTTCGCTCGCTCGGGGGCTAATCGCTGCGGCGGGGGAGTACGCCCCCCGCCTTAGTTCCCGGAGAACGTCCGCACGCGGATAACCCCCGGCAGCGCCCGAATCTCGCGGATCAGCGCCTCGTCGGGATGATCGTCCAGCTCCAGCACCGTCACGGCCATTTCCTTGCGGCTCTTGTTTTGCATGTTGTCGATGTTGATGTGCTTGCCGCCGATCGCCGCGGAAATCGCGCTGACCATGCTGGGCACGTTCTCGTGGATTACCAGGATCCGGTCGGAGCCGTTGGGCGTCAGCAGGATCTCGGGCAGGTTCACGCTGTTGACGATCTGCCCCATCTCCAGATAATCCCGGAGCTGGCAGGCCGCCATGTGCGCGCAGTTTTCCTCGCTCTCCGGCGTGCTGGCCCCCAGATGCGGGATGACCACCGAGTTTTTCATCCCGATCAGCTCGTCGGTGGGGAAATCCGTCACATAGCTGGCTACCTTGCCGCTTTCCAGCGCCGCGCGCAGGGCGTCGGCGTCCACCAGCTCCGCGCGGCTGAAGTTGAGCAGGTGCACGCCGTCCTTCATGCGGGCGATGGCGGCGGCGTCGATCATCTTCCTGGTCTTATCCGAAAGCGGCACGTGCAGGGTCAGGTAATCCGCCTGCGAGCAGATTTCTTCGCGGTTGTTGCAGCGCTTGATCGCGCGGCTGAGCGACCACGCGCTTTCCACGCTGATGAACGGATCGTACCCGACGACTTCCATGCCCAGCCCCTGCGCCGCGGTGTTGGCCACAATCGCGCCGATGGCGCCCAGGCCGACCACGCCCAGCGTTTTGCCGCGCACTTCCGGGCCCACGAACTGCGCCTTGCCTTTTTCCACGAGCTTGGGCACCTCCTCGCCCTTGCCCTTGAGGCCCCGCACCCACTCGATGCCGCCCACGATGTTGCGGCTGCCCAGCATCAGGCCGCAGACGACCAGCTCCGCCACGGCGTTGGCGTTGGCGCCGGGGGTGTTGAACACCACGATGCCGCGCTTGCTGCACTCCTCCACCGGGACGTTGTTGGTGCCCGCGCCGGCGCGCGCGATAGCCAGCAGGCTATCGGGCAGCCTAAGGCTGTGCATGTCCGCGGAGCGTACCAGAATGCCGTCGGGCACCGGCTCCTCTTTGGCGATCAGGTATTTTCCCGCGCTCAGATGCTGGTGGATCACATCGGAAATCTCATTGAGAGTCTGAATTTTATACATCGGCGTGCTCCTTCAATCGTGTTTGTCGCCGGCGGGCATTCGTCCCCGGGCGGCGGCCTTACCCGTTGTCCTTCTCGAACGCGGCCATCGTCCGCACCAGCTTTTCCACGCCCGCCATGGGCATGGCGTTATAGAGGCTGGCGCGCATGCCGCCCACGTTGCGGTGGCCCTTGATGTTCACCAGCCCGTTTTTGGCGCAGTATTTGCAAAACGCGTCGTCCCTGGCTTCGTCACCCGTGACGAAGGTCACGTTCATCAGCGAGCGGTAGCGGGGCTCCACGGGGTTGCTGAACAGCTTGCTCCCGTCGATCGCGTCGTACAAAAGCTTCGCCTTGGCCTGGTTGAGCGCGTGGAACGCGGGCACGCCGCCCTGTTGCTTCATCCATTCGCACACCAGCTTGAGCATGTAGATGGCGAAGGTGTTGGGGGTGTTGATCATGCTGTCGTTCTTCGCCTGCGCCGCCCAATCCAGCACCTTGGGGCACAGGGGGTTCTGGCGGCCCAGCAGGTCGCTTCTCACCATCACGATGGCCATGCCCGCCGGGCCGATGTTCTTCTGCGTGCCCGCGTAGAGCACGCCGAAACGGCTCACGTCCATCGGCTCGGAAAGGATGTTGCTGCTGGCGTCCGCCACCAGCGGAACGCTGCCGGTATCGGGCAAATGGATATAGCGCGTGCCGTAAATGGTGTTGTTGGTGGTGATGTAGGCGTAATCCGCGTCGGGCGTGAAAGCGATCTGGGCGACGTCCGGGATGTAGGTATAGTTCGCCGCGCGGCTGGAGGCCACCACGTTGACCGTGCCGTATTTCTTCGCTTCCTCCGCGGCCAGGTGGGCGAAGTTGCCTGTATCCACATAATCCGCGGTGCGGCTGCCCGTCATCAGGTTGAGCGGGATGGCGGCGAACTCCATCGTGGCGCCGCCCTGCAAAAACAGCACCTCGTACCCTTCGGGCACGCCCATCACCTCGCGGAAAAGGGAAAGCGCCTCGTTGTAAATATCCAGGTACATGCCGGTGCGGTGGCTCATCTCCAGCACGCTCATGCCCTTGTCGCGGTAGCACACCATCTCGCTCGCGGCTTTTTCCAGCACGCTGGGGTCGATCATCGCGGGGCCGGCGGAAAAGTTGAATACGCGTTCCATCCTCTGGTGCCCTCCTCCTGTTGTGGGTGGTATGATTCCGGTATGAAACCCCCTGTTTGGGTGCGGACGGGTATGTGAACCGTGATTCACATGGGACGTTATCTGCCCTATGGGCGTTACCTGTACCGCATGCGGCCATCATACACCCGGATGCGCCGGCGCGCAAGTGCAAATTCCGTCCCACAGGGCCAATACTGTCCCGCACCCGAAAAACCGCATGCCGGGCCATCCGTTGCGCGGCAAGGGTTTGGGACGCGGACGCGGCGACGTTTCTTTCGGTCGGTTTTCAGTCGATGTTTTTTTCTTGTACGGGTTGCGCCGCTGACCCGATGCCAGAGCCGCTCTCCATTCGGGAACGCATCAAGGCCCGCGCGAATCTCTTCCGTGACGAGGGGCGCAAGCAAAGGCGCAGCGGGGCCGCGTCGCGCCTTCGTAACGTAGTCAAGGAGAAACCGCCTTGGGACGGGATTTGCTCCTGTATTGAAACTGCGGTAGGGTTAGCGTCCCGCTTTCCGGCACGCCGCGCGTCGCGCTATGGCAAGGCACGAAAAAAAAGACGCGGGGTGTCCCGCGCCTTCCTCAACCGGAGGGCAGGCGATTAACCGCCTGCCGGCGATATGGTCTGGTCTTCGGGCGGGCTTTCCGGCCGCATTCCGTGGCCCGCCGCCCGGTGCGCCACCGTTGCGGGCGTGCCGGTCGCGCCGTGCGGCCGCCCTCCGTCGCGCCAGGATCACCGCCTTGGTTCGTCCGTCCGGTCCGGCGGGGGCGCTTCCCCACAGGAAGGCTCGTCTTCCCCTACGTAGGCAAACCGTTGCAGGGTCAGCCCGCCGCGCTCCACGGTTTCCGTCCATATGGCCAGGGGGCGCACCCAATAGCCGCGTTCGCCGTAGAGCGCCTGGTACACGGCCATCGGTTCGAGGGTTTCGGTATGCGTGGCGACCGTGATCAGGCGGTACAGGTTGCCCTTGAAATGGCGGTACACGCCCGGACGGGGGGCATCCATCAGCGGTTGCCCTGCGCGCCGCGCCCGTGCTTCCACGCCAGGAATTCCTCAAACGTGCCCGCGCGATCCATGCAGCCCGGAGCGTCCGCGGGGATCTCGATGATGCGGTTGGCGACCTCGTCGATAAACTGATGGTCGTGCGAGGCGAAGAACAGGTTGCCCGGATAGGCGACCAGCCCGGCCGAGAGCGCGGTGATGCTCTCCAGATCGAGGTGGTCGGTCGGCTGGTCCAAAATCAGGGCGTTGGCCTTGCTCATCATCAGGCGGCTGAGCATGCAGCGCACCTTTTCCCCGCCGGAAAGCACCCTGGCGGGCTTGTACACCTCGTCGCCGGAAAACAGCATCCGGCCCAGGAAGCCGCGCAGGTACGTTTCCGTCTGGTCGAGGGAATACTGCCGGAGCCACTCGATCAGGCTGCCGTCGAAATGCTCAAAGAAGCGGGTGTTATCCTTGGGAAAATCGCTGTGGGTGATGGTGACGCCCCAGCGGAACGTGCCCGCGTCCGGCTCGATCTCCCCGGCGAGGATGCGGAACAGCGCCGTGGCCCCGGCCTCGTTATCGCCCACAAAGGCGATCTTGTCGCCCTTGGCAACGGTGAACGTTACGTTGTCCAGCACCTTCACGCCGCCCTCGGTCCTGGTCAGGCCCTCGACAAACAGGATGTCCTTGCCGGCTTCGCGTTCCGGTTCAAAGCCCACATAGGGGGATTTGCGGCTGGACGCCGGCATCTCGTCCAGTTGGATGCTGTCCAGAATTTTCTTGCGGCTGGTGGCCTGCTTGCTTTTGGATTTGTTGGCCGAAAACCGGCGGATGAACTCCTGCAGGTCGCGAATCTTCTCGTCGCGCTTCTTGTTCTGGTTGCGCATAAGCTGCTGGAAAAGCTGGCTGGATTCGTACCAGAAATCGTAGTTGCCGGCGTACATCTTGCATGTGGCGTGGTCCACGTCCACGATGTTGGTGCACACGGCGTTGAGGAAGTGCCGATCGTGGCTGACCACGATCACAATGGCGTCGCAGTCGATCAGGAACTCCTCCAGCCACTCGGTGCTTTCCACATCCAGGCCGTTGGTGGGCTCGTCCAGCAGGATGAGGGAGGGACGGCCGAACAGCGCCTGCGCCAGCAGCGCCTTCACCTTCAGGCGGCCGTCCAGCGAGCCCATGAGCGCCGTGTGCAGTTCCGGGCGCACGCCCAGGCCGTTGAGCAACTGCGCGGCCTCGGTTTCGGCGTCCCAGCCGTTCATCTCGGCGAATTCGCCTTCCAGCACCGCCGCGCGTTCGCCGTCCGCGTCGCTGAAATCCGGCTTGGCGTAGAGGCGCTCCTTTTCCTTCATGATGTCGTAGAGCTTGCGGTTGCCCATGATGACGGTATCGATCACGGGAAAGTCGTCAAATTTGAAGTGGTCCTGCTCCAGCACGCTCATGCGGTCTTCCTTGGTGATGGTCACGCTGCCGGTGGTCGGCGTCAAATCGCCGGAAATGATGCGCAGCAGCGTGCTTTTGCCGGCCCCGTTTGCGCCGATAATTCCGTAGCAGTGCCCGCTCTGAAACAGCAGGTCCACATGTTTGTAAAGCAGATCGCCCGCAAATTGCAGGCTGACATCCGTAATGGTCAGCATCCGATGGTCTACCCCCTTGACATAATCCGGCATAGCGTACCATGGAATGCTGGTTTTGTCAAAACAATTCGGCGGTTTCGGGGGTTTTCGGGGGAGTTCCCCATTGCGCCGCCGATGCCCGGGGTTATTCTGCGGGCTGAAGAGAGCCGATCACGCGCCGGATATCGTCTGCGGCAAAAGCCATTTCCACAGAGCCGTCCGTCGAGCGAAACTCAAAGGTGAACAGCCATCCCTCCTCGGGCTGGCAAACGGCGCAGTAACTGCCCGTACCCTCCGTGCGCAGGCGGTAGGTAATCAGGGGCAAGTCCCCCTGCGCGGCGGCGGTGATCTCCGTGACCCCGTTGCGGGCGCCGGCGGCGGTCAGCAGGGTTTGCCAGCCGGAAAGCGTCCGGCCCGGCTCATGGTTGGCAAACAGCAACACGTAGCGCGCGCCGTCCGGGGCGGCCGCGGTAACCAGCGCGAGGCGCAAGTCGGGTTGCGCGGTCACTCGCCAGCCTTCGGGCATCTGCACACGGTACGCGGCATCGCTGCCGGGCAGGCTGAACCGGACCGGCGCGGCGGGGTTCGCTGCGGCCGGGCTCGCAGCCCCGGCGCTTCCCACGCCGGGGGAACCGAGCAGCAACGCGGCCGCCAACAGCGATAGCAAGCGTTTCTTCATCGGGCGCCTCCTCTGCCTGGGCGGGGATCCCCTCATGTAAACGCGAAAAGAACATCGTTTCATCCGTAGCGCCGGGGCAGGTTTTCGCTTTCCTTCCCTTTCCTCCCGGCGGCGGTCTGTGCTATAATCAGCCATGCCCTGCCGGGCGCAGTTTGCGGCGTGCCGCAGGAAAGAGGTTGATCCCGCATGGCCAAGCTTTGGGCCGGACGCTTTGAAAAACCCACCAGCGCGCTTCTGGACGATTTTCAGTCCTCCATCCCCTTTGACAGGCGCCTGCTCCGCTGCGATCTGCTGGGCTCCGTCGCGCATGCGACGATGCTGGGCGAGCAGGGCATCCTGACCCCGGAGGACAGCGCGGCGATCGTCGCGGGGCTTCAGGGCATGCTAAGCGATTTGCAGGCCGGCACCCTCACGGTGGACATGGGCGCGGAGGACGTGCACATGTTTGCCGAGGCGGAGCTGACGGCGCGTATCGGCGAGGCAGGCAAGCGCCTGCATACCGGCCGCAGCCGTAACGATCAGGTGGCGCTGGACGTGCGCCTGTTCGCCAAGGATGCGTGCCTGCACGCGGATACGCTGCTTCGGGAGCTGCTCCATACGCTGCTTACCCTGGCCGCGGCGCACACGCGCACCGTGATGCCCGGCTACACGCATTTGCAGAAGGCTCAGCCGGTGACGCTGGGCTTCCACCTGATGGCCTATGCGCAGATGTTCAAACGAGACGTGAAGCGCTTCCGGCTGGCCTACGACGAGGCGGACGTGATGCCGCTGGGCAGCGGGGCGCTGGCCGGCACCACCTACCCCCTTAACCGGGAGCGCGTGGCGGAGCTGCTGGGCTTTTCCGATGTGACCGACAACGCCATGGACGGCGTGAGCGACCGCGATTTCCTGCTCTCGTTCCTCTCGGCCGCGTCCATCTGCATGATGCATCTGAGCCGCTTTTGCGAGGAGCTGATCCTCTGGTCCACCAACGAGTTTGGCACCGCGACCATGGACGACGCCTTCGCCACGGGTTCCAGCATCATGCCTCAGAAGAAGAACCCGGACGCCTGCGAGCTCACCCGCGGCAAAACCGGCCGCGTCTACGGCGACCTGATGGCTCTGCTGACCGTGATGAAAGGCCTGCCGCTCGCCTACAACAAGGATATGCAGGAGGATAAGGAAGCCTTCTTTGACGCGTACGACACGCTGGTCAAATGCCTGCCCACCTTTACCGCGATGCTGGCCTCCACGCGCTTTGATGCCGGGGCGATGGAAAAGAGCGCCGCGCGGGGCTTCACCAACGCCACCGATCTGGCCGATTATCTGGTGGGCAAGGGCCTGCCTTTCCGCGACGCGCACCATGTGAGCGGCACGCTCGTGGGCAAGTGCGTGCGGGAGGGCCGCGAACTGGCCGATCTCACCCTTGCGGAAATGCGCGAAGTCTCCCCCGCGTTTGACGGGGATGTCTACGAAGCCATTTCGCTTCGGGCGTGCGTGGAGCGCCGCAGCCTGCGCGGCGGCCCCGCGCCGGAGGCCGTTGACGCAAGCATCCGCCGCGTCCGGGACTGGCTGGAGGCCATGCGGGATGAAGCCCGGCGCTAACTCAAACAAGTTGCCGGAGCGGAGGTAAAGCCTGCCAACCTTCCATACGGGTAGCCCGATCGGGAGCCTTGGGCGGATCGTTGGATGCCATAGTGAGCCGCCGTACCGGCAAACGGCGCAAAAGCTCGGTTTAAACTTTTCGCCGCCAACCCGAGCTCAAAACCGGATACATGAGCAAAGCGCGCCAACGGCGTACGGCATCGGACTGCCGTATGTCCTACCATACCGGCGAGTGGTAGGTGGTGCCGTATCGGTCAGAAGCAGCGGCCTGCCGTAACAGGCTCCCAATCGGGTGCGGCATCGGGATGCGTCATTGGCCGGTTGTCGCGCGTGCAACGGCAACTGCCGCTCCGCCTCGGCAGCGATGCGCCGTTGCTTGAGAGGGTGACCGGCAAGTCCGGCCACCGCCGACCACTTTTCACCATTTCATCGGGGAGGCTAAGCCATTGCCACAGCACAGGATTTCCGCACGCGCATCCGCATGGCTCACGGCGCTGTTTTTCACCGCGCTGACCCTGCTGGGGCTCTGGACGAGCGCCGATTACGGCCAGCCGTGGGACGAACCCTGGGAGCAGGATATCCTGCGCCTGAACCTCAACCAGTACGCGGCCGCTTTCGGGTTGGATACCCGGCTTGCCGCGCAATCCGATATGCCCGCGCCGGCCAGCGGGCTGATCGTCGACAGCGATGAGCGGGATCACGGCGAATGCGCCTACTATGCGGCCTTCTGGCTGGTGACGGCCGAATCCATGCCCGCGCTTACCCGCATGGCGCTGTGGCACAGTTATACGTGGCTGTGGTTTATGGCGGGCGCGGCGGCGCTGTGGTGCGTGTGCCGCAGACTCGGCCTCCCGCGCCTTGCCGCGGGCGTAGCGGTGCTGTTGCTGGTGCTGTCCCCGCGGATGTTTGCCGAGGGGCATTATAACAACAAGGACGTGGTGCTGCTCTCGCTGGTGCTGCTCACGCTGTGGCAGGCCCTGCGGGTTCTGGAAAGGCCGACGGCCGCGCGGGCTGTGCTCTTCTCGCTGGCCGGGGCGGCGGCCGCCAATACCAAGATTATCGGGCTGTTTGTGTGGGGGCTTTGCGCGCTGGCGGTGCTGGCGCGCCAGATTGCGGGGCGGCGCATGGACGGCCGGGCCTGGCGGGCGGCGGTGACGGCGCTTTTGGCCTTCGCGGGCTTCTACGCCCTGCTCACGCCCGCGCTGTGGGCGGATCCGGCGGGATTCCTCAAGTACGGGCTGCTCAACGCCGCCAGCTTTGCCCGCTGGCAAAACGATGTGCTTTTCCGCGGCGCGGTTTACCACCTGAAAACAGTCGACCTGCCGCGCAGCTATCTGCCCTACATGATCGCCGTGACCACGCCGCTGTGGATTCTGGCGCTGATCGCCGCGGGGCAGGCGTTCGCAGCCGGGCGAATCGTGAAACAGAATGCCGGGCCGCTTGCGGACGACGCTTCCACGGGGCTTCTGCTGTGCACGCTGCTGTGGGCCGTGCCGCTGGGGTACGGGATCTTCGGCCGCCCGAACATCTATAACGGCTGGCGGCACTTCTACTTCATCTACGGCCCCATGCTGGCGCTGGGCGGCTACGGGTTTCACCGGCTGTGGCAGGCGCTGGAACGGCGGAAACGCCGGTGGCCCCGCCGCGCGGCGGCGCTGGCGCTGGCCCTGTGCGTGGGGTGGACGGGCGCGGGCCTTGTCGGGGCGCACCCCAACCAGTACGCATATTACAATGTGCTGACGGCGGGCCGCGATCTGCCGGCCTATCTGGAGCTGGATTACTGGAACGTCTCGGTGCTGCAAACGCTGCAAACGCTGCTGGCCGGCATGCCGGCCGGGGAAACCGCCACCGTCACGGGCGGGGAGTATTGCTCCCAGCATGGGCTGGAGTCGGCGCACGCGCTGCTGCCGGCGGCGGATCAGGCGCGGCTCCGGGTTTTACCGCAGGCGAGCCGGGGCGCGCGCTATGTGCTGGAAAACAGCACGTATGCGGTGCTGGGGTACTGGCGGGCGGAAGCCGGGATGCAGGGCGTCGCGCGGACGGAAGGGTACGGGCAGGTGCTCAGCCAGGTGTACAAGCGGGCGGATCGCTAGGCAGGCGGAGCGCCGCACGGACAGACGCCGCCGCTGCGCCGCGGCGGAGGGCTTTGGACAGGCGCACGGGTCAGGGGCAAAGCTCCCGACCCGTGCGGATTCCGTTTCGCCGTCCCTATACGCGCGCCAGATAGCGCCGGAAATTCTCGCCCGCAAAGTCCGCGACGGCTTCCTCACTGAAACCGCGCGCCCGCATCCGGTTGAGCAGGGCGGGCACGCATCCCGCGTGCTCCAGCCCGACGGGGTGGGTTTCGATCCCGTCAAAATCAGAACCCATGCCCACGTGCCTGGCGCCGCCCAGCGACGCCATGTGGTCGAAATGGTCGATCACGGTATCCAGATCCGCCTGCTGGGAAGGGTGCAGGAACACCGGATAGAAATTGACGCCCACATAGCCGCCCATGTCGAAAATCGCCTTGAGCTGCCCGTCGGTCAGGTTGCGGGGATGGTCGCACAGGGCGCGGCAGCAGCTGTGCGTGGCGATGATCGGGCTTTTGCTGCACAAAAGCGCGTCCTTGACGCCGGCGGGGTTTAAGTGGCTTACGTCCACGGCCATATGCCGGTCGTTCATCCGCGCAACCAGCGCCCGCCCGCGCGCGGTCAGGCCCTTGTCGCCGCCGTCTACGGCCGGGAAGGCGAAGGGGTTTTCGTTGTTCCATACGATGGTGGCGATCCGCACGCCCCACACGGCAAAGGCGTCGACCGTTTGCAGGCCGCCCGTAAACGCCTCGCCGCCCTCGATGGTCAGCAGATAGTTGGGCTGCCCGGGCAGGGCCTCGTCCAGCTCTTTCACCTGCCGGAAGCCCAGCTTTTCCAGCTCGCACAGGGCCGCCATCTCCCGGTCGATCAGGCCGACGTCCTTGCCCAGCAACCCCTCGGGGCCGGTCCACAGGGCCAGCGCCTGCACGCGGATATCCGCCGGATCGCCGGTTGTCAGCCGCTCCGGCGTTACGTCGCAGGGGAACTTCGGATCGCGTTGGGCGTTTTGCAGGGCGTACAGGGTATCGGCATGGGTATCGCAAATGAGCATGGCGCAACCTCCCGCTACAGTTTCCGGTTCATGATGGAGATGATCAGGCTGCCGTTTTCAAAAACCTTGGCCAGCGCGCTTTGGTCGACCAGCTCCTGAAACTGATCGATCGGCACCACGCTTTGCAAAAGGGGCATGGCCGTGAACACCACAAAGCACAGCACGCAGCCGATCACAAAGCCGAACACCCCGCCCGCGAGCCCGTCCAGCTGCTTTAAAACCGGAAAATGGAACACGGACTTGAGCAGGTTGATGAGGATGGTCACCACGATAAAGCAGGCGACAAAGCAAAGGATGAAGCACAGCACGTTGATGCTGACCGACAGGATGGTCTGGTTGACGTAATCGCCCACGGTGGTGGCCAGATTGCCCAGCGGCGTGAATACCTTTTCCGTCAGGTTGGCCTGCAGCAGCCGGCCGATCGGCTCGGGAAGGCCGGCCTTGGCGACGATGGCGTCGATGTTGCTGGCGCTGAGCGTGGTCACGGCCCGGCTGCTCAGGTCCAGATCGCCCAGGACGCTGCCGGAGTCGGTGTAGCTGCTGATCAGGCGCACGATCTCGGTATTGGCGCTGACGGCGTCGGCCAGTTTGGGAAACAGCCAGAAAGCCCCCGCGAAGGAGAGCAGGCAGCCGCCCAGGTTGAGCAGCGACTGGATGAACCCGCGGTAAAACCCGAATAGCACACAAAGTGCGATGACGCCGATGATTGCGAAGTCGATCACATTCAAGGCTGTCCACTCCTTTCGGTTGGGGAAACGGGCCGTCGGTCTTTACCGTGCCGCCGCCTGAGGCAGCTCGCAGACGTAGACTTCGCTGCCGCAGGCCACGATAACGTGGCCGTCGTTCATCGCCCCGATAAAACGCGTGGCGGGCGAGCTCAGCGGCAGCGCGTAGTCGGTAAAGCGGTTGTCCTCCATGGAGGCGCGGTAGAGCGTACCGGCGCTGACGGCATAGAGGTTTTTATTCCACACGGCCGCGCCGATGCAGGTATCCGGGAGGCTGTAGCGCCGGTCCACCGTGCCGCTGATCAGCCGCAGCTCGCGGATGTCAAAATCGCTCTCGGTCTGCGCGGTGGGCGCGAACAGCATCAGCGCGTTGCCTTTTTCGGGGATGTCGCTGCCGATCAGCCGCCAGCCGTAGACCAGCACGGCCGCGGTGGTGTCCTCGGTGCCGCGGTAGTTGAAGCTGAGCATCTTGCGGGTGTTGATCACGCGCAGGGTGCTGTTTTCGAAAAGCACCGCGTAGGTGATCGCGCTGCCCAGCGACACCTCGCCGGTGTTCATCTTGCCCACCTCGAAGGTGTTGAGCAGCGTGTTGGCCGCCGTGCCGAACACATCCAGCGCCAGCGTCCACATATACTCGCCGTGCTGGCCGTAAAAACCCACGTCCAGCATCAGAAGGTTCTTGTAGGCGTCGGCTTCCTCGTCCATATGCGCGCCCAGGTGATCCTTCACCACCAGGCGGGGGGAGGTGCTGTCCCCGATCACGGCGGCGACATACTGTTTGCCGGCGCGCGCAAACTGGATGGGCTCACCCAGGTTGTCGTTATAGGTGGAATTGCCGTTCTGGTCGATGATGTAGATGGTATTGCCCGCCCAGGCGGCCACGATCTGATCGGTGCAGTCAAACCCCGCGTCGGCGCCCAGCTGAAAAGACCACCGCACGGCGCCCTTGCTGTTCATGCAGTGTATGCTCACGCCGTCGTAATACAGCACGCTGGAGCCGAACGGTTTGATGCTGTCGTTGTAATCGCAGGGCAGGCGCGAGGCGCTCACGCGGGTCACCGGCCGGTGACCCAGCAGCGATACCAACAGCACGATCACGGCGACGATGCCCGCCAGAATGCCCGCGAGGATCAGGATGGACTGCCAGCGCTTGCGCTTGGGTTTCACCCGCTGCATAGGCTCTCCTTGCCTGCGCGCGGGCCTGGCCCGCGCGCGTCTGATGCCGCGCGGACGCGCCGCGCGGATGACAACTTATTATAGCGAAAAGGCCGTCGCCTGACAAGCGCAACCCCCGGGAACCGGAAGCGGACCCCGCCGGAGCGCGGTTCCTGCCGGGCGGCGAAAACGGGGGAGGGAGCCGGCTCGTTCGGCTGCACATCATGAACGCCGCCGTGCTCACGGCGTTTTTCCTGCGGGGCTTCGCCGGCATATGCCCGCCGCGGCCCCGCCGCGCCCGCGCTGCCGCTTCCCCTTACGGAAGCACACCGCTCGTGCGCTTTTGAGCATGCACGCATGGTAACCGGTTCAGGCCTTTGCCCAAGCGCGGACGGCAACGGACATCCGCGGCAATAAAAAACGGGCGCCGCCGCTGCGGGCGCGCCCTGTTTTTGCGGATATCGTCCATCCGATTCCGGTCCGGATTACGCCTCGACGGCGGCCTCCTCGGACCGGGCCGGCAACGCGCGCTGCACGTAACCGCTGCGCAGGCAACGCGTGCATACGTTTAGCCTTTTCACCTGACCGTCGATCTCCACGCGGACGCGCTGCACGTTCGGCGACCAGAGACGGTGTGTCTTGCGATTGGAGTGGCTAACGTTGTTACCGTTCAGCGTGGCCTTTTCGCAAACTTCACAGAACTTGCCCATTTGCTACACCTCCTAACGGGAGATTTATAGATTCACAGCTCGAACATTTTATCACCCTTTGCGAAGTTTGGCAATAGGTGATCCCGATTATTTCCCCAAAGGGAGAACGCCGCGCCGGGCGGGCTGCCCGCCGACGGATGGGGCGACCGCTCCCATGGCGTACTCGGCCGCTTGCGGCCGGACCTGCGGGCGGGCCTTCGCGGGCCGAACCCGGCCGCGCGCCGCGGCGCGCGCTTACGCTTGCGGGCTTTGGGCTACGCGGCAACGTTGCGCGCCTGTTCCCGGATCCGCGCCCCGCCGCGGCGCGCGGCGGGGCTGTCTGCCGGGCGGGCGCTGCCGATGCGTGGGAGCCTTCGCGGCGCCGTTGCGCCCGGGCCTGCGCGGCTCAGGGCTTGACGGCGCTGAGCAGTTCCGCGGAGGAGAAGGGGAACGTCACGATGCCCTCCACCTCGCCGGCGAGTTCGCCGGCCTGCACGTAGAACACAAAATTGCCGTCCGCGTCCAGGTAAAAGTCGTTTTCCGGGCTCAGCACCCGCTCCAGATCCGCAAGCGTCAGGGACGGATCGTAATCGCGCTGGCGCAGGGCCGTCTGCTGCCCGATGATTTGCCACACCAGCCCGTAGACCAGTTCCGATGCGTAGCTGACCCCCTGCGCGGCCGCGCCGTCCTCCTGTTCCAGCCCCATGGCCTGGGACAGCGACACCCGCCGGCCCGCGTACACGCCGCTCATGGCAAACACGTCGGCGGTCCAGCGCTCGGTTTCGGCGTTGCCCAGAAACTGGCGGCTGGTAAGCAGCACGCTCAGGTAATCGTCGGTATTGGCGGTGACGGTGTACTCCAGCCGCGTGTAATAGGCGGGCATGCCCGGGCCGGGCGGCGCTTCCAGCGCGGCCAGAATCTCGGGCGCGGCGGAAGCGGAGGCGTCCGCCGCCAGCGCCGCGTAGTAGGCGTTGACGGCGACATCCTGCGGCCGATCTCCGGCCAGCTGCGGGTAGGCATACCCGAACACGTAGGTCGCGGTTTGGGCGTCCGCGCCCTCCGGCTCGTACAGCGCCCCGGTCAGCGGAGCCGCCTCCACGGCCGGCTGCGCGAGCGCGCCGCCTGCCCAAAGGCACAGCGCCAGCGCGGCGCAAAACGCGGCGGCCGGTTTAATGCACAACAGGCGCTTCATCTGCGTAGCCGGGCGGATCAGCCGACGCTGACCGCATCCACCGCGAAGGAATTTTCCAGGTACGCGGTGTACATCTGGTAGGTCGAGGCCAGCTCCTTGCGGTAGGAGAGCTCCGCCTGGTAGATGTATTTGTCGGTGATGATGTACACGTTGAAAACCGTAAAGCCATCCTCGGTGTTGTAGGTCACGGTGGCGCTGCTGAACGCCTCGTTGAGCGTGGCCTTGGCGTTGGTGATGCCGTTGGCGATCACGGAAACGTAATCCGTAAGGTTGGCGTTGGCGCTGTTGGGCGCGCGCTTCACAAAGAAGCTCAGGCTGTCGTCCGGCAGCTTGGCGGATATGCCGTCGCCGTCCTCCACCAGCATATCGTCGGTGAACACGCTGGGGTAGAGCACCGAGAAGCCCAGCGCCGTATTGATGTACTCCACCAGAATGCTGTCGGTGTAATTCTGCATGGCTTCCTCGATATCCAGTTCGGAGCCTACGGAGAAACCGGTGAGCAGGTAGCCAAACGTCGCGTTCGCGTCGGCGCGGAAGCTGAACACGGCGCGGTCGAGCCACCGGATGTCGGCGTAATCCGCGTCGGTCATCTGGCTCATGGCCTTGGCGCCCCAATACAGCTCGCCGATGATCTGCAGATCGCTGTCCGTGCCGGCGTTGACCGTAACCGGCTGGAAACCGATGTGGCCGTTGATCGGGTCGGTCGGGGCGATTACCTCCGGCGCGGTTTTGGCCGCGAACACCTTCGCCAGGTATGCGGCCTGCTGCTCGGTGCCGGAAAGCAGGTCCGCGGTGATCCCCAGCGAGGGGTCGGCCGCGACGCCGTTGTTGAAAAACGCGGCTACGAAGGCGGAATTGAGCGTGCTGTCCGCGTCGCCAATCACCAGCGGCTCGTCGCCCGCGCTCATGGCCGCGGTGGCTACCAGATCCATCAGCGGCTTCAAAGCGTCAAAATCGGAAGGCTGCGCGGCGGTCGCCCCCGCGGTGGCGGCGCAGCCGGCCAGCAGACAAAGCGTCAGCGTCCAGGCGATCATCCTCAGGGATAGAAGCTTTCTCATTGACGATATCCTCCCATTTGTGGGCGGCGGGAAGCCGCCCCTATTCGCCCCATCGCAGATACGACGTTTGGAAATCCGGTTTTCATCCGCGCGCCGCGAGGTACTCGGCGGCGGAAATCGCCGCGACGTTGCCCTCGCCCACGGCCTTGGCGACCTGCAAGGGCCTGCCGGTGCAGTCCCCGGCGGCGAACACGCCGGGCACGTTGGTGCGCATGCCCCGGTCCACCGGGATGAAGCTGCCCTCCGTAGCCAGATCGCCCATCAGCATGGAAAGGCTGACGGCGCTGCGGAAGATGAACACCCCGTCGTAGGCGCGGGTTTTCTCCTTTGTGCGCACGCAAAGGCCTTCCGCGGTGCGCTCCAGCGCTTCGGGCTTTTCGCGGATCACCTGAACGGACGAAGGCAGCGCGCCGGTTTCATGGGGCTTCAGGGGGTAGTAGTCCATCCGGGACGCGAGCTTTTCCAGAAACAGCGATTCCTCCGCGCCTTCCGCCGAGGCGGAGAGCACGGCCAGGCGCTTGCCGCGGTAGAGCATGCCGTCGCACGTGGCGCAGTAGCTGACGCCCGCGCCCACCAGTTCCTCCTCGCCGGGGAGCAGGGCGGGCCGGGCCGCGCCCATCGCCAGCACGACGGTTTTGGCCTCCACCACGTCGCTTTCCACCAGCAGCATGAAGCCGCCGTCCGTGGGCAATACCTGCCGCACCAGCCCGCCGCGCTTCTCAGCGCCCATGGCCAGCGCCTGGGCCTGAAAAGCGTCCAGCAGGGCGCGGCCGGAAATTTCCGGCAGGCCGGGGTAATTATCAATACGTTCGGTGCGGGCCAGCCAGCTCGCATCGTGCTGCGGTGCGAGCACCAGTACGCTCAGCCCGCGCATGCGCGCCGTGATGGCGCAGCTCCAGCCGGCGGGACCCTTGCCGATAATCGCGATATCCGTCATCATGTTTCATTCAAGCAGCCGTTGGGATACGGCACTCCTTTCCCTGAAAGTGTAACAAAACCGTGATGTTTTTGCAATGGTACGCCTGAATTTTCCTGTAAATTCTGGCGCGGCGGCAACTGGAAGGGTATAATGAAAACAGAGCAACGCCGGGGCGAACGCCGCCCCCGCGCCAAGCGGGAACATGCGGCCGAAGGCGCGCAGCCGGTAACGGGAAGGAGGATGGGCGGATGGCGGAATGGAACCCGTGGCACGGCTGCCATAAATACAGCGCGGGCTGCGCCAACTGTTACGTGTACCGCCGCGACGCGAAGTACGAGCTGGACGCGAGCGCCGTGCGCAAGAACGCCGCCTTCGACCTGCCGGTGCGCCGCGCGCGGGACGGCGGCTATAAGCTCAAGGGCCCGGACGACGTGTTCACCTGCTTTACCTCGGACTTTTTTCTGGACGCGGCGGACCCGTGGCGGCCCGAGGCGTGGCGGATGATGCGCGAGCGGGCCGACCTGAATTTCTTTTTCATCACCAAACGAATCCTGCGCTTCCGGGAAGGGCTGCCGGAGGATTGGGGCGAGGGCTACCCCAACGTGAGCATCGGGGTCACGTGTGAAAACCAGGCCGCGGCGGATGAGCGCCTGCCGTTTTTCCTGAGCCTGCCGGTGCGGCGGCGGCTGATCATCGTGGAACCGATGCTGGAAGCCGTCGACCTGCGACCCTACCTGACCCCCGCGGTGGAACAGGTGGTGGTGGGCGGCGAAAGCGGCGAAACCGCGCGATTGATGCGCTACGAGTGGGCGCTGGACATCCGCCGCCAGTGCGAGGCGTCGGGCGTGTCGCTCTATTTCAAGCAGACCGGCGCGCGCTTTGAAAAGGACGGGAAGGTATACCGCATCCCGCGCAGGCTTCAGTTTTCGCAGGCCCGCAAATCCGGGCTTTCCTGCACGGGGAATGCCGCCGCACACCTGCCGTCGCCTGGCGGGAAGAATCGCGCGCGCCGGGCCGGAACGCGCGCGCCGGACCGACCGCCGCCTGAACGGAGACGAAAAAGAAAGAGGCACGCCGTTGAGCGACAACGGGCGTGCTGATTGTTCTAAAAAGGCTTTCCGTTCGAGCGCTTGCCGGATACGGCGGGGGCATCCGCTTGCAGGCGCGCCGGATGCCACGGGATGATCCCCGCGAAGGCAAACGTCCCCGTGGCGGCAGTCCCGTTACGCCGTGCCGCGTCGGGCACCCGTTTCCGGGGCGGCTGCGCGCGGCACCCGCGCACGGCACCCGCGCGCAGGTCCGCGTTCCGCCGCCGACGCCCCGCGGCGTTGCCCCCGGCTCAGGCGTCGGTTTCCGCCGCGGCCTCGCCGTACGCGGCCTCGGCCGTTTCCAGCGCGTCGTACAGGGCTTCCTGCCTTTGCTGCTCGTCGTGGTAGGCCTGCGTCAGTTCCAGGAGCAGCGCCTGATCCGCGTAGGTTTGGGGATCGGCCATGCGGGTTTCCAGCTCGGCGATGCGCCGCTCGTTCTCCGCGATGGCTTGCTCCGCGGCGGCGACGGCGGCTTTAAGCTCCCGGAGGCGCGCGCTTTGCTGGCGCTCGCGCTTGCGCTCCCGCGTGAGGGAGGTTTTCGTGGCGCCCTCCTCGGCGGCTTCCGCGGGCGGCACGGGCCGGTCGCGCTTCTCCAGATAGTCGTCGAAGTTGCCGATGTATTCGGTCACGCCGTCTTCGTTCATCACCATCACGCGGTCGGCGAACCGGTTGATGAAGTAGCGGTCGTGGCTGATGGCGAGGATCGTGCCCGGAAAATCCGATAACGCGTCCTCCAGCACCTCGCGGCTGTCCATATCCAGATGGTTGGTGGGCTCATCCAGCAGCAGGAGGTTATCCTTGCGCAGCATCAGCTTGGTGAGCGCCACGCGCCCCCGCTCCCCGCCGGACAGCGAGGCGACGGTGGAAAACACGTCGTCCCCGGAAAACAGGAACAGCCCCAGCGCGCCGCGCACCTTGCTCTGCTCCATGGCGGGGAAGGCGTTCCACACCTCGTCCAGCACGGTGTTGCCGGGGTGGAGCTCCTGCTGGTGCTGGTCGTAATAGCCCACGTCCACGTTGACGCCGTAGCGTACGCTGCCCCGGTCGGGGGTCTGGCGGTTCATCAGGATTTTGAACAGCGTGCTTTTACCCACGCCGTTGGGGCCGATCAGCGCCACGCGGTCGCCTGCGCGCAGCTTGAAGCTCACGTCGCGGAATACCGTGCGGCCCTCGAAGCTTTTCTGCAGGCCCTTGACTTCCAGCGCCTCCTCGCCCATGCGGCGGCGCACGTCAAAGGCGAAGCGCACGTGGTTCTCCTCGGCGGGTTTATCCAGCCGCTCGATCTTGTCCAGCCGCTTTTGGCGGCTCTCGGCGGCGCGGATGCTCTTTTCGCGGTTGAAGCTGCGGTAGCGCTCGATGATGGCGCGCTCGCGGTCGATCTCCTTTTGCTGAAGCTGGTACGCCTTCATGCGCGCCTCGAAATCCGCGGTGCGCTTTTTCATGTATTCGGTGTAGTTGCCGGTGAACTTGCTCACGCGGCCGCCCAGCATTTCGCCCATGGTGGTGCAGACGTGGTCCAAAAAATAACGGTCGTGGCTGATGAGCATCAGCGTGCCGCGGTAATCGGTCAGATAGTTTTGCAGCCACTCGATGGCTTCCAGATCCAGGTGGTTTGTGGGCTCGTCCATCAGCAGGACGTCCGGCTTTTGCAGCAGCAGCTTCGCCAGCGAAAGCCGGGTGCGCTCCCCGCCGGAAAGCGTGCCCACCGCGCGGGGGAACATCTCCCGCGAGATGCCCAGGCCCGTGAGCACGCCGATCATCTCGCCCTCGTAGGCGTAGCCCTCCATGCGGGCGAACTGCTCGGTCAGGCGCTGGTACTCCGCGGACAGGCGCAGGGTGGTCCGGGCGTCCTCGGCATGGCGGGCCAGTTCCTCCTCCAGCGCTCGCAGGCGCTTTTCCAGCGCGATCACCGGCTCGAACACCCGAAGCATCGCGCCCCACACGGTGTCGGTCAGGGCGATATCGTCCACCTGCGCGAGATACCCGATGCGCAGGTCGCGGTTCATGTGGATGGTGCCGCCGTCGGGCTGGTCCTCGCCGGAGATCAGGCGCATCAGCGTGGTCTTGCCGCAGCCGTTGACGCCCACGAGGCCCATTTTTTCGCCCTTCTGGAGGCTGAAGGTCACGTCGCGCAGCACCTCATGCGCCCCGAAACCCTTTTGCACGTTCTGTACGGAGATGAGGATCATGGGGGGTTACTCCTGTTCGTGTGTATTGTCGGCCGCTTCGCCTTCCAGCTCGCGGGCGGATTCCCGCAGTTCCCGGCTGGTCATGCGGCACAGGGCGAGGGTATGTTCGGAGGCGCGGGCGGCGGCGCGCAGCAGGGCGGCGGCCCGGGCGCGGTCGCGCTCCCGCTCGGCCCCCGTTTCGCGTTCCAGCGCCTGGTACAGCGCGTCCTCCATCTCGTCGTAGCGCTCCGCCTGCGCGAAAAAGCGCGCGCAGTCCATCAGTTCCGGTGCGGTCAGCGCAGGCAGTAGCCCGGCTTTCAGGTCGATCAGCCGCTGGGTGCGCAGGTCGCACAGCTGGGGCTGGTCGTACAGCGAGGCAAGGAGGTTCAGCGCCTTACGGCGAAGCAGATCCCCGTCGCCTACGGGCAGCTCGCATGTTTCGGCCTTGGCGAAGAGCAGCTCGCTCATCATCAGCCGCGGGATGGGCGCGAGCATCTCCAGCAGGCTTTCGGTTTCCAGCGTCTCCCCGGCGGAGAGCGACATGCCGCAGTGCTCCAGGCACGCCTGGGAAAGCAGGCGGCGGCGCTCCTGGTCGTCCATCCGCTCAAAGAGGCGGCGCATCAGATCCCCGACCATATGGATCATGCGCATGATATAATCCTTCCGGTAATCCATCAAGGCACCTCCGCCGCGGGGCCAGGGCCGCGCATAACGCCGCGCAAACCGGGCCGACGCACACCAGTATACCATAACCGGCGCGTTTTGGCACCCGTCCCGCGCCCGCAAATCCGTTCCTTTCGCGGCTGTGAACCTGCAAATTTTCGGGGAAAGCCTATACAGATATCGCCGTTTCATGTAAAATAAAAGGTAGAGCTTCTATAGGAAGGGCCGCGCCGGCGGAAAGGAGCGATCCCCCGATGAAACGAGTCTGGCTGCCGCTGCTGCTCGCGTTGCTTTTGTTAAGCGCGACCGCGCTGGCGGACGAGGCGGGCGTGCTGACCGAAACCGAACTGGGCGCTTGGCTGAACGGGCTTCTGCTGGATACGGTCGGGCAAACGCCCGTCAACGCGCCCATCGGCGAGGAATCCCTCACCGAGGATGGCTACGCGTTTCTCTACCCCATGGCGACCCTGTATTACAACAAGGCGACGCTGGACGCGCAAAGCGTGCTGGGCGCGGTCGCCGTCACCGACGAATCGCTGGACATGCCCCGCGGCATCCGCCTGGGCGCGCCCGAGGAGATGCTTTTGGCGGCCTACGGCTGGCAAAACCCGACGCTGGCGGGGGACGAGAGTTTCGCGCCGCTGTATGTGCTTAACCGCCTGCCGGACGACGCCTACTGGGCGTGGGCGCAGCGCGCCGGCGACCGGCTGCAAAGCGTCCGCTGCGCCGTCCACGCCCGCATGGGCGAGGACCGCTACACCGATACGGGCGTGCTTTACACCCTGCAAGACGGCGCGGTTACGGCCATACGGGTGTACGGGCTGAGCGCCTCGGCGACGCTTGCGCAGGTGCAAAGCAACCTGGCGACGGTGGACGGCGCGCGGGCTTCCGACGCGGAGACGGCCGCCGTAGGCGTGACCGCGCGCAGCGACGCCGCGGCGTTCGGGCCTGCCGACCTGCAATTTGCCCGCATGGATTTCCTCACCCTTACGGAAAAGGGCGCCGCGGTGCTTTTCGGCGAGGCGACGGGGGAAGCGTGGGCGCAGGACGAGGGCGGCCGCTGGCTGCATACGCTGCAATTTTCCGGCGCGGCGCTGGTGTTTTCGCTGGACGCGCAGAAACAAAACCCCCGCCTGGAATCGCTGACCCTGACCGGCGAGGGTCGTCAGGGCCCGCGCGGGCTGACGGTTGGTGTGGCACTTGACGACGTGATCAAGCTGTTCCAAAGCGACGGAAAGGCCGCGACCAGCGGTTCCGCGGCGCTGCTGTACGGCGACGGGCAAACCCCGCCGTTTGGCACGCTGGAACGCACCGGGAAGGACGCGACCCTGCGCTATGCCGCGCTCGCGGCGGGCGCGGACGGCGTTTCCTTCCAGATCGCGCTGCACCTCACCTTTGCGGACAACCGGCTTGCCGAGCTGATGCTGTACCGGTACTGAACGGCAGGAACGCCTTGGAGGGATATTCGATGAAGATCGATCTGACCTGCCCGGTGGAACTGTGGCAATATTCGCCCCCAAACGAGAGCAGCCCGGAATGCACGTTTGTGCTCAACAATTTAAGCGACAAGGTGGTCGTATCCATCCAGACCACGCTGGTGGGCTACGGCGAGGGCGAAACCCTGCTCTACCGACAGGTGGAGCGGGTGCAGGGCCTGACCGCCGGCGCGGGCGAGCGCTTCAGCGTCACGCTTTCACCCGCCCAGTGGGTCAACGTGCAGACGGTCGATCTGGTGATCGAGAAAGTCTGGTTTGACGACGCGACCATCTGGCGGCGCGGCGGAGCGGCGCTTACGGAGTATACGCAAAACGCCCTGCCCCCCGGACGCAGGCTCGACCAGCTTCGTTTTGTCGCCGGGCCGGACGCCGTGGGCTACCCGGAAGAACAGGATAACGTCTGGGTCTGCGTGTGCGGCCGGGCCAACGATCTGCGCAGCGACCGCTGCTGCCGCTGCGAGCGCCGCCGGGAAACGGTGTTTGCCACCTGCTCGCAGGCGAATGTGGATCAGCTGATCGCCGTGCACGAGCAAAAGCTGTCCGGCGTGGCCAAGGCGGCGCGCGAGGATGCCAGCCGCCTGGCGGAGGAACGCGAGCAGGCGCGCCTGAAGGAACAACGCAGGCAAAGGGCGTACCGGGCCGCGGTTATCGCAACGCTGGTGGTCGCGCTTCTGGCCATCGCGGCCGTGGCGTGGGGCGTACCCGCCATGCGCTACGCGCAGGCGGCCGATCTGCTCAGCCGCGGCGAATATGATAGCGCGCGGGCCGCGTTTGTTGCGCTGGGCGATTACGGCGATGCGGCGGCGCAGGTGCCGGAGTGCGACTACCGGCAGGCGGAGGCGCTTTCGCAGGCCGGCGGGGAGGATGCCCTCTCCCAGGCCGCCGGGCTTTACCGGACGCTGGGCGCGTACAAGGACAGCGCCGACCGTTACCGGCAGACGGTCTACCGGCTTGGCGAAACCCAGCGGGACGCGGGCCGCTACGAGCAGGCGGCGGAATCGTTCCAGTCGCTGGGGACGTATAAGGACAGCGCCCTGCAACTGCAGGAAACGCAGTATAGGCAGGCCGGCAAGCTTTTTGACGCCGAAGGGTACACCGCCGCGCGCATCCTGTTTGCGGATCTGGGCGCGTACCGCGATTCCGCCGCGCGGGTGGCCGCGTGCGATTACCGGCTGGGCAAGGCCGCGTTGGAGCGCGGGGACTTCGCCACGGCGGTGGATCAGCTGGCGGCCGCCGGGGATACGGAGGACGCGCCCGCGCTTTTGCAGCGCGCCCGCTACCTGCTGGCGGAAGCCCGGCTTCAGGACGGCGCCTTTGAGGAGGCCGGCAAACTCTACCAACTGGCCGGCAATTATGAGGATGCGCCCCTCAAGGCCAACAGCAGCCTGTACGCGCTGGCGAAGGAGCGCATGGAGGCGGGCGACTACCAGAAGGCCGCGGAGCTTTACCAGAGCGTGGTGCCCTACCTGGATAGCGAAACGCAGGCCTGGGAGTGCGTCTACCGGCAGGCGCTGGCGCTGGCGACGGGCGGGGACGACGAGGCGGCCGTCGCGCTGCTGACCACCATCCCCAAGCACGAGCAGGGCGCGCAACTGCTGGCCGAGTGCCGCTACCGCCTGGCCGCGCGGTACGCCACCGAGGGCCGGACGGACGAGGCTATCGCCCTGTACGAGGCGCTGGGCAACACCCAGGACGCGCCCGCGCAGTTGCAGTCCCTGCGTTACCAGAAGGCCGAAACCGCCCTGAGCGAGAAGGATTACGCCGCCGCCGCCGCGCTGTACGAAACGCTGGGCAAGTACCGCGACAGCGCGGACAAGCTCAAACAGTGCCGCTACGCGCTGGCCGCCGCGGCGCTGGAGGCGAAGGACTACCAGCAGGCGATCGAGGGCTTCTCGGCGCTGGGGGATTATCAGGACAGCCCCTCGCAGCTGGAATCGGCCACCTTTTCGCTGGCCGTCAGCCTGAAAACCTCCGGCGACACCGCCGCCGCCGTGGAGCTGCTCAAAACCCTGCCCGACAACACCGCAGCCAAGAACCAGATCAGCGAAATCACGCTGAGCGAGGCGGACAAGGCGCGGGCGGCGGGCGACCTCGAAAAGGCGAGCGAACTCTACCTGGCGCTGGGCGACTTTGGCAACGCGAAGGAAAGCTACCAGCTGTGCCAGTATGGGCTGGCTACCGCGGCGATGGAGGCGGGCGACAACCGCACCGCCGCGGCCCTCTTTGGCGCGCTGGGGGAGTACAAGGACGCCGCGGAGCTAACCAAAACCTGCGAATACGAAGCCTACGGCCGTTACGCCGAGCCCGCGCGCAACGCCTACGCGGCGGCCGATTGGAAAACCGTGATCGACACGCTGGAAGGCTTTGACGCGACCAACCTGCCCACGGCGTACCGCGACCTTGTCGGGATGTACGAGCAGGCGTGCTACAACTACGCCGAGGCTCTTTACGACGCGGGCAAGGTGTACGAGGCGCTGCCCTATTACCAGCGCATCCCGGACTATGCCGACGTGTCCGCCAAAAAGCTGCAAAGGCGCAGCTACCTGAT
Source organism: Clostridiales bacterium (assembly GCA_012517815.1). Classification (GTDB taxonomy): domain Bacteria; phylum Bacillota; class Clostridia; order Christensenellales; family Aristaeellaceae; genus CAXXOK01. The sequence continues at coordinate 72,874 of JAAYUF010000169.1, forward strand.
CCTGGGCATGTGGGAAAGCGCGGACGGCACGCGCAGCGCGGTGTTCCGCACCGACGGCACCTGCACGCTGTTTGGGCAGGAGCTGTATTTCGCGGTGGACGGCGTCTACAGCCTCCTCACCGGGCCTTCGCCGGATCAGCTCACCCTCACCCACAAGCTTACCAACCTCACGCAGGATAGGCTGTCCCTGCGGGTGCTTTCCGATAGCCGCAGCGCCGTGTACCAGCTGGACCACATGGCCGCGCAAGTGCCCGCCACGCCCACCCCCGCGCCGGGATCAACCCCGGCGGCCGGAACCTCGGCGACCGCCACGCCGACAACCGGCGCGAACGCGTCCGCGACGGGGACAGCCGCGACGGCCACGCCTTCGCCCACGCCCAAGGCGACCCCGACTCTCACGCGCACCCCCGCGCCGACGGCCACCCCCGCGCCGACGGCCACCCCCGCGCCGACGGCTACGCCCTTTGCGGAGGCCGGCCGTGCAACCTGAGGCGCGCGCCCCCGAGAAGCTGACCATCGGCGTGCTGTACGGCTTCCGCGCGCTGATGGTGCTGTTCGTGTGCAATTTTCACTTCTGGCAGCAGGGCTGGCTGGGCCAGTATTTGACGCTGTTGGGGTGGACGCTTGATCTGGATTTCTGGACGCGCTCCAGCTACCTGTTCGTGGACGGGATGATCCTGCTAAGCGGCTTCCTGCTCTACCTGCCTTACGCGCGGCAAACGGAGTACGGCGCGCCGGTGCCCGGACCCCGCCGGTTTTACTGGAACCGCGCGGCGCGCATCGTGCCGTCCTACGCGGCGGCGGTGCTGTTGGCCCTGTGGCTGATCGCCCTGCCCGGCGGCGCCTACCGCGACGCGGCGTCCCGCAATTTTGACGTGATCACCCACCTCACCTTCACGTTCACGTTTTTCCGGGACACCTACCTGTACACCCCGCTCAATGGCGTGCTGTGGACGGTTGCTATTGAGGTGCAGTTTTACGTTCTCTTCCCGTGGCTGGCCCGCGCGGCGCAGAAAAAGCCCGTGCCCGTCCTGTGCCTGATGGGTGGGCTGGGGGTGCTGTTCCGGGTGGGGATGGCGCGCTGCGTCGGCGATCTGTCCATCTGGGTCAACCAGTTGCCCGCGTTTCTGGATGTGTACGCGCTGGGGATGCTGGGGGCGATCCTGTACCTGAAGCTGGAAAGGCGCCTTGCCGCCGCGCCCGCCAAGGGTAAGCTCCGGCGGGCTGTTTCGCTGATCGCCCCGGTTCTGTTCATTGCGGGCTGTCTGGCGCTGTGGCGGATTCTCCGCACGCAATCGACCAACGGGCTGGCGGGGCACGACGCGCTGCGCCTGTCCCAATGGCTGCTGCGCCTGCCGCTGGCGCTGACGATGCTGACGATGATGCTCTCGGCCGCCTTCCTGCCGCGTGTTTTGCAAAAGCCGCTGGATAACCGCCTGATGCGCTTTCTGGCGACCGTATCGTTCAACCTCTACATCTGGCATCAGGTGCTGAGCGTGTGGCTGGTGAAAAACCTGTTTCCGGATACGCTGCACGCAAACCCGCCCCTGCAGGTTGCCTTCACGCTATTGTGCTATTCGGCGTCCATCCTGCTGGCCATGGCCTTCACCTACGGGCTGGAGCAACCGGCCGCGCGGCAGATGGAGCGCCTGCGCATTCTATTCCACCGCCGTAAGGAGACGATCAACCATGAAGGATCCCCGAATGCTGAAACTCTGCCGTCAGCTGATCCGCTACTCGTGCGAACTCAGGACGGGGGAGAAGGTTCTCATTGAAATGTTCGGCCATCAGCCGGAGCTGGTCGCCGCGCTGGTGAACGAAGCGTACGCCGCAGGCGCCGTACCCGTGGTTCGCCTGCGGGACATGACCGTGCAGCGCGCGCTGATGCGCGGCGCAACGGCCGACGCCTGGGCCCTGCATGCGGAAAACGACGCCGACCTGATGCGGCAGATGAACGCTTACATCGGCGTGCGCGCCAACGAGAACGGCTTTGAAACCTCCGACGTCAACGCGGAACAGACCGCGCTTTACAGCAAGCATTACAGCGCGCTGGTGCACGGGAAGATCCGCGTGCCCAAGACCCGCTGGGTGGTGCTGCGCTACCCCACGCCCGGCATGGCGCAGGCGGCCCGCATGAGCCTGGAGGCGTTTGAGGACTATTATTTCGACGTTTGCACGCTGGACTACGCCAAAATGAGCGTCGCCATGGACAGCCTCGTGGAGCGCCTGCAAAGGGCCGACCGGGTGCACATCAAGGGCCCGGGCACGGACCTGACCTTTTCCATCCGCGGGCTGCCCGCCGTCAAGTGCGACGGCCGCCTCAACATCCCGGACGGCGAGGTGTTCACCGCCCCCGTGCGCGAAAGCGTCAACGGCGTGCTCACCTACAACACGCCCAGCCTCTACATGGGCAATGTGTTTACCGATATCCGGCTGGAGTTTCAGGCTGGGAAGATTGTCAAGGCCACCTGCAACAACACCGCGCGCATCAACCAGATTTTCGACACCGACGAAGGCGCGCGCTACGTGGGCGAGTTCTCCTTCGGCGTCAACCCCTTTGTGACCGAGCCGATGCAGGATACGCTGTTTGACGAGAAGATCGCCGGCTCCTTCCACTTGACGCCCGGGCACTGCTACGACGAGTGCCCCAACGGCAACCACAGCGACATCCACTGGGACCTGGTGTGCATCCAGCGGCCGGAGTACGGCGGCGGCGAGATCTGGCTGGATGACGAGCTGGTGCGGCGCGACGGGCTGTTTGTGCCCGACGCGCTGCGGTGCCTCAACCCGGAGGCCCTGCGCTAAGGAGGCCCTGCGTTCTTGTTAGGAATTTAACAAAATCTTGCGAAAATGTGGGCCAAGCCCTTGCATTGCCATGCTGTTTTAGGTACAATGAACAAGGTTGCACATTACAGTGATGACACTAGCTGTCAGGAGGAGATTCACACATGGTCAGAGTTGCGATTAACGGTTTCGGCCGCATCGGCCGTCTTGCTTTCCGGCAGATGTTCGACGCCCCCGGTTATGAGGTCGTCGCCATCAACGATCTTACCAGCCCTGAAATGCTGGCCCACCTGCTCAAGTACGACACCGCGCAGGGCCCGTTCTGCGGGAAAATCGGCGAGAACCGCCACACCGTGTCCCACACCGCGGACAGCATCATCGTGGACGGCCAGGAGATCAAGATTTACGCCGAGAAGGACGCCAAGAACGCGCCCTGGGGAAAGCTGGACGTGGACGTGGTGCTGGAGTGCACCGGCTTTTACACCAGCAAGGCCAAGAGCCAGGCTCACCTGGACGCCGGCGCCAAGAAGGTCGTCATCTCCGCGCCCGCGGGCACCGATCTGAAGACCATCGTGTTCTCCGTCAATGAAAACATCCTCACCCAAGAGGACAAGATCATCTCCACCGCCAGCTGCACGACCAACTGCCTGGCGCCCATGGCCAAAGCCCTCAACGACGCGTACCCCATCGTGAGCGGCATCATGTGCACCGTGCACGCCTACACCGGCGACCAGATGATCCTGGACGGCCCGCACCGCAACGGCGACCTGCGCCGTGCCCGCGCCGGCGCCGCCAACACCGTGCCCAACTCCACCGGCGCCGCCAAGGCCATCGGCCTGGTGATCCCGGAGCTCAACGGCAAGCTGATCGGCTCCGCCCAGCGCGTGGCCGTGCCCACCGGTTCCACCACGCTCCTGTTCTCCGTGGTCAAGGGCAAGGACATTACAGCCGCCGGCATCAACGCCGTGATGAAGGCCGCCGCCAACAACGACAGCTTCGGCTACACCTCGGACCCGATCGTCTCCTCCGATGTCATCGGCATGTCCTACGGCTCGCTGTTTGACGAGACGCAGACCATGGTCAGCAAGATCGACGACGACACCTATCAGGTGCAGACCGTTGCCTGGTATGACAACGAAAACAGCTACACCAGCCAGATGGTTCGCACCATCAAGTACCTCGCCGAACTGGGCTGAGCCTTCCTGACAACCAGACAAACACCGCGGGGGCACATCGATGCTCCCGCGGTGTTGCTGTTCTTTCCGGAGCGCGCGCCGGGAGGACGAAGGCCGGGGTACCGCCGCCTGCCGCGCAGCCAACCAGAAACAGCGGACGATCGGCAACGCGCTCAACATCGGGTGACGGTCTACCCAAGCAAAGCGGCGTCCGCTGGCGCGTCCGGCGGGGAGGCCGACCCCTACGTCGGCGGAGCCGGGAAGCGTGTCGGGGGTAACCGATTTGCTTCCTTACCGGCACGCACCCGCAAGACGGACGAGAGGTTGCCCCGACGGTCGCAGAACCTTCGGGCAACGGCAGACGACCGACAACAGAAAAAGCGCGCCGCGCGCTGTCGCTTCCGTTGCGACAAACGCGGCGCATTTCTTCCGTTGAGCCGCAAGCGTCGTCTGCGTAATGACGGCAAGCGCGGCGGCCTTTCTTCCATCGAGCCGCAAGCGTTGTCCGCGCCGAACCCGTCACGTCCGCTAAAACCGCGTCATCTCCCCCACGATGGGGTTGCGCAGCAGCGTGGTCGTATCCTCCTGCGCCAGCGCCCACATCAGCTTGGTGACCGCGGCCTCGGTGGTCATGTCCCGGCCGCTATGCACATGCTCAAACACCATGCCCCGGCCGACCTCGTAGACCGTCAGGTCGGCCTTTTCATGCAGGCACTGGCTGACCACCAGCACGTAGACGCCGCTTTCGGCCAGCTCCTGCAGGGCGGCCACCAGATTGCGCCGGATGTAGTGCAGGCCGCCCAGGCCAAACGCCTCGATGACCAGCCCCCGGTAGCCCGCGCGCCGGACAAAGTGGAACACGTTGGGCGACGTGCCCGGCACCAGCTTGAGCAGAAAAACCCGTGCGTCGAGCTGATCGCGCAGGCGGTAGTTCGCCGAAAGCCCGTCCGCCGGGGTGAAGGGTTGGGGATGGTCGATATGCACGCCCTCCATGTCGAAATGGCCGGCCATCGGCGCGTTGATGCTGGAAAACGCGTCCATGGCGGTGGTGTGGGTTTTCACACAACGCACGCCGGAGATCAGCCGGTAATCAAAGCTCACGTACACGCCGCCCATGCCCTGCATGGCCGCGACCATCGCGCGGCGCAGGTTGCCGCGCGCGTCGGTCAGCGGATGCCACAGCGGCAGTTGCGAACCCGTGAACACCACGGGTTTGGGCACGCCCGCCAGCATGAAGCTCAGCGCCGAGGCCGTGTAGGCCATGGTATCGGTGCCGTGGGTGATCACCACGCCGTCGCTGTCGCAAAGCGCCTCGTCCACCGCGCGGGCGAGCACGGACCATTCCTCCGGCTGCATGTTGCTGGAATCCATGCGGAATACATCGCGAGGCACCACTTCGCAGGGCAGGCTGTCACGCAGGGGCTTGAGCAGATCCTCCGCGGTGAGGGTCGGGGCGAGGCCCTGATCCGTCTGGGTGCAGGCGATGGTGCCGCCGGTGGCCAGCAGGGTCAGTCGTTTGGGCATAAGGGTTTCCTCCCAAAAGGCGAATCATCAGGTCGGGCGCGGCAGGCAGAGCGGCGGCCGCGATCCCACAGGCGCAACGGTTTGTACGGCCGGGCATGGCGCTTGTTGACTGCGTCCGGTACGGCGGATTCAGGCTCGGGCGGTTCCTGCGGCTGATGGGCGCGATGTGAGTCTTCCGGCGGCACGTACCGCGCGCTCACCGCATTCGCGCTCCGGGCGGCGTATGCGCCCGATTCGGCGGGCGTGTCCCGTATGCCATCGGAAACAGGCGCGGCGGTCGGATACGGGGATCGGCGTTTCCGCGGCGGCCCGCCGGCTACAGCCACGCCTCGGCGCTGTACAGCGTCAGCGCGCCCAGCGCCCGCGTGCGCGCAAGGTCGATCACCCGCTGGTTGCGGCTTCCGCAAAACGCCAGCTCCAGCGAGCGCTCCGCGAGCAGAAAGGGGCCGTCCACCAGCACGTCGGTTTCAGCCAGCAGCGCCGCGACATCCGGGTCGCCCGCGGCCATTTCCAATAGGCGCTCGTACAGGTAGCCGGTGTACGTCCACACGGTGAGGCCCCGGGCATGGGCGCGTCGCGCGAGTTCCGCACAGCCGCCCGCCTGTACGAAGGGGTCGCCCCCGGTAAGCGTGATGCCGGTGAGCAGCGGGTTATCGCCAAACCGCTTCTCGATCTCGTCCAGCGGCCAGACGGTACCCCCGTCCATCGGGTGGCTTTTCGGGTTGTGGCAACCGGGGCAGCCGTGCGGGCAGCCCTGGGTAAAAATGGCCGTGCGGAAGCCCGGGCCGTCGACGATGGAATCCGTCACCAGCCCGTAGAGTCGAAGCGTTTCAGCCATGTTTCCGTTCCTTTCCGGGCAGGCGGCATTCGTCGGCGGAGCGGCAACCGCCGGCATAGGGGCAGCCGGCGCAGCCGCCGCATGCGCCGCCTCTGCGGCGGTTTTGGATCATGCGAACCGCAAGCCAGACGCCGTACCCGATCACGACAAGGGGAATCACGATGGAAAGCGTCGTACCCAGCATGGCAACTCCTCCGTTCGGGGCGCGCCGGGCGCATCCTCGGCCCAACGCCGGAAATCGGCGGGCGCGGCGGTTCCCGTGATCAGCCGGGCGCGCCCTCAGCCCAGCCCCAGCAGCCGTCCCACCTGATAGATGGCCGTGGCCGCAAGCCAGGCCAGGCCCGTCTGTGAAAGCACCGTCGCCAGCGCGACTCGGCCGCTTTCCATCTCCCGGCGCATCGCGGCGAAGGCCGCCACGCAGGGCATGTACAGCAGCACAAACACCAGAAAACTGACGGCTGAAAGCGTGGAGGGGAACACCCCGCGGATGGCGGTCAGCATTGCGGTGCTTTGCGCGTCCACGCCGCTGATCACCGCCAGCGTGCTCACCACGCTTTCCTTGGCCATGATGCCGGTGAGCACCGCGGTCGCGGCGGGCACGCTGCCAAAGCCGGCCGGCGCGAACACCGGCGCAACCAGCCCCGCGATGGAGCCCAGCATGCTTTCCTGCACGCTGGCCGCGGCCCGGAAGCTGAAGGTAAAGCTCTGCAAAAACCAGACCACCAGCGTCGCCAGAAAGATGACCGTAAACGCGCGCTTTAAAAAATCGCTGCCCTTGTCCCACAGCTGCCGGCCCACGTTGCGCGCGGTGGGCAGGCGGTACTTGGGCAGTTCCATGAGAAACGGCGAAGCGTCCCCGTGGAAGACGACCCGCTTCAAAAACAGCCCGGACACCACCGCCGCCAGCACCCCGGCCAGGTAGAGCAGGCTCATCACCAGCACCTGCTGGCCGCCAAAAAACGCCCGCGTGAACAGCGCGTAGATGGGCACCTTCGCGCCGCAGCTCATAAACGGCGTCAGCATGATGGTAAAGCGGCGGTCGCGCTGGGTGTTCATGCTGCGGGCGCTCATCACCGCGGGCACCGTGCAGCCGAACCCCATCATCATGGGAATGAACGCGCGGCCGTTCAGGCCGATCTTGCGCAGGGGCTTATCCATCAGGAAGGCGGCGCGCGCCATGTAGCCGCTGTCCTCCAGGATGGAAAGCAGCAGGAACAGGATCAGGATGGTGGGCAGGAAGCTTAAAACGCTGCCCACGCCGGTGAGCACGCCGTTGACCATCAGGTCGCGCACCCATTCGGCCACGCCCCAGCTTTCCAGCGCGCGGGCCACAAGGTTGACGCCGTCCTGCACCAGCGCGGCAAACCCGTCCGCCAGAAAACTGCCCAGCGGCCCGAAGGTGAGGTAGAAAACCAACAGCATCATCACCAGGAAGACCGGGATCGCGAGCACGCGGTGCGTAAGCACGCTGTCGATGCGGTCGCTCCGGCCGCCCTGCTCATCCGCGCCGCGCACCACGCAGGCCGCCAGCAGTTTCTCAATAAACCGGTAGCGCGTGTCCGCCATCACGGCGGCGCGCTCCATGTCCAGTTCCCTTTCCATTTCGGCGAGGATCTCCTCGACGATGTGCCGGGTTTCCGGCGGGAGGCGCAGCTGCTCCATCATCGGCGCGTCGCCCTCGAAAAGCTTCGTGGCGGCGTACCGCGCGCCGATATCCGCCGCCCGCGCCTCCGGCTCTATCAGGTGGATGATCGCGTGCAGCGCCTTATGCGCCGCGCCGTCGCAGATATCCAGCTTCCGGGGCAGGGTATGGCTCTGGGCGGTTTCCGTGGCGCGTCGCACCAGCTCGTCCAACCCCTCGCCCCGGCGGGCGGCGATCGCCACCACCGGCACGCCCAGCGCCTGCTCCATCTGCCCGATATCAATGGCATCGCCCCGGTGGCGCACCTCGTCCATCATGTTGAGGGCGACCACCGTGGGGCGGCCCAGTTCCAGCAGTTGCAGGGTCAGGTACAGGTTGCGCTCCAGGTTGGTTGCGTCCACGCAGTTGATGACCACGTCGGGCTTGTCGCGCACGATGTAGTTACGGCTGACGATCTCCTCCATGGAGTAGGGGCTGAGCGAGTAGATGCCGGGAAGATCGACGATGTTGACGTCGGTGAACTCCTCAGGCAGATCGCGCCCTCTGCGCCGGCGCCGCCGGATGCTGGGCAGCCCGATGTGCGTCTGGTTGCCGTGATGGTGGTGGATCATCGTGCCGGTTTTCTGCTCCACGGTCACGCCGGGCCAGTTGCCCACATGCTGGTTGCTGCCGGTCAGCTGGTTAAAGAGCGTCGTCTTGCCGCTGTTCTGGTTGCCGGCAAGCGCAAAGGTGTAGCTCATGCTCAATTCCTCGCCTTTCACGGGGTATGGTTCAGGAACGGATGCCGATGTTCCTGGCGTCCTCCAGGCGCAGGGTGAGAGCATAGCCGCGCAGATGGATTTCCAGCGGATCGCCCAGGGGGGCGGTCTTTTGCAAAAGCACCTGCACGCCGGGGGTCAGCCCCATGTCCAAAAGGCGGCGGTGCAAGGCTTCCGCGCCGCCCACCGTGGCGACGGTGGCGCGGTCGCCGGGTTTCAGATCGGCCAGGGTCCGTCGGACGCTTTCAGTCATATCAACAATCCTTTCGGTCGGTTTCACAGCCTGCGAAGGCCCGCGGAGGATCGCGCCGGCAGGCGCGCTTCATCGGCGCTTGCCCTTGTGATGCCTCGCCTCCTGCATACCCCGCACGCGGCGGGCCGAACCATAGGGGGGCTTGGGTCGCCTGTGCGGGTAGGGCGGGTCGGGCGTCACATCCTCAGTAAGCCAGCGCTCGACCTCCCGCTCGATCAGGTCGGCCGCGCAGCGCACGCCGTTTTCGGTGCGCAGGCGCTCGCCCAGTTCGCGCGCCGCAACCCGGTAACTGCCCACGGTGGTCAGGTTGCGCAGCGCCCGCGCCAGCTTGGCGGCCGTGAGCTTATCCCGGCGGATGGGCCGGGGGCCCAGCCCCATCATGCGCACGCGCAGCGCCCAAAACGGCTGATCCCCGCCAAAGGGGATCGCCAGCGTGGGGCAGCCGGCGCATAGACCGGCGGCCGTGGTGCCTGCGCCGCCGTGGTGCACCACGGCGCTCACATGCGCAAACAGCCAGTCGTGGGGCACATAGCCCTCCACGACGTACACATCTTTCTGGCGGATGCCCTCCACGTTGCCCCAGCCGGTGGAGAGCACCGCGCGCACGCCGCTCAGCCGGATGGCTTCCAGCACGATGTTCAGCGTTGCGCCCATGTCGCCGCTGGTCATCGAACCAAAGCCGATATACACCGGTTTGGGCGTCTGCGCCAAAAACGCCGCCAGTTCCGGCGACGGTTGATATTCGCTTTCCTGCTCGTCCAGCCAGAAGCCGGTCATGTGGATGCTTTCCCCCCAGCTTCGCGGGCGGGGCATTAAAAGCGGGCTCATGGCGTAGAGCACGGGCACCGTATGCCCGTTGAGGAGGCTGCTGGGCGAGCTCTCCAGCCTGCGGGGCGGCATGCCCTGCGCCTTACGCCAGCCGGTGAGGTAGTATACCTCCAGCGTGCTGATGATAAGGTAGGCCAGCCGGTACGTGGCAAGGTTCCACGCCCGGCCCGCGCGCAGGCCCGGCGCGGCGGAAATGGGCGTGGTATTGTTGGGGTCCATCGGGTAGTAGTGCGTCTGGATGAAGGGAACGTCCCGCTGCGCGGCGATGGATTGGATGATGTTGCCAAAGTAGGTGGCTACGATGACTTCCGCGTCCGCGCAGGCGTTTTGCAGATCGGCGAGGAACGGGTCGATGATGTGGCGCAGCGAATCCAGCACCTGCTTTAGGTAGCCTACGCCTCGCGCGCTGGGTTTCATGATGTTGCTCATGAACTCCCGCGCGTCGCCCGAGAGCGGGAAAAACCGCATGCCGTTGTGGCGGACCAGCTGTTCGAACTCTGAAAAAGCGCAAATGCCCACGTCGTGGCCGCGGCGCGTCAGTTCGGAGCCCAGCAGCACATAGGGTCTCACGTCGCCCGTAGAGCCGATGCAGATCATGGTGAAGCGCATCCCATCGCCCCTCTCAATCGTTCCGGTTCAGTATAGCGCACCGGCGGGGGAAATGCAACCGCGCCCGGAACTCCCTCCGGGCAGTAAGCACACGAAAAAAGCGGCGACGGCGCGCCGCAGGGCAAACCCAGACCCGGGGGAACGGGGGATGGCCCGCATCGGGAAAGGAGAGGGAAGCCGCCGCAGGGCACGGGGCACGGCGAAACGGCCGTATGCCGCGGGGCTCTTTCGCAGCGATTGAAAATACGAATAAACCGCGAGGCGTGGGAAGCGCCGGCGATGGAACCGCCTGTCGGGCTATTGTCGCGCAGGCGCGCCGCCCAGATCGACCGGGCGCGTCCGGCGATGTCCGTTTGGGAAGGCGGCAAAGCTCACGAGCGGTTCTCTTCCTTGCCGAGGAACGGAAGCGAAGGCGTGGCGCCGCCGCGCCGGGCTTTCGCGACGGAATCACGGGAGAAGGCGTCCGCGAGCGGGAGGCGTTCACGGTTGGAAATGGTATCGCAACCGCCCGGTTTTTGCATACGCCGGCGCGCGCCTGCCGTCCGGAAACCCGCCGCGCAGCATGGGGCCGACGCAATCAGCCGGCGTCCGCCCTACGTCGCGCCGCGGCTTGGCGCCTGTCCCGCCTGACGAACGGAAACCGCCCCGAAAACCCGGCTCCCGGAAAGGGCAATGGGACGGGCGGTCACGCCGGGGCCCCGGGTTCGGGCCGCAGCGCCACAAAGACCAGCAGCGTGCCCTGCTCCACCGTGACGGTCGGGTCCGGGCGGACGTACTCGTTGCTGACGCCCAGCGGGCGGTCGGCGGTGAGGTTCGCGCGGTTGAGGGGATAGCGAAGGCCCGTGAGCGTGACGCCCAGCGCCCGCCCGCCGTGGCAAAACACCGATACCACCGTGCCCGGCTCGCGCGGGGGCAGGGCGAGCGTGCCATTGGTTAAAGCGAAGACATCCTGCGCCCGGCCGATCAGCCGCACGGAAGCCCCGCGCCGGCTGGCGCCGCCCAGCAGCTGGAGGTTGGCGACGGTGTGATCCAGCCGCCCTCCGTCCGCGCCGTACAGCGCGAAATCGCGGTAGCCGCGCGCCCAGCCTTCCGACAGGGCAAGGCCCATATCGGTATCGTCCTTTTCGGGCGGGAAGGCCAGCGCTTCCACCCCGGCCGGGCGATCCGCGAGCGAGTCAAAATCGCCCACCAGCAGATCTGGCTCCCGCCCGGTCGCCTGCAGGGCCCGGTAGCCGGCGTCCGCGGCGATGACCAGATCGCCGCGCCGCGGGGCAAAATCGCGCGCGGTGAAATCCCCCGCCCCTATCAGATAGCATGTAGGCATAACGCCCTCCTCCGCCGTCGCGCGGTGAAAAAGCAAGGAGCCGTTCGCCTGCGCGAACGGCTCCCCGGCTGGATCCGCGCAAGGCAGATCCGGTACATCCGCTTAGCGCTTGCTGAACTGGGGCGCGCGGCGGGCGGCCTTGAGGCCGTACTTTTTTCGTTCCTTCATGCGCGGGTCGCGCGTGAGGAAACCGGCTTTCTTGAGTCCGTCGCGAAGCTCAGGGTTGGCCTTGAGCAGCGCGCGGCTGATGCCGTGACGGATCGCGCCGGCCTGGCCGCTGAGGCCGCCGCCGTGCACGGATACCAGGATATCCAGGTCGCCGCCGGCCTTGGTAAGCTCCAGGGGCTGGCGAACGGTCATTTTCAGGGTTTCCAGACCGAAATAGCTGTCCAGATCACGCTTGTTGATCGTGATTTTCCCGTCGCCTGCCACCAGACGGACGCGGGCGATGGCCGTTTTCCGACGGCCGACAGCATTGTATTCAACCTTAGCCATGGTGTTTCGACTCCTTCCGCGTCAGTTACTCGAGTTCCAGCTTTTCGGGCTTGCGGGACTCATATTCGTGCTCGGGGCCTGTGTAGACGCGCAGCTTCTTGGCCATCTGGCGGCCGAGAGGGCCCTTGGGCAGCATGCCGACGATCGCCTTTTTCACGGCAAATTCGGGCTTTTCAGCCATCAGGCGGCGGTAGGGGGTCTCGCTGAGGCCGCCGGCATAGCCGCTGTGATGGTAGTAGATTTTCTGATCGAGCTTCTTGCCCGTGAGGACCGCTTTCTCCGCGTTGACGACGATCACGTAGTCGCCGGTATCCACGTGCGGGGTATAGATGGGCTTATGCTTGCCGCGAAGCACCGCGGCAACCTGGGAAGCCAGACGGCCCAGCACTACGCCTTCCGCGTCGACGACATACCATTTGCGCTGCACGTCCGCGGCTTTGGCCATGTACGTATTCAAGGTGGTTTCCTCCTTCAAGGAATGTGTCATCATCTCTGTGCGGCGCTTGATGGTCAGCAAACGCGCGCGATAGTTCGATCAACGATCCGGGGCTGGCGGAGTTCATCGATGCCAAAATCAATCATAGCAAATCACAGGTGGAATTGTCAAGTAGAAATTGGGCGCGGAGCCTCGGCAGGAAAGCGGGTAGCAACGCTGGCCGCACAGGGGCAGCGTCTTTGGCGTGGCGCAGGGATGCGAAGCAACGCCGGCCCGACCCTGGCACAGGACAAACGCACCGGCGGCGTTGGGCTGCCCGGCGGCCTGTCCGGGCAGCTATGGCCGCCCCGGTGCCAATGGTAACGCCCGGGCGTCGGACGGGACGCGCGTGTTCACACGGGTCATGATACGATCGCCGGAAGCCCGCCGGCATACGCCAGGGGTCCGCCCGGTTGTCCGGGCCGCGTACGCGCATGCCGGACGCGCTTACGCCTCTCTTCTGGCAATACGTCGCGGACTGGTCCCCGCTCCATGCCCCGCCGCGGACGAAGCCGCTTGCCTCCCGGAAACCATAATGAAATCCCGTGGGTCGCCTGACCCTGCGTCTGGTTGGGCAACGCACCCGCGTGTTGTAGGTTCCGCGCTTATCTCTTTGAAGATGCGTTGTTGCCGGGATCATCCGTTCCGCCCCCCGACGAAAAGAAGCCGACCCCGAAGGGCCGGCTTCCTGTTTTGCGAGGGTTGTTACTCGATGGTGGCGTAGCTCCAGATGACGTCGCCGGTGTTCAGCCGGATCACGTTCTTGACGTTGGGCTTGAGCATCTGCGGCTGCGTGTAGTAGAACAGAGGCGCAACGCCGCCGGTCGCCATGAGCACTTTCTCCGCCTGAGCGGCCAGCTCGGCGCGCTTGGCGGGATCGGTCTCGGCCTTGATGGCGGTCACAACGGAGTCATACGCATCGGCCCAGGTCTGGTTGCCTTCGAGGCCCCAGTACGCGCCCATGCCGGCATCCTTGGATACGTCGGAGGCCTTGGTGTAATCGCCGATGGCGCGGCCCAGACGCGGGTAGTTGTTGCCGCTGTCGCTGATGAAGATCTCCAGGAAGTTGACAACATCGTTGAAGTCGGCGATCCAGCCCATACGAGCGGCTTCGGCGTTGCCGGCCTTCAGCTTGGCCTGCAGGGTGGCCCAGGCTTCGGTGTTGATGGTGCTGGTGAGACCGAACTTGTTCCAGGTCTCCTGCACGTACTGGATGATCAGGGCGTTGGCGCCCGCGTTGTTGAAGGCGAACTCGATGCCCGGGAAATCGGTGAACATCAGATCGCCGGTCTCCAGCGAGCCGGTGTACGCGTAGCCCAGATCCATCAGGGTCTTGGCGGCGGTCACCTGATCAGCGGTGTAGTTCTCGTTCTCAGCGGAGACTTCGTTGGTCTGCGTGTACCACGTGCCGTAGATGTCGGCTTCGCGCACGTTGGGGTTGAGCGCGTCGCTAAGCCCGCTGGGATAGAAGCCGGTGGCGGGAATCTGGCCCGCCTGGGTCACGTAGGTCACCAGCTCATAGCGGTCGACCATCTGGCCAAGGGCGAAACGGGCCTTGGCCTGCTCCTGCTCGGTCAGCTGCTTGCCAACGGGGGAGATGTCCTTGTACACGTTCATGAGCACATAGTAGGTGCCGAGGTTATCGTAGTACTCCAGCTCGCCCGGGTAGGTCGCGTTGAGGCGCTCAAACTCGGTGGGATCGATGGACTGGATGTACTGCACGGTGTTGTTCTCGTACGCGGTCAGGATGGCCACGTTATCCTCGGAGAGGTAGTAGTTCACACCGGAGAGCGTGACTTTGTCCGCGTTCCAGTAGTTGGGGTTCTTCTCGAAGGTGATGATGTCGTCCACGGCGTACTTGGTCATCCGGAAGGCGCCCATGCCGATGAAGGTTTCGGGGCTGGTGGCCCAGATGCCCTGATTGTCCACAAGCTCGACCCGGACGGGGTAGAAGGTCGGGAAAGCGCACAGATCCAGGAAGTACGCGCAGGGGTTGACGAGGGTCACAACGAGGGTACGGGCGGCGTCGTCCGCAACCAGGTTGAGGGTGCCGTCGGCGTTCTTGGCAATGTAATCATACAGGAAGCCGTAGTCCGCGGCCAGCTCGGGGGACGCGGCGCGGTTCCAGCTGCTGACGACCTGGCTGGCGACGAAGTCGGCGCCGTCGCTCCACTTGAGGTTTTCACGGAGGGTGAAGGTGTAGACGAGCCCGTCCGCGGAAACTTCGACCTTCTCGGCCAGTTCCGGAGCGGAGATCACTTTGCCGTCCGCGTCGTACTGCGAGCCCATCAGGCCGCAGAAGGCGGTGCGGATCACGTTGCTGCCGTTGGAGGCGCTGTTGAGAGCCGGGTCCATGTACTGCGGGGTGCCGCCACCGAACATGCAGTTAACGACCTGGCCGCCTTCCGCTGAGGCGAAAGACACCATGCCGATAACCATCATCAGGGCAACCATCATAGCGACGATCCTTTTCATGGTTTTCCTCCTATGAATTATTTTTACACTCCACGTGTAACGTTATCGTAACACGTGAATTTGTGAACGTCAATATCGGCCGCGTTCTTTTTTACGACGAAACGTGATGGCAGGCCACGTAGTGCTCCGGCGCCACCTCCAAAAAGGCGGGGTTGCTGTGGCGGCAGATCTCCGTGGCGCGGCTGCAGCGGGTGTTGAACGGGCAACCGCCGGGCGCGCGCAGGGGGCTGGGGATATCGCCCTTGAGCACGATGCGCTTCTGCTGCCTGGCCTTGACCGGGTCGGGCACGGGGATGGCGCTGAGCAGGGAGATGGTGTAGGGGTGCAGGGGATGGTGGTGCAGCTCGTTGGAGGAGGCCAGTTCCACCATGTGCCCCAGGTACATCACGGCGATGCGGTTGGAGATATGCTTGACCACGCTCAGGTCGTGGGCGATGAACAGGTAGGTGAGCCCCAGCTGGCTTTGCAGGTCCTCCAGCATGTTGAGGACCTGCGCCTGAATGCTCACGTCCAGCGCGCTCACCGGTTCGTCGCAGACGATGAACTCGGGGTTGCTGGCCAGCGCGCGCGCGATGCCGATGCGCTGGCGCTGGCCGCCGCTGAACTCGTGGGCATAGCGGGTGGCCTGCTCGCTGGAAAGGCCGACCATCGACAGGAGGTTCTGGATGCGCTCGTTGCGCTCCTTGCGGGAGGCGCAGAGCCGGTGCACGTCGATGGGTTCGGCGACGATGTCGCCCACCGTCATGCGCGGGTTGAGGGACGAGTAGGGATCCTGAAACACCAGCTGCGCCCTGCGGCGAAATTCGTTGAGCGTGGGGCCTTTTTCGACCTTGCGCCCGTCAAACCAGATTTCGCCGCCGGTGGGCTTGTACAGATGAAGCATCGTGCGGCCGACGGTTGTTTTGCCGCAGCCGCTCTCGCCCACCAGGCCCAGCGTTTCGCCGCGGCGGATGTCAAAGCTCACGCCGTCCACGGCCTTGAGCATGGTGGTTTTGGTAAAACCCGTGGCGATGGGGAAATGCTCCCGGAGATCGCGCACCTGAACCAGATACTGCGGGTCCGGCTGAAATGCCGTTACTTCGCTCATTGTGCTGCCTCCTCTCCCTCGCGGGCCATCTGCTGCGCCGCCTCCTGCCCGCCCAGCTCGGCAAGCGGCGCGCCGACCTTCTCCAGGACGTTTACCCAGCAGCTGGCGATGTGGTCCTTGGCGACCCAGTATTCCTCGGGGAACTGGTTGAGGCAGACCTTCATCGCGCGTTCGCAGCGGGGGGCGAAGGGGCAGCCCTTGGGGAGGTTGAGCAGATCGACCGGCGTGCCCATAATCGGGATCAGACGGGATTTCTCGTCGTTGTCGATGTTGGGGATGGAACGCAGCAGGCCGCGCGTGTACTCGTGGCGCGGGTTGTAGAAAATCTCGGGGGCGGTGCCGCGCTCGCAGATGCGGCCGGCGTACATGACGACCACCTCGTCGCACATGTTGGCGATCACGCCCAGGTCGTGCGTGATCATAATGATGGCCATGCCCAGCTTCTTTTGCAGCTCCAGCATCAGTTCCAGAATCTGCGCCTGAATGGTCACGTCCAGCGCGGTGGTGGGTTCGTCGGCGATCAGGATATCGGGCTCGCAGGCCAGGGCCATGGCGATCATCACGCGCTGGCGCATGCCGCCGCTGAGCTCGTAGGCGTACTGGTGGATGCGCTTCTCCGGCTCGTTGATGCCTACCAGGCGGAGCATCTCGATGGCGCGCTCCCGCGCCTGCTCGCGCGGGCGCTGGGTGTGCAGGATAATGGCTTCCATCAGCTGGTTGCCGATGGTGAACACGGGGTTCAAGCTGGTCATGGGGTCCTGGAAGATGATGCTGATCTTGTTGCCGCGAACCTTGCGCATCTCCTCCTCCGGGAGGCCCACCAGCTCCTGGCCGTGCAGCTTCACGCTGCCGCCCACGATGCGGCCCGGATGGGTGAGAATCTGTAAAATCGAATAGGCGGTCACGCTTTTCCCGCTGCCGCTTTCGCCGACAATGCCCAGCACCTTGCCGGGTTCCAGGTTGAAGCTGACGTTGCCCACCGCGCGCACTTCGCCGGAAGGGGTGAAAAAGGTGGTCTGAAGGTTTTTCACTTCAAGCAAATGTTGCATATCGGGGCCTCCTCAGGAGCGAAGCTTGGGGTCAAAGGCGTCGCGCAGGCCGTTGCCCAAGAGGTTGAACGACAGCACGATCAGGAAGATGGACATCGCCGGGAAGATCAGCAGGTAGGGGTAACTGTTGAGGCCCGAACGGGCGTCGGCAGCCAGCGAACCCAGCGACGGCATCGGGATGGATACGCCCAAGCCCAGGAAGGAAAGGAAGCTCTCGGTAAAAATCGCGCTGGGAATCTGCATGGCCGCCACGATGATGATGACGGACACGCAGTTGGGGATCATGTGCTTGCGGATGATGCGGGCGGCCGAAGCGCCGGTGGCGCGCGCCGCCAGCACGTACTCCTGCTCCTTAATGGAAAGGATCTGGCCGCGCACCTGACGGGCCATGCCCACCCAGTAGAGCAGGCCGAACACCATGAAAATGCTCACCATGCCCGCGCCCAGTTTGGCAATCAGGACGTTGTTGGAGGAACTGACCATTTCCTTGATGGCGACCGAGAGCAGGATCACGATGAGCACGTCGGGCAAGGCGTAAATGATATCGACGACGCGCATCATCACGTTGTCGACCCTGCCCCCGAAATAGCCGGAGATGGAGCCGTAGATGATGCCGATGACAATGACGATCAGCGCGCTGAAAATGCCCACCAGCAGCGAGATGCGCGTGCCGTAGATGACGCGGATGGCGTAATCGCGGCCCAGCGCGTCGGTGCCCATGATGTGGGGGAACACCGCCACGCCCTTGTCGATCTTGGCCTGTTCTTTGGCGGAATACTCAAAGGGATGCAGGTATTTGGACGTCACATCCTGCTTGGTGTAGCTGTAGGGGTAAAACTGGGGCACCAGAAACGCGACCAGCGCGACCACCAGAATCAGCACCACGCACACCATCGCAAGCCGGTTGCGGGACAGGCGGCGCAGCGCGTCGCGCATGAAGGAGACGGATTCGCGCATCTGTACCTGCTGCGCCTTTTCCTCCTCGGTCGCGGGCTTGAACAGGTCCGGATCAACCTGGAGGCTAAACGGGTTCTTAATCGGAATCTTTTCGTTGGGCATCGTTCTCTTCCCTCTCTTACGCCAGGTCAATTCTGGGGTCCATTACCTTGTACAGCACGTCGCTGATGAAGTTCATCAGGATGATCATGAAGGCCAGAAAGATCGTGACGCCCATGATCATCATGTAGTCGGTGCGCAGCATGCTGTTGGTAAACAGGCGGCCCAGGCCGGGAACGGAGAAGATGTTTTCCACCACCATGCTGCCGGTGAGGATGTAAGCCATCATCGGGCCGGCGTAGGTGATCACGGGCGTAAGGGCGTTTTTCAGGGCATGCTTGTAAATAACCTTGCTGGATTTCACGCCTTTGGCGCGCGCCGTGCGGATGTAATCGGCGCCCAGCACGTCCAGCATGCTGGAGCGTTGCAGGCGCGTGATGTAAGCCATGGGGTACAGGCTCAGCGAGACGATGGGCAGCACCATGCCGCCCGGCTGGTTGCCAAGCGACGGGAACCACCCCAGCCGGAAGGAAACGAACAGCAGCAGAAGGGTCGCCACGACAAACGACGGCATGGATACCAGCGCCGTTGTGACGACCTGTATCACCGAATCCAGCCATTTTCCGCGGTTGAGCGCCGCAAGGCACCCAAACAGGATGCCCAGGATAATGGCGATGAACGCCGCCGTGAAGCCGATGGAAGCGGAATAGGAAAAACCGCCCATAATCAGGTCGGCGACGGTGAACCCGACCCAGGCCGTGGACAGACCGAAATCAAAATGAAGGACGCCCCATAAATAATTCAGAAACTGGACGCCTAAAGGTTTGTCAAAACCGTATTTGATCTCAAGGGCCTTGATGACCGCGTCGCTCTTCGCCTTTTCACTGCTGAAGGGACTGGCCGGAATGGCGTGCATAACGAAAAAGGTGATCGCGATCACCAAAAAGATCGTTAATAGCGCCATGCCCAAACGTTTGAACATGTAAATCAGGAATTTCGAGTTCATAACAATCCTCCCATTTATGAAACCCTTCACTTTCAAGGAATAATCCGTTTCATTATATCCACGCGATTGCCAAATGTCAATTCTCGCCGGGACGGCCGCCGCCCGCCCGCCGCCCCGGGCGCGCGACGGTCTGAAAATGCCGAACACAAGGCACGGCCTTCTTTTGGGACTGGGGTAGACGCGCAATGAGCCGGAAACGGGATCGTTGGAAAATGAATTTATCCGAAAAAAAGTTGCAAAATTTGCTTCCGGAAATGAATGATTGCATTAATGCGTTAGCGGAGCACATCATAGAAGCGCGCAAACGGCCGCGCCGGGTGGCGCGGCCGCAGGCCGTCAAAGAACCCATGCAATCCGCAGGATCGCTCGCCTCTTCGCCTTTCGGGCTGTTCGCTCGCTTTGGCAAAATGCTTCGGCATAAGACCTTGGGGCTTTTCCGTTTGGTTTCGTGGTCGGGTTGGGGATGGTCATGCCCAGCCCTCGTGAAACCTCTCTCCCGCCGGCCTGATCGGCGCACGTCGCACGGCCGTGCGCCGGGCTTGTCAGGCCGGCCACCTTCGGTTTGCTATCGGCTTTGCCGATGTGTCCACAGGGCACACGCAACCCCTCCGGCGCCTTCGGTTCTCTTTCGGCTTCGCCGAAGCGGCCACTGGCCGCGCGCTCGCCTCCGGTGCCCCAAACCCCGCAAGGGCAATTCACGGAGCAAACTGTTGACAAACTCAACCATATGGCTATCGCCGCTCGCCTCACAGCCCTTCGGGTTGTTCGCTCGCTTTGGCAAAATGCTTCGGCAGAAGGGTTTCACCCTTGACCCATTTCCGCTGCGGCGGCGGTTTCCCGACCGCCCGAGTCGCGCGGGGCGGGCGGCGTTTCGGGCATCCGGCGCGCTTCGCCCGCGTCACGCAAACCGGGCCGCCTGCGCGGCGTCGGTGATCGCTTCCTCAAACGTGGGGTGCGGCCGCACGGTGCCGGCTAACTGCTCCGCGGTCAGCCCCGTGCGGATGGCGAGCGCGAGTTCGCCCACCAGATCGGTCGCGCGGCCGCAGAAAAGCTGCGCGCCTTTCAGGCGGTGCGTGTCCCGGTCAAACACCAGCTTGATAAACCCACGGCCCAGCCCTTCGATCAGGGAGCGCGCGTTTTGCGTGGTGAGCGCCTTGCCCACGACCACCGCGCGACCCCGCTCCCTGGCCTCGTCCGCGGTCATGCCCACGGTCGCGATCTCCGGCGCGGTATACACGCAGCCGGGCACAAGGGTCGGGTCGACGGGCGAGGGCTCGCCCAGCAGATCGCTGACCGCCGCCACGGCCTGCGCGTGCGCCGCGTGCGCCAACTGGTGCAGGCCGTTGAGATCGCCGATCGCGTACACGCCCGGCAGGCTGGTGCGGAAGTGCTCGTCCACCGCGATCAGCCGCCCGTTCAGGGCGGGCGCGACGCCCTCTCCGAACAGCCCGTCCGTCACGGGGCGGCGGCCGGTCGCCAGCAGCGCGCGCTCGGCGGTCACAACCTGCTCCTCGCCGTTGCGAATGAACGCGGCGGCAAAGCCGTCGCCTTCGCGGCGCAGGCTTTGCAGGCGCGCCTCGGTCCATACCGTTACGCCCAGCCCCTTGAGCAGCAGCTCCGCGCTGCGGCCTAGCTCGGCGTCCAGCATCGGCAGGCAGCGCTTTTCCGCCTCCAGCACCGTGACGGTGACGCCCAGCCTGGCGTAGATGGACGCCATCTCCGCGCCGATCACGCCGCCGCCCACAATCAAAAGGCTTGTAAAGGGCTGCGTGCCGGGCTCGCCCAACAGATCGTCGCTCGTCCACACGGCGGGGTCGTCGCAGCCGGGCACCGGCAGGCGGGAAGGCGCGCCCCCCGTGGCGAGGATCACGTGGCGGGCTTCCAGCGTCTGCGCGGAGCCGTCCGCGCCGGTTACGCGCACGGCAAAGGGCGCGGCGGCGGTAAGCAGGGTGGCCGAGCCTTCATACACGGCAACCTTCGCGGACTTCATCAGCAGGCTCACGCCCTTGGTGAGGGTTTCCACCGTCTCGTTCTTCCAGTCGAACATGCGCCGGCGGTCAAATCCGGTGAGCGCTTCGGGCGCGCAGGCGGCCGCTTCCGCCGCGACGGAGGATGCGTGCAGGTAGGCTTTGGTGGGTACGCAGCCCCGGTGCAAGCACGTGCCCCCCAGACGGTCGCGCTCCACCAGCGCCACGGACAGCCCGTGCCGCCCCGCGTGCTCCGCCGCCGCGTAGCCGCCCGGCCCGGCGCCAATCACAATCAAATCATGCATAACGGACTCCTTTCCTTATTAAGGCCATATAATTGGCCCGATAAAACCGGCCCGATTGACAAAGCGCGCAGCTAACGCCGCGCGCCGTCGGGCACAAGGAACAACCGCGGGAAGGCGCGCCGGGCATACGCGGAGCAACGGGCCGCGCGGAGCAGCGGGCCGCGCGCCGTCGGGGAAGCCGGTGCCGCTACGCTGGCGTTGCCGGGGGCGAAGGCTCAGCCACCCTGACCGGTTGGGGTGTCGCCGCCCTCCTGCGATGCGGCCGCCTCCTGCTGGGCGTTGCGGTCCAGCTCGCGGATGCGCCCGCAGATCAGCACGCCCACGTCACCGGCCATCTGTAACAGCTGATGGTCGCGCAGCAGTTCCAGCTTCTGGCGCAGGCGGCCGTTGATCGCGGAGATCAGGTAGGGGCAGCCGGTGAGCGCCTGCTCCAAAAGCGAAAACAGCCCGGCCTCCATCGCGTCGGTAAACAGCCGCGCGTTGCGGATAACCCCGTTATCCACCAGCAGCTTGACCGTAACGCCGCCCCAGGGGAAGCGCTCGGTGACGGTGAAGGTGTAGGGCAGGGCCTCGGGATAGATCCACTCGGGATCGGAAAACTGCTCCGCGATCATCGAAAGGGTGTGCTGGTCGAGCATCCGTTCGTCCAGCGTGGCGGGGGCGTGCTTGTACACGGCGGTGAACGCGCGGATCAGCTCGTACTCCAGGCTGTCGATGGTCATCTCCGGCACCAGGCTGCACAGGTTGAGCACGCGGGCCTGCACGCTTTGCACGCCGTGGTACTGCAGCTTTTTTTCGCTGGGGATCAGGTAGCCCGCCATGGTCTGCATGTTGCAGTTCACCAGGAGCGTCCCGTGGTGGTAAGCGCTGTGCCCGGCCTTATAGAAGGCGTTGCCGCTGAACTTGCGGTCGCCGATGAGCAGATCGTTGCGGCCGCTGTGGTACGCCTCCAGATCAAAAGCGCCCACGGCCATGCGGATGACCGAAAGCTGGCGCGCGACGTCGAACTCGTTTTTGGGCAGAACAAAGGTGAAGTTCAGGTTGCCCAGATCGTGGTAGACCGCCCCGCCGCCGCTCAGACGCCGCGCGATCTTGCCGCCGGACGCCAGAAACTCGTTCACGCGGCACTCGTACCACGGATTCTGGTTGCGGCCCACGACGATGGTGTGGTCGTTCTGCCACAGGTACAGGATGGCCGTCTCCTCCGGGAGGGTATCCATGAGGTGTTTTTCGATGGCCAAGTTGCGGTACGGGTCCGTACCGCGGGCAATCAGGCAGGCTGTGCGACTAATCATCCGTTTTCACCGCCGCATTCTTGGGGTAATCGCCGCCGCCGTAGCCGCAAGCGGCTTCAGCGTACTGCGGCGCAGGCCGCGTCGGCGTCGGGTAGCGCGGGGGATTCCGCCCATGGCGCACGGCCCGCGGCCGGGATGCCCGGCGGCGCTGCGGATGCGGCCGCGTGTGAGGCGCCCGCGGACGTTCTCCCCGGGCGCGCGACGGGGTCGCTACCCGTCACGCCGCGGGGGCGCAAAGCGGGTGGGCGACCCGGCTGCGCGCCCGGCGGGGGGCACGGCCGGACAACCGCAGCGGTTCAGGGTTCTGGTTTCCAGCGCAGCACTGGCGTGCGGGCGGCCCGCACTTCGTCGGGCCGGCCGATCACGGCGCTGTGGGGCGCGGTATGCATCGCTTCGGGGTCACGCTCCAGATCGGCGCGGATAGCGGCCATCACCTGCGCGGCGCGGTCCAGCGTTTCGCGGGTTTCGGTCTCGGTCGGCTCAAACATGAGCGCCTCGTGCACAATCAGCGGGAAATACATCGTGGGCGGGTGCATGCCGTAATCGATCACGGTTTTCGCCACGTCCAGGGCGCTGACGCCGGTGGTTTCGCGCTCGTGCTCCAGCGTGAGCACAAACTCGTGCATGCAGGGCCGGTCAAACGCGGGGGTATAGCCCGCGGCCTTCAGCCGGGCCATCAGATAGTTGGCGTTGAGCACCGCGTGGTGGGCCACGTCGCGCAGATGGTCGCCGCCCAGCGTTTTGATATAGGCCAGCGCCCGCGCCAGCGTGGCGAAATTGCCGTGGAAGGCTTTCACCTGCAGCGGGCCGGTTTCCCCCAGGCTTGCCACCGTGGGCAGGAAGGGGGCCAGCAGCGCCTTGACGCCGACGGGCCCGCTGCCGGGGCCGCCGCCGCCGTGCGGGGTGGAAAACGTCTTGTGGAGGTTCAGGTGCGTTACGTCAAACCCCATATCGCCGGGCCGCGCGAGGCCGAGAATGGCGTTGAGGTTCGCGCCGTCGTAATACATCAGGCCGCCCGATGCATGTACCATTCGACTGATTTTGAGAATATCCTTCTCAAACAGGCCCAGCGTGTTCGGATTCGTCATCATCATGCCGGCGACGCCGTCGTCCAGCAGGGCGGAGAGCGCGTCCAGATCGACGCAGCCGTCCGCGCGGCTGGGCACGTTGACCACCGTGAAACCGGCCATCGCGGCGCTGGCGGGGTTGGTGCCGTGGGCGCTGTCGGGCACCAGCATCGTTTTGCGGGCGGCATCGCCGCGGCTTTCGTGGTAGGCGCGCACGCACAGCATCCCGGTCAGCTCGCCGTGCGCGCCGGCCGCGGGCTGCAGGGTGAACGCGTCCATGCCGGCGATGCGGCACAGGCTTTCGGAGAGTTCCTCCATCACGGCGCGGCAGCCTGCGACCGCGTGCGCGGGCGCGAGCGGGTGCGCCTGCGCAAAGCCCGGCAAGGCGGCGACGGCTTCGTTCACAGCCGGGTTATACTTCATGGTGCAGCTGCCCAGCGGATAAAAGCCGCAGTTGACGCCGTAGGCGCGGTGCGCAAGCTCGGTGTAGTGGCGGTCCACGTCCACCTCCGAAAGCTCCGGGAGCAGGAGCGGCGTCTTGCGGCGCAGCGCCTCGGGCAGGGCGTAGGCGGGCACGTCCGGCTTGGGGATTACCTCGGAGCGCCGCCCCGGCACGCTCTTTTCATAGGAAAGCAAAACGGCTTCGCTCATTGCGCACACGCCTCCCTTACGGTCTGGGCCACCCGGAGCAGATCCTCCCGGCCGGCTTTTTCGGTGACGCACCACAGCATCCCGCCGGGCAGGGGCAGGCCGCTCAGGACGCCCGTGGCCTCCAGCGCGGCCTGAACCTTTTCGGGCGGCACGGGCAGGTCGGTCACAAATTCATGGAAGAACTCGCCCGTATGGCGCAGCCGCACGCCCGGGATGTCGCACAGCATCGCCGCGAAGGCGTGCGCCTTGGCAAGGCAGCTTTCCGCCACGGCCGTGACGCCGTCCGGCCCAAGGTAGGTCGCGTAGACCGAGGCGATGAGCGCGCAGTGCGCCTGATTGCTGCAAATGTTGCTGGAAGCCTTTTCGCGGCGGATGTGCTGCTCCCGCGCCTGAAGCGTGAGCACGAAGGCGCGGCGGCCTTGCGCGTCCACGGTCTGGCCCGCGATGCGGCCCGGCAGCCTGCGCACAAGCGCCGCCGTGCACGCCATGAAGCCCGAGGACGGCCCGCCGAAAGCCATGGCGATGCCAAAGGGCTGCAGATCGCCGCAGACGATATCCGCGCCGACTTCTCGCCCGTCGGGGAGGATGGCCTGCGCCGTTGGGTTGACGCCCAGGATACACTTGACCCCGGCGGCCTTCGCGGCGGCGAACAGCCCGGTCACATCCTCCAGCTGGCCGTAGAAGTTGGGCTGCTGCACATATACGGCGGCGACGTCCGGCGCGAGCATCGCGGCCAGGGCGGCGGCATCGGTGCGGCCGTCCTTTTCGGGGATCAGGCGCAGTTCGTCGCCGGTGCCGTAGCAGTAGGTGCGCATCACGGCGACGGTGTCGGGGTGGGCGCAGGCGGAAACAAGGGTCACGGCGCGCCCGCGCTCCCGGCACATCACGGCGCTTTCGGCGGCGGCGCTGGCCCCGTCGTACACGCCGGCGTTGCTGACGTCCATGCCGGTGAGCACGCATACCAGCGTCTGGTACTCGAAAATGGCCTGCAAAACGCCCTGCGAAAGCTCCGCCTGATAGGGGGTGTAGGCGGTGAGGAACTCTTCCTTGCAGGCGACGCGATTAACCATCGGGGGAATCCAGTGATCATAACAGCCCGCGCCGCGCAGGGTGAGGCGGTAGCGCGTGTTGCGCTCGGCCAGCGCTTCCATGTCGCGCAGGGTTTCCATCTGGCTCAGGCCCCGGGGCAGGTCGACGGGCCCGGTCAGCCGGACGCTTTCGGGCACGTCGGCAAACAGCCCGCCGACATCCGCAAGGCCCAGCTCGTCAAGCATCGCCCGCGTTTCCGCGGGGGTATGCGGCACATAACGGCTCATGGGGATCACCTCGTGTTTTCAGTTTTCGGAGCGCCGCGCGGGGCAAAATGGGCACGCAGGAGCAGCGGCGGGCGCTCCGCCGGGGGCGGCCGCCGCGGCCGGTTACTTTTCGGTGAGGGCGCGGTAGGCGTCGGCGTCCATCAGGGCGACTTTGCCGGTGATCCCCTCCACCTTGACCAGCCAGGCCTCGTAAGGCTCCTCGTTGATGGTCTGGGGCGCGTCCAGAAGCGTGGCGTTGACGGCGACGACCTTGCCGGTCACGGGGCTGTACACGTCGCTGACGGCCTTCACGCTTTCCACGTCGGCAAAGGTTTCCCCGGCGGTGACCGTATCGCCCACCTGGGGCAGGTTCACAAACACGAGGTCGCCCAGCTCGCTCTGGGCAAAATCGGACAGCCCGACGGTCGCGGTGGTATCGTTTTCAAAGAGCACCCATTCATGGCTTTCGGAGTACAGACGATCGGTTTTGATTTCCATGGCGGCAGCCTCCTTTACTCCTTGGGGGATGGGAACGTCAAACGGGGTTGGGCCGTCAGGCCCGGCGGGTATAGAAGGGCAGGGGTACGATTTCCGCCTCGACGCGCGCGCCGCGAATTTCCACGGCGAGGGTTTCGCCAACGGTCTGGTGCGCGGCTTCGACCAGCGCCATGGCGACCGGCCCCACGGTGGGGCAGTGCGTGCCGCTGGTGGTGTGCCCGACCAGCGTTTCGCCCGCGTACACGGGGTAATGCGCGCGCGCGATGCCGCGGCCCTTCATGCGAAGGCCGACGCGGGCGCGCTTTGGAGCGCCTGCCGAAAGCAGCGCCTCCCGGCCGATGAAGCCGGGCCTGTCCAACTTCACATAGCGCCCGAGAGCCGTTTCCAGCGGGGTGACGCCGTCGTCCATCTCGTGGCTGTACAGGGGCATCGCGGCTTCCAGCCGGAGGGTGTCGCGGCACCCGAGGCCGCACAGCTGCAGGCCGAAAGGCTCCCCGGCTGCAAGCAGCGCGTCAAACAGTTGGGGGGTTTGTCCAGCGGGGGCGTAGAGCTCGAAACCGTCCTCCCCGGTGTAGCCGGTGCGGCTGAGCAGGCAACGCACGCCGCCGACCTCCACATCGGGCAGGAAGCTGTAATACCTGCCCGGCAGCCGCTCCGCGGGCACCAGCGTGGAAAGCAGGGCCTCGGCCCTTGGGCCCTGCAACGCCAGCTGGCCGTAGCTGTCGGATACGTCCGCGATGCGCACGTCGCCCGCGGATTCGGCCAGGATGTGCTTCACATCCTTATAACGGTTGGCGGCGTTGACGACCATCAGGTACTTGTCGGGGGAGAACCGGTACACCAGCACGTCGTCGATCACGCCGCCCTGCGCGTTGAGCATGGGGCTGTAGCGGACGCGCCCGTCCGCCAATGAAGCCAGATCGTTGCACAGCAGGCGCTGGAGCGCGGTAAGCGCGTCCGGCCCCTCGAAGGAAACCTCCCCCATGTGGCTGACGTCAAACAGCCCCACATTTTCGCGCACGGCGTTGTGCTCGCGGATGACGCCGGCCTCGTACTGCACGGGCAGCAGATACCCCGCGAAGGGGACGATGCGGCCCCCGTGGGCGACGTGGCGCTCGTACAGCGGCGTTTTCAGCGGTTCTCCGGTTTCATTCATGGCGGTTCCACTCCTTTTGGCAATCTGGACGCAAAAAAACAGGCGTCAAAGAAAGGTGGCGAGGGTTCGCAGCGTTTCTTCGCGCCTCTGTCCGTTTACCTGAAAGTTTCTCCGCATGCCGGCCTGCGCCGTGCGGATTGCCTCTTCGGTGCATCGCTGCTTTCCAGAGCCTCGTCGGGTCCGGGTCCTTTTGCCTGAGAGCTTGTGCGGGCTTGCACCTTCGGCGGCGGAACCGCCCGTGAGCGTTCCGCTCTCTCCCCTGACCGTCAACCGAATGAAACCGTTATTCTGCTGTCAGCGCTAGTATAAGGCAGGCGGATGCGGTTGTCAAACGGAAAAATGGCGTGCGTAGCGCGGGAAAAGCGCCGTAAGCCGCGGGCGAACGGGGCGGGCGGCACGCGCGAAAGGAGCGCAAACCCGGCGCGGGAAGCGCCCGCGGCGGACCTTTCCGCGCAAGGCCCGCCGTGCCCGAAAAATCGCCAAACCCGGCCCCGGCCCTTGTCAACGGCGCGGTTTCGTTCTATAATGACAGAATACCGCCGACCGACGAAGGGCGGCTACACTTGGAAAGGAAGGTGCACAGCATGGAAACGCCCGTCAAAAAGACGAATTTCATCTGGGACATTATCGAAGAAGATCTCAGGAGCGGGCGGTACCAGCGCGTGCACACGCGTTTCCCGCCGGAACCCAACGGTTACCTGCACATCGGCCACTGCAAGGCGCTCGTGGCGGATTTTTTAACCGCGGAACGTTTCGGCGGGCTTACCAACCTGCGCTTTGACGATACCAACCCCGCCAAGGAGGAAACGGAGTTCGTCGAGGGCATCCAGGAGGATATCCGCTGGCTGGGCTTTGACTGGAAGGGCGGCCTGTTTTTTGCCAGCGAGTATTACCAGCACTGCTACGACATCGCCGCGGACTGGATCCGCCGCGATCTGGCCTATGTGGATCAGCAGACGCCCGAGCAGGTGCGCCTGAGCCGCGGCACCCTCACCGAGCCCGGCAGGGACAGCCCCTGGCGCAACCGCCCGGCGGAGGAAAGCCTGCGCCTGTTTGAAGAAATGAAGGCGGGCAAGCATCCCGAGGGCAGCATGATCCTTCGCATGAAGATCGATATGAAAAGCCCCAACATCAACCTGCGCGATCCGGCCATGTACCGAATCCTGTTTAAGGAGCACCACCGCACCGGCAGCGAATGGTGCATCTACCCGATGTACGATTTCGCCCACCCCATCGGGGACGCACTGGAAAAGATCACCCACAGCCTGTGCAGCCTGGAGTACGAGGATCATCGCCCGCTGTACGAATGGGTGGTGGACCACGCGCAGAACATGCTGCCCGGCTCCCCGCGGCAGATCGAGTTCAGCCGCCTGAACCTGACGCGCACCATCATGAGCAAGCGCTACCTGCGCATGCTGGTGGAGGGCGGCTACGTTTCCGGCTGGGACGATCCCCGCATGCCCACGCTGTGCGCCCTGCGCCGCCGCGGCTATACGCCGGAGGGCATCCGCGACTTTGTCGACCGCATCGGCCTGGCCAAGGCGGACAGCGTGGTGGATCTCGCGCTTTTGGAGCACTGCGTGCGCGAAAATCTGGGCGCGTCCGCGCCCCGCGCCATGGCGGTGCTGCGCCCGCTCAAGCTGGTGCTCACCAACTGGCCCGAGGGCCAGCGCGACGAGCTGCCCATGGAAAACCATCCCGACCACCCGGAGATGGGCACGCATACCGCCGTACTCACCCGGGAGCTGTACATCGAGCGGGAGGATTTCATGGAAGTGCCCGCCAAAAAGTACTTCCGGCTGTTCCTGGGCGGAGAGGTGCGGCTCAAGAGCGCCTACATCATCCGCGCCGACCGCTGCGATAAGGACGAAAACGGCGAAGTGACCTGCGTGTACGGAACCGTCGATCTGGACACCCGCAACGGCAGCGAGGGCGCCAACCGCAAGGTGAAGGGCACGCTCCACTGGGTGAGCGCGACCGAAAACCTGCCCGTGGAAGCCCGCCTGTACGAGCCGCTGCTGGTGGAGGAAACCGCGCAGGCGGAGGAAGCCGTGGCCGAGGCGGAGGAACCCGCCGGCGAGGACGCGCCCGTGCCCGCGGGTACGCTCAAGAAGGATTTGATCAAGCGCCTGAACCCCAACAGCGTGGACATCTGCCGCGGCTACATGGAAACCTCGCTGGGCGGCGCGCGGGTGGGGGACAAGTTCCAGTTCCTGCGCATGGGTTATTTCTGCAAGGACCCGGATTCCACGCAGGAACTGGCCGTGTTCAACCGCGTGGTGGGGCTGAAGGACAGCTTTAAGAAGGAAGTTCAGGCCTGACCATCGGCCTCCGGCCGGCGGCGCGGCCGCGACGCCCGCCCGGACGGGCGCTTTCGGGCCGAGCAATGTAAATAGGAAAGGAACCTGCCCATGTCGGAGATACGCACCCGGTTTGCCCCCAGCCCCACGGGCTACCTGCACCTGGGCGGCCTGCGCACCGCCCTGTACACATACCTTTTCGCCCGTAAAAACAAGGGCACGTTTATCCTGCGCATCGAGGATACCGATCAGGAGCGCGAGGTGCCCGGCGCCGTGGAGCTGATCTACCAGAGCATGCGCGAGGCGGGGCTTACGTACGATGAAGGCCCGGATGTGGGCGGGGATTACGGCCCCTATATCCAAACCCAGCGGCGGGATTTGTACCTGCCATGGGCGATGAAGCTGCTGGAGACCGGGGCGGCGTACCCCTGTTTCTGCACCCGCGAGGAGCTTCAGGAGCGGCGCGACGCCGCCACCGCGCGCGGCGAGCAGTTCAAGTACGACAAGCATTGCCTGCACATCCCGCGCGACGAGGCCAAACGGCGGATGGAAAGCGGCGAGCCTTTCGTGATCCGCCAGAACATCCCCCAAACCGGCACCGCGAGCTTTGAGGACGCGCTGTTCGGCCATGTGGAAGCCCCCTGCGACACGCTGGACGACAACGTGCTCATCAAGGCGGACGGGCTGCCCACCTACAATTTCGCCAATGTGGTGGACGACCACCTGATGGGCATCACCCACGTGATGCGCGGCACGGAGTACTTAAGCTCCACCCCCAAGTATAACCTCCTCTACGAGGCCTTCGGCTGGCAGCCGCCCACGTACGTGCACCTGCCCGTCGTGATGAAGGACGCCACGCGCAAGCTTTCCAAGCGCTACGGCGACCCGAGCTTTGAGGATCTGCTGGCGCAGGGCTATGTAAAGGAAGCGATCATCAACTTTATCGCCCTGCTGGGCTGGTGCCCCAAGGAGGAGCGGGAGTTTTTCACCCTGCCCGAGCTGGTGGACGCGTTCGAGCTGGAGGGGCTTTCCAAATCCCCGGCCATCTTCAACATGGAAAAGCTGGTGTGGTTCAACAGCGAGTACATCAAGCGCATGCCGTTTGAGGAGTACCTGCGCAGGGCGACGCCGTGGTTTGAGCAGGCGCTGGCCGGCCGGGGCGTGGATTACCGCAGGCTGGCCGAGCTGATGCACAGCCGCACCGAGGTTTTTAACCGCGTGCCCGAGATGGTGCGCTTTCTGGCGGAGCTCCCGCCCTACGAGCTGGAGCTTTACACCCATAAAAAAATGAAAACCGACCCGGAAACCAGCCTGAGGGCCCTGTTGCTAGCGCGCCCCGCGCTCGCGGGGCTTGCGGACTTTTCCGAGGAGCCGCTTAAGGTTTGCCTGATGGGGCTTGCGGAAGAGCAGGGTTTGAAAACCGGCCAGATGATGTGGCCGGTGCGCGTGGCGATCAGCGGTCTGGCCAACACCCCGGGCGGCGCGACGGAGATCGCTTACCTGCTGGGGAGGGACGAGACGCTCAGGCGCATCGACATCGGCATCGCCAGGCTGCAGGGGCAGGCGTAACCGCACGAGCGGCACGCCGTCGCGCATGCGGGCATGCCCGCGAACGTCGCTGAATGCGGCGGGAACGCGGGGGGGGTGTGGCGCGGCCTGCCAGGCGAAGCAGACGTCGCCGCCAACCGGCATGGCCGGTGGAACGCGCATCCGGCGGAAACCTTGCGCCGTCCGGCGACGTAACCGGCGAAGGCGCGGGGCTTCCAAGCGGCATGGGCAATGGAAAGCCGCGCCGCTTGCAACGCACCAGGGCGCGGACCGGCGAAAGCCGGGGCACGCTAAAAGGCACGCCCACTTGCAAAGCGCGCCGACGGGACGCCGCAGGGCGCGGACCGGCGAAGTCCGAGGCACGATAAAGGCACGCCCGCTTGCAAAGCGCGCCGACGGGAACGCCGCAGGGCGCGGACCGGCGAAGGCCGGGGCACGTTTGCAGGCAGGCGCAGCCGAATACCCGGCTTGCCCCCATGCCCAAAGGCATGGGACCGGCGCGCGAAGCGGGGGCCGGGTCACCTTCCGTAACAAACAATTCAGCACACGCCCGCCATGGGCGTCGATCAGGTAAGGAGCAAGCAGCATGTATCAGGACCAGCGCCCGGCGTACGATCCGGAGAGCATCGAGAAAAAATGGCAGCGGATCTGGGCCGAGAAGGGCACCTTTCACGCGGCGTACCCTTCCGACAAGCCCAAGTTCTTCGGCCTTGTGGAGTTTCCCTACCCCAGCGGCGCGGGCCTGCACGTGGGGCACCCGCGCAGCTACACGGCCATGGATATCATCAGCCGCAAGCGCCGCATGGACGGCTATAACGTGATGTACCCCATCGGGTACGACGCCTTCGGCCTGCCGGCGGAAAACTACGCCATTAAAAACCACGTGCACCCCGCGGTGGTCACGCAGGAGAACATCAAGCACTTTCGCGAGCAGCTGCAAAAGCTGGGCTTCTCGTTTGACTACACGCGCGAGGTGGATACCACCGACCCCCGCTACTACCGGTGGACGCAGTGGATCTTCCTGCAACTGCTCAAAAAGGGCCTCGCCTACAAGGCGGAGATGCCCATCAACTGGTGCGTGAGCTGCAAATGCGGCCTGGCCAACGAGGAGGTCGTGGGCGGCGTGTGCGAGCGCTGCGGCGGCGAGGTTGTCCGCCGGGTGAAAAGCCAGTGGATGCTGCGCATCACCGACTACGCCCAGAAGCTGCTGGACGGGCTGGACACCGTGGACTTCATCGAGAAGGTGAAGGTGCAGCAGCGCAACTGGATCGGCCGCAGCGAGGGCGCGGAGGTGGATTTCCGCATCGCGGGCACGGAGGATACGCTGCGCGTGTTCACCACCCGGCCGGATACGCTCTTTGGCGCGACCTACATGGTGGTAAGCCCGGAGCACCCCTTCATCGAAAAATACCGCGCCCTGATCCAAAACTTCGCCGAGGTGGAGGCCTACCGTGAAACGGCCGCGCGCAAGAGCGATTTTGAGCGCACCGAGATGAACAAGGACAAGACCGGCGTGGAGCTTATGGGCCTGAAGGCGATCGACCCGGTCAACGGCGCGGAGATTCCCATCTGGGCCAGCGATTACGTGCTCATGAGCTACGGCACCGGCGCCATCATGGCCGTGCCCGGCCACGACACGCGCGACTATGATTTCGCCAAGGCGTTTGATCTGCCCATCGTCGAGGTGATCGCGGGCGGCGACATCAGCAAGGAAGCCTACACCGACGTGCAGGACGGCGTGCTGGTCAACAGCGGGTTCCTGGACGGCCTGCGCGTGGCCGACGCGAAGCGCAGGATCATCGACTGGCTGGAAGAAAAGGGTCTGGGCACCCGCAAGATCAACTACAAGCTCCGCGACTGGGTGTTCAGCCGCCAGCGCTACTGGGGCGAGCCCATCCCTGTGGTGCACTGCCCGCACTGCGGCGTGGTGCCCGTGCCGGAGGATCAGCTGCCCGTGCTGCTGCCCAACGTGGAAAACTATGAGCCGACCGACAACGGCGAAAGCCCGCTGGCCAAGATGGAGGACTGGGTAAGCACCGTTTGCCCCGTGTGCGGCGCGCCCGCCCGCCGGGAAACCGACACCATGCCCCAGTGGGCCGGCAGCAGCTGGTACTTCCTGCGCTACTGCGACCCGCACAACGATCAGGCTTTCGCCTCCCCCGAGGCGCTGGGCTACTGGATGAACGTGGACTGGTACAACGGCGGCATGGAGCACACCACCCTGCACCTGCTCTACAGCCGGTTTTGGCACCTGTTCCTCTACGACATCGGCGCCGTGCCCTGCCGCGAGCCCTACCAGAAGCGCACCAGCCACGGCATGATCCTAGGCGAGAACGGCGAGAAGATGAGCAAATCGCGCGGCAACGTCGTCAACCCCGACGACTGCATCGCCGAGATCGGCGCGGACGCGACGCGGCTGTACGAGATGTTCATGGGCGCGTTCGATCAGGCGATCCCGTGGAGCACCAACGGCGCGCGCGGCTGCCGGCGCTTTCTGGACCGCGTGTGGCGCCTGATGGATACCGTCCGGGAGGGCAAGGGCTTCCAAAAGGCGCTGACCCCGCTGATGCACGAGACCATCAAGAAGGTCGGCGAGGATTACGAGGCGATGAAGTTCAACACCGCCATCGCCCAGATGATGACCCTCGTCAACGAGTTCAACGCCGTCGGCGGCTGCACGCCGGACGAGCTCAGGACCCTGATCCTGCTGCTCGCGCCCGTCGCCCCGCACATCTGCGAGGAAATGTGGGAAACGCTGGGCTTCGGCAGCGGGCTCGCGTTTGAACCGTGGCCCGCGTACGACGAGCAGGCCATGAAGCGCAGCGAAATCGACATCGCCGTGCAGGTGATGGGCAAGGTGCGCGGGCACATCCGCGTCAGCCCGGATATGACCGACGAGCAGGCCCAGCGGGAGCTGCCCGGCCGCGACGACGTACTGCATTTCATCGGCGACAGGACGCTGGTCAAGCTGATCTTCGTGCCGGGAAGGCTTTGCAACCTGATCCTGAAATAACGGGCCGCCGGAAAACGGCGCCACGGCAAACCCGACGAAACCGGCCGGCCGCGCGGAGCTGATCCGCTCGGCCGGCCTTCGGCTGCCCGCGGCGCGCGAATCGCTGCTTTGGGCGGGCCGACCGTCGCTTTGAAACGGGACTGCTTTCCAAGACGCCCGGCCTGCGGTATAATGGCAGCATCCGGAAACGGAACCCAAGACGCGAAAGATATGGAGAGGGAACCATGATGCAAACCAATGGAAATCCGCAGCCGCGGGCCGAGGGCGAGGCCATGCTGCGCGTGAACGGCGTCAGCCGGCGCTTCCGCGCGACGAAGGCGCTCAACGATCTGACGCTTGCGATCCCGTCCGGGAAGATCGTGGGGCTGTTGGGGCGAAACGGCGCTGGCAAGAGCACGCTGCTGCGCATCGCGGGCGGCATGCTCAGACCCAACGCCGGCGAGGTGCTGCTGGAAGGCGAAACGGTGTACGACCGGACGCGGGCGCTGGGCAAGCTCTGCATGATCGGGGACACGCCCGATTTCGGCCACCTGAACAAGATTGGCGATCTGTTTTACGTGTGCGCGGGGCTGTTTCCCAACTGGAGCGAGGCGTACGCGCGCGAGCTGGTCGGGCGGTTTGAGCTGCCCATGAACAAGCGTATGAAAACCTTCAGCCGCGGCATGCAAACGGGCCTGATGCTGTGCGTGGGCCTGGCCAGCGGGGCGGAGCTGACCGTGTTTGACGAGCCCAGCCTGGGCCTGGACGCGGTGCTTCGGGAGCGGTTTTACGATCTGCTGCTGAGCGACCGGCAAGCCCACCCCGGGCGCACCTATCTGGTTTCCACGCACCTGATTGACGAGGTCACGCGCGCGCTGGACTACGCCGTGCTGATCGACGCGGGGCGGCTGCTGTGCGCGGGGACGCTGGCTGAACTTCGCAGCGGCTACCTGAGCGTTTCCGGCGCGCCGGAGGCCGTGCGCGAGCTGACCGAGGGGCTGACCGTCCTCAAGGAAGAGGAAACGGCCGGCTCGCTGGTGCGCCACGTGAAGTTGGCCGACGGGGCCGGGCAGGCCCGCATCGAGGGCGACCCCCGCGTGCGCACCGCGCCCATCAGCCTGCAGCGGCTGTTTGTATTCCTGACCGAAGAAGAGGAGGCGGAGCGCCATGCAGCAAACGCTTGAACGGAACTGGTGGCAAAACGCGCGTATGAACGGCGTGCTGCGCTACCAGTGGAAGGCGCTCAGCAGTCTGCTGGGCTGGGCGACGCTGATCCTGCTGGCATCCCAGCTGATTTCCCTGTTGTTCCCCCTGCTGACGGGAGAACCGTACCCCTATACGGGCGTATACGCGGACTTAAGCGTGACGCTGGTCGTCGCGCTGATTGAGAGCGCCATTGCCGCGGGCAAGAGCACACGATTTCTGCTTCGGTTTGGCACCTCGCGGCTCGGGGTGTGGCTGGGCACGCTCATGGGCCTTTTGGCCGGCATGGTAGCCATGCTGCTGGCGACCCTCGCCGTCAGCATGCTCACCGGCGGGCTAGTGTTGGCGCTTTCCTCCGCGATGCCCGACAAATTCGCGGTCAAGAGCCTGTTTGAAGATCTGCAGGGCGGCGCGTTGTACAGCCGCACGCTTGGCACGGCGCTTTCCGACCTGCCCACGCTGATCCTCTACACGCTGGAGTGGACGTGCATTTTCTACCTGCTGGGCGCCTGCCTGCGCCGCAACCGCGGGCTGACCATCACCATCATCGTAGGCGTGCCGATGCTTCTGATGATCCTCACGCTGATCCCGGCGGTGCGCCATGCGGCCAATGTGATCCAGAGCGAGAACGATACGCAGATCATGCTGCTGGGCCTGCAGTGGATGAAATACCTGAGCGACTTCATGCGGTTTGTGCGCCAGCAGTGGCCGGTGATC